>JBGOTL010000003.1:0-75676 GCA_041476465.1 Candidatus Acidiferrum sp. | reverse complement strand
GGCATTCTTCGCGACATTTTCACCATGGGCGCGCGCCCCATCGCCATTCTCGACTCGCTACGCTTTGGAGAGATCACCGCGGGTAAGGGCACGAGCGAGGAAGACGCCGCAAAGAATCGCCGCATTCTCGATGGCGTCATCCGCGGCGTGGGGAATTACGGAAATTGTTTCGGCGTGCCCACTGTCGGCGGCGAAGTCGGCTTCGAGCCATGTTATTCGCAAAACCCGTTAGTGAACGCCCTCGCCCTTGGCATCGCTCGCAAAGAAGACATCTTCTTCGCCAAGGCCAAGGGCACTGGCAATCCTGTCATCTACGTCGGCGCAAAAACCGGCCGCGACGGCATTCACGGCGCTTCGCTGCTGGCCTCTGCTCAATTCACCGAAGAATCGCAGCAAAAGCGTCCCAACGTGCAAGTGGGCGACCCGTTCGTGGAAAAACTCCTCCTCGAAGCCTGCCTCGAAGCCATGCAGACCGGCGCAGTCGTGGCCATTCAAGACATGGGCGCGGCGGGGCTGACCTGCTCGACCACGGAAATGGCTTCACGAGGTGGCACCGGTATCGAGATCGATCTCGCAAAGGTTCCGCAGCGCGAAACCAGCATGACCCCGTACGAAATCATGCTGAGTGAATCGCAGGAACGCATGCTGCTAGTCGCCGAAAAGGGCCGCGAGCGCGAAGTCCTCGACGTTTTCAAAAAGTGGGGTCTCGACGCCGTCGTCGTCGGCGAAGTAACCGGCGGTGGCCTGATGCGCGTAAGAGATCATGGCAAAGTGATTGCGGAAATTCCTGCGCATCCTTTGGCGGAAGAAGGCCCGGTCTATCAACGCCCAATCGCTCAGCCCGCGCCGAAAAAGGAAACGCCCGCGGATTGGTTCCAATTTGCGCCGGAAAGCACCAACCTCACGCAGAATTTCCTGAAGCTGCTGGCATCGCCGGCCATCGCATCGAAGCGCTGGATCACCGAGCAGTACGACACTTCCGTGAGAACCAATACTCTGGCGGGCCCGGGCGCCAGCGATGCCGCCGTCGTGCGCATCAAAGATCCCAAGACCGGGGTCGTGAAGCGCGCCCTGGCGTTGGCCACGGATGGCAACGGCCGCTGGTGCCGGCTCAATCCTCGCCTGGGCGCCATGCACGCCGTAGCGGAAGCCGCGCGCAACGTTGCCGCAAGCGGCGCGCGGCCCATCGCCGCCACCAATTGCCTCAACTTCGGCAGCCCGGAAAAGCCCGAAGTGATGTGGCAATTCAGCGAAGTCATTGACGGCCTGACCATCGCGTGCAACGAACTGGGCACGCCAATTACCGGGGGCAACGTCAGCTTCTACAACGAGACCCTCGGCAAATCGATTTATCCCACGCCTGTCATCGGCATTCTAGGCGTAATCGAAGACGTATCCCGCGTGTTGAAGATCGCTTACCGCGAAAACGGCGACATCATCGTTCTGCTGGATGGTTCTGGTGTAGGGGCGACCCTTAGGTCGTCCGCGGGCGGGGCAAGCCCCGCCCCTACGACTGCCCTCGCCCGTGAATTCTCTTCCAGCGAATATTCAAAAACCATCGCCGGCATCGTTGCCGGGGAACCGCCAGCGATCGACCTGCAGGCAGAAAAACACCTGCAGGATTGCCTCGTCGCGCTAGCTTCCGAAGGCTCCGTGCAATCCGCCCACGACATTTCTGACGGCGGCCTCGCCGTAACGCTTGCGGAATCTTGCTTTACGGCGAATGGTTTGGGCGCACACATGAAACTCGATGAAAACGGTCCCGCTGAAGCCGCCCTCTTCGGCGAACGCGGCGCTCGCGCGGTCGTATCGGTTAAGCCCTCGTCGCTTGCCCGCGTTCTCGATACTGCGAGACAATACAAAGTGGCGGCGCACGAGATCGGCAAAGTCACCCTGGGAAGCACGTTACACGTTGAATGCAATGGGCGCGCGGTGATCGAGTCTCCCGTCGAAGCTCTGCGCGACGTCTGGGCCAATTCGTTGGAGCGTAACCTTAAGGTGCGATGACGCAAAAACTCTCCTACGCTGACGATCACTTTCACGACGAATGCGGTGTGTTCGGCGTCTTCGGCCATCCCGAAGCCGCCAACCTCGCCTACCTGGGTTTGTACGCGCTGCAGCACCGCGGCCAGGAGTCGGCGGGTATCGTCTCGAGCGACGGCACGGATCTGCATCTGCACCGCGCCATGGGCAAAGTCGAGGAAATTTTCCAGCCCAGCGTACTCGCCACGCTTCCCGGAAATCTGGCCATCGGGCACACGCGGTACTCCACGGCCGGCGACAAGGCCTTACTCAACGCCCAGCCCATCATGATCGATTGCAACAAGGGCAAAGTCGCGCTGGGGCACAACGGCAATCTGACCAACGCCGCGGAGTGGCGCCGCAAGCTCGAACATCGCGGCTCTATTTTCCAATCCAATAGCGACACGGAAGTGATCGTGCACCTCATCGCCCGCTCGCAGGCGCGGAATCTTTCCGGCGCGTTGGGCGATGCGCTCAACCAAGTGGAAGGCGCGTACTCGCTGGTCATGCTCACCGCGGATGAATTGTATGCGGTTCGCGATCCCCGGGGTTTCCGTCCGCTCAATCTGGGAAGACTCGGTGATGCCTGGCTGGTGGCCTCGGAAACCTGCGCGTTTGATCTCCTCAACGCGCAGTATGTGCGCGAGATCGAGCCGGGCGAGATGGTGCGCATCTCAAAATCGGGAATAGAATCGATCCGTTTCGCGCCGCCCAAGCCGCACCAGTTCTGCGTTTTCGAGCACGTCTATTTTTCGCGGCCAGATAGCATCATCTTCGGCCGCTCCGTGAATGACAGTCGAGAGAAGCTGGGACGCCTGCTGGCGCAGGAACATCCGGTGGAAGCGGACATTGTGGTTCCCGTGCCGGATTCCGGCGTGCCTGCTGCGGTGGGCTACGCGCTGGAATCCAAGATTCCTTTCCGCATGGGGTTAATCCGCAATCATTACATCGGGCGCACGTTTATCGAGCCGTCACAAGCCATCCGTAACTTTGGTGTAAAGCTGAAGCTCAACCCCATCCGCGGGCTGATGGAAGGGAAGCGCGTGGTGCTGGTGGATGATTCCATCGTGCGCGGCACAACCAGCCGGAAAATTGTGCGCATGGTGCGCGATGCGGGCGCGAAAGAAGTACACGTGCGCATCAGTTGTCCGCCGACGATTTCGCCCTGTTATTACGGCGTGGATACGCCGACGCGCGAGGAGTTGATCGCGTCGTCAAACACGCCGGAAGAAATTTGCAAATTCCTGGCCGCGGACTCGCTCGGATATTTGTCGATGCTCGGTTTGAAAAAAGCGGTAGATGATTCGGCGGGAGAGTTTTGTTCGTCGTGTTACACCGGGTTATACCCGACGGACCTGGTGCAGCTCGAAGTGCGCAATGGCGCTTCGAATGGCAAGTCCGTCGAAGGATTGAACGGCAAAACAAAGGATACGTTGCCGATGGAGCGGCCTGTGACGGTGGAACATGAAAGCTGATGCGAAGAGGAAAGAGATAGAGAAGGACGCCGATCTGCCCATGGCGGCTCGCGTAAAGCGCGAAGTCATCGCCTGGATTTGGGTGGCGCTGGCGTTCCTGCTGATTAACGGAACCCTGGGACAGGCGCGCGTGATTCCCTCGGCTTCCATGGAGAACACCCTGCTCATTGGCGATCACCTGATCATGAGCCGCATCGGCTACGACGCTGGTGTGCCTTTCACGAATTGGCATGTTCCGCTTTGGAGGAACCCCAAGCGTCTGCAAATCGTTATTTTCAAGCCGCCCCTTCCCAATGATCCACCGGACTATGTGAAGCGCGTGATCGGGCTGCCGGGAGAGACCGTCGATGTTCGCGACGGCGCGGTATGGATCAATGGGCAAAGACTCACGGAAAGTTATACGACGGGACCGTCTGAGTTGGAAGATTTCAAGATGCCTTACAAGATTCCGGACAATTGTTATTTCGTGATGGGTGATAATCGCGGCAATTCCGCGGATAGCAGGACCTGGGGCTGCATGCCGCGCAAAAATCTGCTGGGCACGCCGGTGATAATTTATATGTCGCTGGATGCCTCGCCGCAAGCGTGGGACTCCGGAGAGATTGGCAAGCGTTTTCTGGCATACGCGAACGCAGTCTTGCATCCGGGCTCGGTGCGCTGGAAAAGATTATTTCGGATATTTTGATTCGCACCGCCGCGATGGTCTGAGTCTTCTGCCGCAGTCCTCGCGGCAGGGCATGGGTTATCCACAGAGAGAAAAGTGGGGCGACAAAGTGCGCCCGGAAAGCGGTTCCAGGCAAGCGGGTTTTCTATGAAATACGCAGACGCTGGAGTGAACATCGCGGTCGCGGATGACGCGAAGCAGAGGATACGCCATCTCGCGAGCCGCACGTTTACGCCGGGTGTGCTCGGGGGAATTGGCAGTTTTGGCGCCCTGTTCGCGCTGGACAGGAAAAAATGGAAAGAGCCGGTGCTGGTTTCCAGTGCGGACGGCGTAGGCACAAAACTCAAGGTTGCCATAGCCATGGGCGTGCACTCGACCGTCGGCGGCGATCTGGTGAATCACTGCATCAACGACATTTTGGTGCAGGGCGCGGAGCCGCTGTTTTTTCTCGATTACCTCGCAATGGGAAAGCTCGATGCCAATCTGGTCGAGCAGCTTGTGGATGGCATGAGCCGCTCGTGCCGCAAGGCGGGTTGCGCGTTGATCGGCGGTGAGACCGCGGAGATGCCGGGGTTTTATCCTCCGGGCGAATACGATCTGGCAGGCTTCATCGTGGGCGTTGTGGAGCGCAAGAATCTTCTCACCGGGAAAAATGTGAAGCCGGGCGATACCCTGCTTGCGCTGCCGTCGGCTGGACTGCATACCAACGGCTATTCCCTGGCGCGCAAACTCGTGTTTGAAATGGCGAAGCTGAAGCCGGATACGTACGTCGCCGAAGTCGGTAACAAAATTGGCGCGGAGTTGCTGAAGCCGCATCTCTGTTATGCGCCGGCGCTGAAAAACATTGTGTCGCGCGGATGGGTTTCCGCACTCGCGCACATCACCGGCGGAGGCATCCCGGGAAATTTGCCGCGCGTGCTGCCGACGGGCGTGAAGGCGAGGATTGACCTGGCCTCCTGGCCCGTGCCGCCCATCTTCAAATATCTCGCCAAACTCGGAAAAATAGAGTCCGGTGAACTGCTACAGTCCTTCAATATGGGTGTCGGGATGATTCTAGTGGTGCCGCCGGCGCACGTGAAACTGGTGGAAGCGGATCTCAAACGCCGCCGCGAAAAATTCTTCCGCATCGGACGTATGGAACGCGGCGATAGCGGCAAAGCGCGCGTCGCCTATTCAGGTTCCCTGCAGCTGTAGGGCTCGCTCGCCGCATACGTAGCATGCCGCGCTGGAGCGCGGAGCCGCAATTCGCGGGCGAGCTTTCGCAGCCACCGCAACTCCAGTTTAAACTGTTCGATGACGTGGCTCACCATCCACACCGCTTCGTGGTACGGATGTCCCACTTCTTCCAGGATGCTGCGGAGTATTTCTTTCTCGCGTTTGAGTTGCTGGCGCAGAAACTCTTGGCGCCGCGCGATCTGCTTTTGAAAAACGCCCGGCCGCGCCTGCCAGGAAAGCGCGATCCAGGTAAGGAACGGCGGCCGCTCCCGCTGCGTGCTCCACTCTTCGCGTTCGAGAGCCCTTGTTAAAGCCGCGCGGCCCCTCGCCGTCGTCTCGTAAGTGCTGCGCTCCGGCCCTGCGGCTGGCGCATTCGCTTGCGAAGAGTGGATCAACCCAGCTCGCGCCAGTTTGTCCAGTGAGTAGTAAACCTGCGGCCGCGAAATCCCCGCCCAATCTCGTATCTCACGTCGCTCAAGCTCCAGATTGGCCTGATAGCCGTGCATAGGCCGCTCCGCCAGCAGACTGAGAAGCACCAGATCCGGCGTTGTCAGCGCCAGTTTCCTGGCCGTGTGCCCAATTCTCCTCGGTCGCTCCGCGTTCCTCGGCGCTCGCTGCGTCTGTGCGTTGCCTTGAGTCTTCATTTCTTTCCTGTCTTACGCTTCTTGCTCCAATACCACCACTGACACTGTTCCGCTGGCAGCCGCGGATTCCGCGCCTGCGCCACTGCCGCGCAAAATACGTCGAGAACGCAGGGATCCTGCCTCTGGCCCGTGACGCGGTTCAGGTGCCCATACATGCGCTGCGGATTCTGCTTCGCGAGTTGGGCCACGCTGTGAATTCCCAGCAGTTCAAAGTCGCGCAGCATCGCCGGTCCAATCGAAATCAGGTCGCCGAGTTGCCGCGTGGCCTGAAGACGATCGCGCTCGCGCTGTGGCCTCCTTCTTAGGCCGGTTATTCGTTCCTTCTTGACCGCTCCCAGAGCCATAAGAATCTCCTTGACTTCGTTTTTTGCCTTCGCTATCTTTACTAGTCTAGTTAAGACTACTGATGAAATCAAGGAGAATATTCACTATGCGCCCATTCGCCATCGCCGCTATCGCGTTGTTCTGCGGTCTAACTTTCATGCAAGCCAATCAAATACAGGAGAAAAAAACGATGAACGTCAAGAGAATCACCCCGGTCCTGATCGTCAAGGAAATCGAGCCCATCGTGCCCTTCTGGGTCGATCGCCTCGGCTTCACCAAAACCATCGAAGTCCCCGATGGCAACAAGATCGGCTTCGTGACCTTTCAGAAGGGCGCCGCCGAAGTCATGTACCAGACCTACGCCAGCGTGGAAAAAGACGCACCGCCATCCATGGCCGCGGAGGCCAGGAAAGGTCCCACCTATCTCTATATGGAGGTCGACAATTTCGACGCCGTGCTCGCGGCCATGAAAGACGTGAAGATCGTCCTGCCCGTCCGCACCGCCGTCTACGGCATGAAGGAATTCGGCGTCCAGGACCCCGGTGGGCACTTCATCACCTTCGCCCAGCCCGTAGTCGCGCCGGCGCACTGACGTCGCTCAGCAATTTGGCCCCTCGCGCCGGTTATGCTACCGTTTTTCCTTCATGAGCAAGCGCATCGGCGTGCTATTGAGCGGCCGCGGCTCGAATTTCGAGGCGCTGGCGGAAAGCGTTGCCACGGGGCGCATTCCCAACGCGCAGATCGCCATTGTGGTGAGCAATCGTGAGGGCGCGCCCGGCATCGAGCGCGCCAAGTCACGAGGGATTGCGACCAAAGTGATTCCATCCAAGGGTTTGGAACGGGAAGCGTACGACCGGCAGATTGTGGCGGTTTTGCAAGAACACCGGATAGACTTGATTTGCCTCGCCGGCTATATGCGGCTGCTGTCGTCATATTTTGTCGCGACGTTTCCGAATCGTATCCTGAACATTCACCCGTCGCTGCTGCCGTCTTTCCCAGGACTCGAATCGCAGCGCCAAGCGCTGGAGTATGGAGTAAAGTTTGCCGGATGCACCGTGCATTTTGTGGATGAAAATCTGGATGCCGGTCCAATCGTGCTCCAGGCAGTTGTGCCGGTGCAAGATGCGGACACGGAAGCGTCTCTGTCTGAGCGCATTCTGCGCGAAGAGCATCGCATTTATAGTGAAGCGGTTAAGATTATTCTCGAAGGCAAATTCAGAATTGTCGGCCGGCGCGTCCTGCAGTTGTAGTGGCCCCGACCCGGTCGGGGGCGTTTTTCTTGTGATGAGACCATGATCGAATCAAAGTTCAAACCAGTCGCCGAACAGCTCGCCTACTTGAAAAAAGGCGTCGCGGAAATCATTCGCGAAGAGGATCTGAAGGCCAAGCTCGAGAACTCTTTGAAAACGGGAACGCCGTTGCGCGTGTATCTCGGCGTGGACCCGACCGCGCCGGATATTCATCTGGGACACACAGTAGTACTTCGCAAGCTGAAACATTTTCAAGACCTTGGGCATACGGCCATCTTCCTGATTGGCGATTTCTCGGCCATGATTGGCGACCCCACGGGACAATCGGAAACGCGGCCTCCGCTCACGCGGGAACAAGTCAATGCGAATGCGAAGACCTATCTCAATCAGGTGTTCAAGATTCTCGACCGCGAAAGAACCGAAGTCCGTTACAACAGTGAATGGCTGGACAAGCTGACCAGCTATGATGTCGTTCGGCTGTGCGGCCACTACCGGCTGGCGCGCATGCTCGAACGCGAGGATTTTCGATTGCGGCTGAGAGAGAACCAGCCGATTTCTGTTCATGAGCTGCTGTATCCGCTGCTGACCGCGTACGACGCCGTGGTTCTCCAGTCCGATGTGGAGATTGGTGCGACCGAACAAAAATTTAATCTCTTGGTTCACCGCGACATCCAGCGTGAGTACGGCCTGGCCTCGGAGGTAGCGCTGACCATGCCGATTCTTGTTGGTCTCGATGGTTCGCGCAAAATGTCCAAGAGTCTCGGCAATTATGTCGGCATCACCGAACCGCCGCAGGAAATGTTCGGCAAGATGATGTCCATCCCTGACGAGTTGATGGAGCCTTACTACGAACTGTTGACCGACCGCACGCCGCATGAAATCGCGTCCCTAAAAGTGGCAGTTGCCGGTGGGGCGCTGCATCCCATGGACGCTAAGATGCAGCTCGCGCAAGAAGTCATCGCCGGCTTCCACGGCGAAGATGCTGCACGCAAAGCCGCGGAAAATTTCCAGCACGTTTTCCGTGACCGTCAAGCTCCCGAAGAAGCTCCGCTGCAAAGAATTGCAGTCGGCCCCGCGAAAAAACTTACACAACTGCTTGTCGATTTGAATCTAGTCGCTTCTAAGAGCGAAGCAGAACGCTTGATTAAACAGGGCGGAGTCGAAATTGACGAGAAGCGGATCGAGGATCCGCGCAAAGACATCGAGTTGACCAAGCCTTTGGAGTTTCTCTTGCGCGCTGGCAAGAAGAAATTTCTCCGCATCGTCGTCGAGTAAGCTTACCCAACAACTTCCGCCACCAGCTCCGTCACCTGCTCCGCGATCGCTGGTGCCGCGGTGAGCCCTGGCGAGTCGATGCCCACCAGATGAATCGCCTGCGGCACTTTCTCATCACGCGTGATCACAAAATCGGCCATACCGTGGCTTCCCGGAGCCGTCAGCTTTGGCCGTATCCCTGAATACGCCAATTGCAAATCCTGCTCTTGGATCTCCGGCAGCAGCGCCTTCGCATCGTGCGCAAATTCAGCGATGCTCAACCTCTCGCGTTCGTAATTATTTTTTTCCTTCACATACGTCGCCGTCGGCCCCACCAGCACCGTGCCCCACATCGTTTTCGTTAAATGCACGCCAAGACTCAGGCCGTCCGCATGCGGCAAGGGATAAACAAGATTATTGATGAGCGCAGCACGCGGGCCGCGAATCTCGCAATACTCGCCGCGTACCGGATAAATCTTCCAAGACATATTCCCCAACATTTCCGCGACATCATCCGCATATAATCCCGCGGTGTTGATGACACAGCGCGCTTCGATCCTCTCCTCCTGAGCATTGTCTTCATCTCCTATGCGCAGGCCAACCCGGATTCCATCCTTTGTTGGTTCCAAGGATGTGACCTCCGCGCGGTTTACGATATTCACGCCCCGCGAAACGGCCACACGCGCGTAGGCATGCACCAACTCATCCGCTGAAACAATGCCCGTCGAGGGCACGTCCAGCGCCGCCACGCCCGCAATATGTGGCTCGCGCGCGTGAATTTCCGCCGGACCAATCAAGCGAAGGCCTGCGACGCCATTTTCCTCGCCATTGCGCTTCAGAGCGGGGAGCTGAGCTTCTTCGCGCGCGTTCGCGGCGGCGACGAGTTTTCCGGTGAGGCGGAACGGGACATTGTGCCTGGCGCAGAATTCGTACGTGAGTCGATTGCCTTCGACGCAGTGGCGCGCTTTTAGAGAGTTTTTCGGATAGTAGATGCCGGAATGGATTACGCCGCTGTTGCGCGTGCTGGTAGCCATGCCGAGCTTTGGGAATTGTTCGACGAGAAAAACATCCTGCCAGCGGCTGGACACCGCATGCGCGATGGCGCAGCCTACCACGCCCCCGCCGATAATCAGGATGTTCGCTTGATCCATGAACGAATTTTAGCTGTCGCCGCGCTAGTGCCGCTCCAACTCCATGGACCCAACAACAAGGCGTCCACTTCCAAACCTATCCTGCGGACATGGGATGGAACTGGTTGTCTCAATAAGATGGAAGCGGCACTAGTCCTCCAGGACCTGCTCATCAAACAATGCGCTGCAACGCACTAGCCGCGCTTCGCCGCCATCATGCACGGCATATTGCGCGGGTCTCTTATCGTACTGATTGTTCCACAGCGCGGCGGAGCCGTGCACTCCATCCTTGTTCAGCGCGTAAAAGAAAATGTGGAATGTCCGCAGCTTTTTCTTGTCGTTCTTATAGTTGTGCGCGATGCGCTGCAGCGCTTCCAGGCAGGCATCCGTCGGCGACATGCCCTTGCGCATCATCTCGATAATCGTGTGGCCGCCGGAAATCTTAATGTTTTCCTCCCCCTTGCCCGTCGAGCCCGCCGCGCCGACTTCATTATCCACGCAGCAGCCGGCGCCAATGATGGGCGAATCACCGACGCGCCCGGGAATTTTCCAAGCAAGACCGGACGTCGTGGTGGTCGCCGAAATATCTCCTCTTGCATCCACGGCCATGCACGGAATCGTTCCTGTCGGTGGATGCGCGATGAGGCGCTCGGCGTAGGCGATCTTTTCCTCGTCGTGATCGAAGAGCGCCGCCATGTGTTCTTTCCATTCCGGACTGTCAATGCCGGGGCGCCAGTTGAACGATGACGACGCCTTCCATGCGAGCCAGTTTTTGCGTGATCCGTCGGTGAGAAGATTCATCTCCTCAAAACCTTCCGCGACGGCGAAGCGCCGCGCGCCATCGCCGACGATCATGACATGATTGGTTTTCTCCATGACGGTCTTCGCCAGGCGCGCGACATTCTTGATACGGCGCACGGAGGCGACGGAACCGGCACGCCGCGTCGGGCCGTGCATCACGCTGGCATCGAGCTCGACTTCACTCTCTTCGTTCGGCAATCCGCCGTAGCCCACGGAATCATCGCTCGGATCGTCTTCCACCACGGTGACCGCCGCCACAACGGCATCCAGAGTGTCCCCGCCGCTTTTCAAGATGGCCATGCCCTTATCCAGCGCCTTCACACCATTCGCGGACGAGATGATCAACGGGCTCTTGCCGGTGCTGGATGAGGTGGCGTTCAGCAGGTCCGTCTTGTTAAACGGCGTTTCGCCCGGTACAGACTTTCCAAACAGTTTGCCAACACTAGCAGCGGCGCTTCCCGCCAGCGAAGTCAGAAAGAATCTACGGCGTGACCAGCGTTCCATGGGGGACTCCTTGTTCGAGGTGACCGCGAAGTCGAAGATCCCGGTCTTGCCGGGGCGGTCGGCCCAATCGTGCGGCGGCCACTATAGTCCATGGCCCACGCAAAGGAAACGCCTCGTGTGTGGAAAAGGGAGGTAAGCAGACCAAGCGCACCTCCACCCCACGGTTCAAGGAGAGGGGAAAAGCGGCGAGAACTGCGGGAGAAAAGTTTACTTATCGACCGCGCGGGGGCTCGGCGATGTCCGCGCTTCGGGAGACCTCGGCGACCAGTCTTCCGGGGGAAACGCGACGCGCCAGAACGCGGGACGCGGCGAGGAGAATTCCAAACCGAGTTCCGCTTTGCCGCCGCGCACCGGACCCAGGAACACGACGTGACATTCCTGTTCTTCCTCGGTGCGCTTGTGCTTGATTTCGACTTTACTCCCGCTGGTGACTCGCGCGGTCAGCAGAATCAGTGCACCGTGAGCGTTGATGGCGAGCGTTTCGGTTTCTTCCTCGAACTTATGTCCCTGGGCGTCGGTGCCACGAATACGGACAGCTACCTGCATCAGCACACGCTGGCTGCGCCGGCGGGCTACCGGATTAGTGGAGGTGTTCGGCGTATGGCCCATAAAACCTCACTGAAACCACTATACGCGGCCCGGCGGGATTGGTCGAGAAACATCCGGCGAAAGAGTATGCAAAGGAGATACTGCGATTGTTTGCGGTCTTGCGGCAAATTGCAGGGATGGAATTGAGTACATTGTCTGCCGGGCTAAGCCCGGCCTCTACACGGCAGGCGAGGATATGCCGCTGCGCTGGTCGATGGGCACGTAGTGCCGCGTATCGTGCCCAAGATAAATCTGCCGTGGCCGGGCGATTTTCTGCTCGGGATCCAGCAGCAGCTCTTCCCACTGCGCGATCCAGCCTGAGGTGCGCGGAATCGCAAACATCACGGGAAACATGGTCATGGGGAAGCCCATGGATTGGTAGATGAGTCCGGTATAAAAATCCACGTTGGGATACAGCTTGCGCTTCACGAAGTATTCGTCCTCGAGGGCGATGCGCTCGCACTCCAATGCGATTTCCAGCAGCGGATTCTTGCCCATCAAGTCGAACACTTCGTAAGCCACGCGCTTGATGATGCGCGCGCGCGGGTCGTAATTTTTATAGACGCGGTGGCCGAAACCCATCAGCTTGGTTTCACCGGCCTTCACGCGCTTGATAAAGTCCGGCACCTTTTGCACCGAACCGATCTCCATCAGCATGCGCAGAACTTCTTCGTTGGCGCCGCCATGCAGCGGGCCATATAGCGCGGCGATGGCCGCCGCGGTGGCGGAGTAGGGATCGACATGCGAGCTGCCGACGCCACGGATGGTATTGGTGGAGCAGTTCTGCTCGTGGTCCGCGTGCAGAATGAACAGTATGTCGAGCGCGCGTTCCAGCGTTGGATTCGGGCGGTACTTGGCCTCCGACGTTCGGAACAGCATGTTCAGGAAATTGCCTGGGTAACTCAGGTCATTGTCCGGATAAACGTACGGCATCCCCAAGGTGTGCCGGTAGGAAAACGCCGCAATCGTCGGCATCTTGCCGATGAGCCGGTAAGTCTGCTTCTTGCGCGACTCCACGCTGAAGATGTCTTTCGCGTCGTGGTAAAAGGTGGATAGCGCCGCGATGGTGGAGATGGTCATGCCCATGGGGTGCGCGTCGTAATGAAACCCGTCGAGAAATTTCTTGATGCTCTCGTGGATGTAGGTGTGGTGCGTGACGTTGTAGGTCCAGTCCGTAAGCTGAGCGGCCGTGGGCAATTCGCCGTTAAGCAGCAAGTAAGCGGTTTCGAGGTAGGTGCTTTTTTCCGCTAGGTCTTCGATGGGGTAGCCGCGATAGCGCAGTATGCCTTCGTCGCCATCAATGTAAGTGACCCGGCTGATGCAAGACGCGGTGTTATTGAACGCCGGGTCATAGGTCATCATGCCGAATTCTTTTGGGTCCACCTTGATTTGCCGCAGGTCCATGGAGCGGATGGTTCCATGCGTGATGGGGACTTCATACGATTTGCCGGTGCGATTGTCGGTGATCGTGAGCGTTTCACGAGGCATGGAAGAAGCCTCTGGCTTTCTCGTTTGCGTTGCGGGCAGCGCGGAATCCATTCCACAGACCTCAAGAAAAGCGGTGGCCCTTTCCGGCCAAGCCGGAATCTTCGATCGAAGCTTAGGGCAAGCCAGGTAGCCGCAATTCGTTATTACTTTACACCAAAGGGAGGTCGCCGGAAATGGGCGCGGCGAAGCCGCCAAAGGCCGGGGATTCAGGCCATGGTGAGGGGGCAGTCAAGGAAAGCCGGGGGTGGGGCGCAGGAGATGGTAAAATATACCTCTTGACAATAGTCGTTATAACAAGTATTATCTTGGCGTACCGTTCAGGAGGCAGAATATGATCACCATCCGCAAGAGCAGTGAACGCGGGCATTTCGACCACGGCTGGCTGGACACGCACTTCACCTTTTCCTTTGCCGATTACTACGATCCGAAATACGTGCACTTTCGCACGCTGCGGGTGATGAACGACGATCGCGTGGCGCCGGGCGCGGGATTTCCAACGCATCCGCATCGCGACATGGAGATCGTCACCTACGTACTGGAAGGCGCGCTTGAGCATCGCGACAGCATGGGCACGGGATCCGTCATCAAGGCAGGCGATGTGCAGTACATGAGTGCGGGTAGCGGGGTGACACACAGTGAATTTAATCCGTCCAAGACGGAACCGTTGCATTTGCTGCAAATCTGGATGTTCCCGGACGAGAAGGGATTGCAACCGGTGTACGGTCAAAAGTCATTTAATGAAAAGGACAAGCGCGGAAAGCTGCGCCTGGTTGTGTCGCCGGACGGCCGCGACGGGTCCATCAAAATTCGCCAGGACAATGAGCTGTACGCCACGAGGCTCGGCGCAGGGGAAACCGTGAAGCACCTGCTGAAGCCGGAGCGTTACGCCTACGTGCAAGTCGCGCGCGGCAGTGTGAAGCTCAACGGCAAGGAGTTAGCGGAAGGCGACGGCGCCGCCATCTCCAAGGAAAAGGCGCTCGAACTCATTGGCGTGAAAGACGCTGAAGCGCTGCTTTTCGATTTGGCGTGATCACCTGCCCCCACAACCACTGAGGCAGTCATCCCCGGGTGCGGTGGAACTCGCGCATGAAGGTGGTAAGGGCTTCGACGGCTTCGAGGGTCACGGCGTTGTAGAGCGAGACGCGCATGCCTCCTACCGAGCGGTGGCCGGGCGTGCCAACTAGGTTGGCCGCAGCGGCTTCGGCGGCGAACTGTTTTTCCCTCGATTCGTCCCCTCCGCTCACGCGGAAGACCACGTTCATTTTCGAGCGCGAAGATTTTTCGACGGGACAGGAATAGAAGCCACCGCTGGATTCGATGGTGTCGTAGAGAAGTTTGGCTTTCGCATCGTTGCGTTTCTCGATCGCCGGAATGCCTCCTTCGGCTTCGATCCATTCCAGGACCAGGCCGACGATGTAGATCGCGAAGGTTGGCGGCGTGTGATAAAGCGACTTTTCCTTGATGTGCGTGCGGTATTGCAAAAGCGTCGGGAGATTTTTGTCGGCGCGCTCGGCAAGGTCCTTGCGCACGATGACGACCGTGGCGCCGGAAGGGCCGAGATTTTTCTGCGCGCCCGCGAAGATCAAGCCGAATTTTCTGACATCAATGGGACGCGAAGCGATGTCGGAAGACATATCAGCCACGAGCGGCGCGGAACCCGTTTCGGGCAGCGCGGTCCACTGCGTGCCTTCGATGGTGTTGTTGGTGCAGATGTGGACGTAGGAGGCTTCGGGCGAAAACTTGATTTCGTCATTGCGCGGGAGGCGGGCGAATTTTTCGGATTCCGTGGAGGCGGCGATGTTGACCGCCCCGGCCAAGCCGGGATCTTCGACTTTGCTGGCACCAAGACCAATGTGCAGCACGCTTTTTTTCAATTCACCAATCGCTTTCGCGGTCCACATACCGGTGTGCAGGACGTCCACGGGCTTGCCGGGCAGGCAGAGGTTCATCGGGGCCATGGTGAATTGCATGCTGCCGCCGCCTTGCAGGAAGAGAACCGCGTAGTCGTCCGGAATCGCCAGCAGCTTGCGCAGGCGTTGTTCCGCGGCCGTGTTGATGCTCTCGAATTCGGGCGAGCGGTGGCTCATCTCCATGACGGACATACCGGTTCCGCGCCAATCCAGCAGCTCTTCGCGAACGCGCTCGAGGACAGGAAGGGGCAGGGCGCCCGGGCCGGCGTTGAAATTGAAAGCGCGCTTTGTGCCGCGTTGGGAAAGTATGGACGAGCTCACGATGGTCATTCCTTTTCTTGGAACTCAGGCGTTGGCTGAATGATGCGGCCAGCGCGAGTGTTGTGAACTTCCAGAATAACAGAAGTCAGCGGCGGGGCCGAAATGGGCCAAGCCTCAATAGCGGCTAGGTTTCCGATGTCCGCGTCGAACTGGCAGGTGCAATGTCATACCAATCGAAGTGGTGAACAAAGGGTTAGGCTACGGATTCAAGACCACTGTTCTTGGCTTTCTGTCCGGTGACACAAGCAATTCGTCAAGATAATCTGGCTTGTAAAATGCGTTCCATGGATGAAGCCCGTAGTAAGCATTCATGAGTTTAATGACGATACCCGAGCCAATTACCTTTGTTCCGACAAATCCTTTTCGCCGCATATCAATAAGTGGAAAGTACTGCGTAGGGTCGATTTCCTGGCCATTTGAGAAGACGCGCCAGTCGCCGGAATCGAGTAGGTCTCTTGTTACGAAAAGAACAGAGACCGTGTCATTCCTTCCAATCTCGCGGGTCATCTCTGTTGAAAATTGTTCGGCCTTCTTTGCGAAGAATGCACAGATAGCACTATTGAGCGCTTGGGGCTCAATTCCAATCACTTGCCCCAGCGAAAACGCGCCATCCGCCAGTGGGATGGTGAAGTAATCACCGGCTTTCCATGCTTGTTTTCGAGGTTTGGGCATATCGGTTTCACTGAAGGAAGCTGTGCGCCAGAACACGCGCTCTCCCTTTCATTCCTAGTATTATGCCAGTTTCATCGCGCAAATCGGAAACTGACACATGACTCGAGCACCCCGATCGTGCTGCTCTGGTTTGACCGCTAGTTTGCGGAGATCAGGGTGAATTCGACGCGGCGGCGCATGGGGTCAATGCGCTCGGCGCGGACTCTGACGCGATCTCCAAGTTTCCAGACACGCTGCGGCGTGCTGGGACGGCGTCCGCGGCGGCCCTCGTTGCTTTGCAGCGCCACGATGGAGTGATCCCGCTCGCGGTAGGCGCAGCGCGCGCCGGCGGCTTCTTCGAGCGCGCCGATGGGCAGCAAACCTTCCACGAAGACTTCGAATAACTCGACAAAACACCCGTACTTCTGGACGGAGATGATGAGCGCATCGTACTCATCGCCGAGGTGGTCTTCCATGAACTGGGCGGTTTTCCAATCGCGTAGTTCGCGTTCGGCTTGCGCGGCGCGGCGTTCCGCGTCTGAGGTTTCGGCAGCAATCTCTTCCAGATGCTTTTGCGAGTAGGCGACCACTTCCAGTCCCAAGCTTGTTTTCCTCGGGAATCCAGCGCTTTGCGGATGAGCCAGCGCCCATTTCAGAATGCGGTGCACGATCAGGTCGGGATACCGGCGAATGGGCGAAGTGAAGTGCGTGTATTCATCGAAGCCCAGGGCGAAATGGCCGAGCGGCTCGGCGGCATAGCGCGCTTGTTTCAGCGAGCGAAGCATGAGGTAAGAGACGATGCGCTCTTCCGGTTTGCCGATTAACTTGCGCAACAAGCGCTGGTAATGCTGAGGAGTAATGCGCAGCTCGCCAGCGCCGGGCAGCGCGACGCGCATGCCGCGGTCGCGTCCATGGCCGTAGGAATCCGGGCGGCCGGCCTTTGCAGGGGCGCGGACGTGGCCGTGGCGGACCGCGATCTCCCGCTGGTGCAAGTCTTCGACGCCGAGTGTATAGCCGAAGGCCCGTGCCAGGTCTTCAAACTCGAGCACCTTGCGCGCGTCCGGCTTTTCGTGAACGCGGTGCAGCGAAGAGAGACCTCGTTGCAGCAGATACTCGGCCACGGCGCGATTCGCAGACAGCATGAACTCTTCAATCAGACGGTGGGCAATGTTGCGCTCGCTGCGCGTGATGTTGGTCATTTGTTGCTGGTCGTCGAACTCGATCACCGGCTCGGGAAGATCGAAATCAATGGAGCCGGCTTCGTTGCGCCGCGCATTCAGCAACAGCGCCAGCTCCTTCATGTCGCGGAAGTGATGCACGAGCGCGGCGTAACGCTCGTTCATTTCCGCGTCGCCTTCAATCACTTTGTTGACGTTGGTGTAGGTCATGCGCTCGGCAGAGCGGATCACGCCAGGGGTCATCCGGGCGTTGAGCATTCTGCCCGCGGCGTCAAACTGCATGATGGCGCTCATGACCAGGCGGTCCTCGCGCGGCTTCAGAGAACACATCCCATTCGAAAGCGCTTCGGGGAGCATGGGTACCGCGCGGTCAAGGAAATAGACGGACGTACCTCGGAGGCGCGCTTCGCGGTCGAGCGCAGCCTCTCGCAGAACGTAATGCGCCACGTCGGCGATGTGCACCTGTAGGATCCAGCCGCCGTCGTCGCGGCGCTGGACGTAAACGGCATCGTCGAAATCGCGCGCGGTCTCTCCGTCGATGGTCACGATAGGCAAGTCACGAAAATCTTCACGGTCCTGGTGATCCGCTTCTTCGGCAGGTCTTGCCAGGCGCTCCGCTTCCTCCAGAACTTCGGGGGAGAACGCGTGCGGCAGATGATGCTTTCGAATAATGATCTCGGTGTCCACGCCGAGATCCCCCGGCCGGCCGAGAATTTCGATGACCCGCCCGGTTGGCGCCGCTCCGCCGCGCGGGTAGCGGATCAATTCGACGTTGACTACCGCGCCATCGAGTTTCGGCTCGTGCGGCAAGCGTTTGGTTCGCGCACCTTGCTCCTTCGAAACTCCATGCCCCAGCTTTTCCCGCAGCGCGGATGACAGTTCGTCACCAGGGGGAATTTCAATCTCCTGCTGCAGGCGAACGTCGAAGGGAAGCACAACATTCCCGCGCGCGCCGTAATGAAAGACGCCTACAACGGTGGGATGCGCGCGTCCGAGGATGCGCAGAATGCGTCCTTCCGCGCGACGCGTACCGCTGTGTCCTCCGATGCGCGTGATCTTTGCCAGGACGTGGTCCCCGTGCATGGCGTCTTCCACGAAATCGCGCGGGATGAAAATGTCGCCATCGAGCTGCGGCATGGCGATATCCGGCACGACGAAGCCGTAGCCGTCCTGGTGAAGAACCAGGCGCCCTTTCACGGTGTCGCGGCTTGCCGCATCGCTACGCGGCGCTGTTTGTTCCTGGAAGGGCTCTGTATCGCGTTCTTTCTTTTTGCCGCGAAGCTGGTATCGGCCCCCGGGCAATTCGTCGATGGCGCCGCGTTTCTTGAGCTTGGCGATGATCTTGAATAGCGGGCGGCGATCACCCTTTTTCACGTGGAGCGCTTGGGCAATTTCGTCGGTCGAGGACGGAGTGTTCTTAACTTGCAGAAAACGCAATATGTTATCTGGGTTGATGTGGGAAGGGTGTGGCATGTCGGAGGGCGCAATCAGCGCTATTCATTTTCCAGGGAGATTTTGTCACTTTTTCCGGTTTGCGCGTAACTTTTTTCGCATCTCCGGGGTTTCATCATCAGGCCAACACACGACCGACTGGCCGCACTCCGTCTGGCCGGTTGGATTCCCCGAGAGGGGAGTAAGAAGGAGGCGGGACGACCTGGCTCGCCTCCTTCTTTCATTTGCCGGGGCAATACGACTTCTGCGGCTTGCCCAAGCGTCATCTGTTTTTCCGGCATTTCTCCTTCGAGCGCATTCGGCTCTGTTGACATCCTCGGTGAGACAATGCCGCCTTGTAGCGCCGGCGTCTCGCCGGCAATCCGACCGCCTTACCGTTAAGCGGAAAAACGCCGGCCGGAGGCCAGCGCTACAAAATCGCTGCGAATTTCATACTGGTTGGAAAGACTTGCCAACTGAGGATGTCAACAAGGCCAGCGCATTCCTGATTTGTAAGTGGCTCGCATTTTCGGTATTGTGCTGCCCACAACAGGTCTGCTCCCTATTTCCTCCCGGACCCGAGGAGACACAACGGTGATGAAAGTATTGGTGGCTGCACTCCTTGCGCTGCTTCTGTATGTACCGGCGGGGCGGGCGCAGGCGGGACCTGAAACGGGCGGGCATGAATTGCAGATCTGGACGGGCGGAGGACATGGCGTCAAAGGAATTGCTTCAGACACGGGAGTGTGGAACGCCGGCCTGCGTTATGGCTGGATTCTGACGGACCCGCACGGGCCCGGTTTTCTTCGCGGGCGGCTCGAATACGCCGTGGATGCCATTCCCGTATTTGTTGTTTTTCAGAAGACCAACACCGCCTATGGTCTCGGGCTAGATCCTTTTGCGCTGAAGTGGAATTTCGCGACGCCGGGCAGCGTCACACCCTATGTAGAGCTCGGCGGCGGAACTTTGTTCACAAACACGAAAGTCCCGGAGGGTAGCTCACGCGTAAATTTCACCTCCAGCGGTGCGCTTGGCGTGCACTTTCTCCGGCGAAAGTTTAATTGGAGCGCGGAGGTGCGCTATATGCACATTTCGAACGCCGGCCTTGCCAATGCGAATCCGGGCATCAATACAATTCAGTTTCGGCTGGGCTTCGGCCGGTTCTCGCGCTGATCTGCTTGCCCCTTCAGGATAGCGTCGTTCCGTGCGATGGCGCGGTGCAGGATTCTTAAGTGGAATTTCTTACGGAAGATTATGGTGCCCGAAAGAGGACTCGAACCTCCACTCCCTTGCGAGAACCAGGTCCTGAACCTGGCGCGTCTGCCAGTTCCGCCATTCGGGCACGGATTTCATTCTACCTTGCGGGGTTCCTTTCGGCAACGAATGCCGGGATACCTCCGCTGTCCTTCCTTCAGGCTTACCCATCCATGCGATCCAGAGGATACGGTTAATGCTTCGATCGAAACGGGGCCCATCACTGGAAATTTGTACCCAGAGTGTTATACTCCGCCCAGAAACGATATCATCCCTTGTCTGCCCCCTACAGGGCGGACAACGCGGTTCGGTTCCAACGGGAGGTCACCATGGAATCACAGTTTCAGGGAGTCACGGGGCCCATTTTTTACCTGTTGATCGCCTGGGGGATCGTTACTGCCATATTTCTCGGTTTGTTAATCTGGCGGAGCCTCCTCGCAAGCCATGAGGACGATCAGATTTTTCTCGATGCGGCGCAAGAACACCTCGCCAGGGAGCAGCGAGAGTTAGTCTCAAAGATCAACACCCTCTCCCGGCCTATTCTTACAAGTGGAATAGTATCGGGTGTGCTGTTGCTGGTGATTGCTGGCTTGTGGCTCTATGAACCCCTGAGGCATTTCTTCTGATCCGTGGATCGGCCGCGGGTCAGGAGGCCATCCAGGGTATCAGCGCGTTGTCGGCTTGGCTGCCTGTGGCTGGGAAGCTGGTGGCGTAGTTGTGGGTGCGGCTGGATGCACCGTTTGGATGAGCGAAGTGTGATTGTGCACGATCACCCAGCGATTGTTACGCTTTTCTAAGACCAGGGTGGTTTGCCCGCGTGCCCCGGTTTCCTGTCCATCCATCAATCCTTCAAAATCCCACTGGTAGCAGGCCCACGCGAGTGTCCCACTCACTTTGATGTACGTGTTTTCGCGGTCCATGCGGACTTCCTGCATGTGCGTGCGCTGCTGCTGATAGATCGCGAGATAATTGTTCCAGCCGAGCACTGGCGGTTCCCACGTTCCGCTCACCACCGAAACGTCATCGGCGTAATTATTGTGCAGCTTCTGAATGTCGCCAACCTGCCATGCGCCGAGCATGTCGGAAATCATGTAGTCGATTTGCTGGTCATCGGTTAGCGGGATAATGGGAACGCCAGTGTCCGCGGCGGGCGCGTTTTTCTTTTTTTTCTTTTTGTCGTTCTGTGCCGCGGCAGGAGACGCGGCAAGGAAGAGCAGCGCCATCCCGGCCAGAAGAAGCAGTGCGGTCTGGAGATTCCGTTTCTTATGCAAGGTCATGAACATGGTCTCCATTCGTTCAGCATTTCCTGAAAAGCATACCACGCGGAATTACGCGCGGAGGCCGTGTGCCTAGTTGGTCCATCTCGGGAGCTACTTCGCGCCCTTCGAGGTTGCTCAGGGTAAACGCGAAACGCTGAGCAAGTTTACGAAAAGCCGGTAGGCGCCGGGAACGCCTTCAGGCAATTGCCGGAAGAAAGCGAGGCCGGTGTAGATGTACGTGCCCTTGCCGAAGTGCGCGTAGACCAGCGCGCCGTTGAGCTCTTTTTCGCCGGGATCGTTCATCGCCAGCAGCGGAGTGTATTTGGAATCGAAATCGCTCCAGAAGTACAGGCCGCGCTCTTGCACCCAGTTCTTGAAATCGTCCTGGGTGATCTTGTTGGGGTGATTGAGCAGCGGGTCGTCGGGCTTCAGGAAGGAGACGGGAGAGTTTTCATCGGTGATGCGCGGAAGGGGATCGCCTGGTTTACCACCGTCGATCTTCGCGGGATACGGCGCGTACTGGAATTTGTCCCAGGCGGAGTCGCGTTGGTATTGAACGACCAGCGTGCCGCCGCCCGAGACGTAGTCGAGCAGGCGTTGGTTCGCTCCGGGGAGCTCGTTGCGTAGTTCGTAGGCGCGCACGCCGACAACGATGGCATCGAAGCGTGAGAGCTCGCTGAAGGCCAGCGCTGCCGCGTCGAGCATCTCCACCTTGATGCCGAGCCGCTCGAGAGCTTCGGGTACCGGTTCGCTTTCGGCGGTGATGTAGCCGACATGCAGGTTCTCAGGCACGCTAAAATCAAATGCGTGGACCACGCATTGCGCTGGCTCTTCCCAAAGCTGCGTCGGCATTGATGGCAACGGCTCCAGCGAAGTCGTGAATTTTTCTTCCCCGCGTTTCGCGTAAGCAGCGATGGTGGAATTGCCCGCGGCCAGTTTGGCCGGGGGCGTCACCGTTAGCTTCACGTATTGGTCGCCAACGCCCGAGAACTCGGCGGTCACGGGAGCACTACTTGTCCAACCTTGCGGCACATCAAGACCAACGCTGACTTTGCTCCGCTGCGTTGAATAGGAATGCACGCGCAGCAGCACATCAAAAGGCTTCCGCTGCTTTGCGAGCACTTCGATGTCCTGCTTTGGTTCCACCGCCAGCGTGTAGGCGGGGACCACTCGCAAAGGAACACGGTTAGCACCAACCGATGACGTCTCAATGCTGACCATGGGGGCACAAAGACCTGGAGAATAGTCCAAATGGTTTTCAAACTTCACCTGTGCGCAGACTTTTGCGGCCGAATCGATTTCGTCAACAGGGTCGCCGACCAGTCGGGTCCGGAGGTCTTGGTCAGAGAGGGTAAGTGAGTACGTCACTCCTTTTTGAGTATCTCCTTCAATATTTCCGAAGCGCAGCCCAGTCAGCGAAATAAGTGAGCCTTCGAAAGCGCAACCGATGCCGTCTCTGCAGCGAGATCTAAATGTAAAGTTGAGTGGCTCGCCAAACACCGTGTTCACATGTTCTGATTCTGCCGAAATTTGAAAACCTGCAGCCAGCAACAAAGCCTTGATGATTTTCAATTGCGTGAATTCTGCGGCCTTTAGTATTTCACTTTCCGGAGTCCCCATAACATCGGAAGGTGGAACCAAGTGCTTGACTAGTGTTTGAGCTTGGCCGAGGGCATCCATCGCTTTGGCCCATTCCAGCTCAAGAGTGGCCCGTCTTGCTTCCAGAAGTTTGCCGTCGGCGTGTTTCAGTTGTTCACAGAGCTTCGGTTGTTTCTCGCACCCGCCCGGCCCCAATATTTCTAAGAGGTTCCAGTTCAAAGAACGAGGATCGAAGTTGGTTCCATCTTCCCGTTTTAGCGCGATGGGTCTCCTTAGGAACGGCGAATTGATGAATGCTGAGATTCCTTGCGTACGATGATTGACAAAAGCGTCGATGCCGAGTTCGCGCCACGACTTGCCCCAAAGTGGGGAGACCTCGTCGAGCGGGAGAACATTGCCAGTCGGCTTCTCGGACCCACGTTCGAGATCGAGAATCTGTTCCACCTTCCAATCATAGCGACAGTCTGTGCAAAAGGATTTGTCGGCAGCGAGTGCGACAGCTTTCGGCGTGAGGAGTCCTGCGGCCTGGTGATGGCCGTGGCCGGAGTGCACGCCACCCCAGCCGTTGATGACGATGTTCGGGCGGAAGGAGCGGATGACACGGACCATGTCTTCGAGCACCTGGTCGCCCCATACTTTCATGGTTTCTTCGGGAGTTTTCGAATAGCCGAAATCCTTGGCGCGGGTGAAGTAGAGTTTCACGCCGTAGCCGCGGGTGGCGGCGAGGAGTTCCTGGGTTCGAATGAGGCCGAGCTGCGGGGCTTGCTCCGGGCCGAGAACGTTTTGGCCGCCTTCGCCGCGGGTGAGAGAAAGGAGCGCAACATCGGCGTGCAAGCCGCGCGCGAGATAGGTGAGCACGGCGGCGGATTCGTCATCGGGATGCGCGGTGATGTAGAGAATGCGCGTAGTGACGCGGGCGCTGTCGATGGTTTCAATGGTTTCGGCGAGACCCGGGCCGGTGCCGGGAGCGGGCGGGAATTGCGCCGCCGCAGGTTTCGACGCAGGCAATGAAGCGAGCACGAGAAAGAGCGAAGAAAGTAAGGAGCGACGGATTATTCGGGTAGAAAAACGCTTCAAGTGGCCTCCGGCTTATCGACTTTAGCGAAAGGCCATTGTCGCATCTCTCGCGCGCGAATGAGAAACGCCAGCGCTCCCAGGGCGATCTCCAGTAAGCCCCACTTTCGCGCCGCTCCGGTATGCCAGAAAAGCCACGCCCATCCGAACATGGTCAGCACCGCCGGCGCGGGATAAAACCACATGCGGAACGGCAGGCGCTCTGCACCCCAGCGCCGCCGCAACAGCATCACGCCCACGGCCTGCCCGATGAACTGAACGAGCAGGCGCATGGCCAGGATTCCGGCAATAGCGGTCTCCAGCTTAAGAGTCACACTGAAGAGGAACGCGAGCCCTCCCAAGACCAGAAGCGAGACGTAGGGAAAATGTTTTGTGGGATGCAGGCGCGCGAACACCGGGAAGAAATTCCCGTCCAGCGCGGCCGAGTAGGGCACGCGCGAATACCCAAGCAGCACCGAGAAAACGGAGGCCAGCGCAATCCATAAGACCATGGCGGTTGCAAATTGCGCGGCAGCCGGGCCGTACAGTCTTTCGACGAAGGTGCTGACGATGAACGGTGAATACTGTGCCTCGCGCCACGGCACCACGCCGAGAATGCTGGTCTGCATCGCCAGGTAGAGAACAGAAATGCCCAGAACAGAAAGAAAAATTCCGCGCGGAATATTGCGTTCCGGATTTTTGATTTCTCCCCCAAGGTGGCAGATGTTGTAGTAGCCCCAATAGCTGTACACCGTGCTGACCATTGCTGATCCGAGACCCGCAAACCACACCCAGGAAAGATGGAATGCTCCGGGCGGAAAATCGAAGGCCATTTTCGCGTTGAAATGACGCAGACCACCCCAGATGAGCCACAGCATGGTTCCCACGACGCCGGCCCACAACAGTACGGATATTTTCCCGATGGTGGTGATCCGCCGATAGAGCAGGATCACAAGAAGGATCACCAATCCACCGGAAATGGCTTTTGCCTCTAGGGTCGAGAGTGGATGGAGGTATCCCGCGTACCTTGAAAAGCCGATGGAAGCGGAGGCAATGGAGAGTGGCGCCTGAATGAAGGTCTGCCAGACAAATAGGAACGACATGAGGCGTCCCCACTTGCCGGGGCCGTACGCCTCGCGGAGGAACACGTAAGTGCCGCCGGCCTTCGGCATGGCCGCGCCGAGTTCGGACCACACGAAGGCGTCAAGAGTCGCGAGCAGCGCCCCCGCAAGCCAAGCGATGAGGGCCTGCGGGCCCCCCATGGCGCGAATCACCAGGGAACTCACCACGAACGGACCGATGCCCACGATCTCGATCATGTTGAGGGCGACAGCCTCTTTCAGACCAAGCCCGCGTTCCAGACCGTTGCGATCTTCCTTTGCTGTGACCGTTGAATCGTCCATGCTCTTCTTGTTTGACATCGCGTCGCTGAGAATAACAAATGGATCACTCGCGGCCAAACATCCATTTGCAAGATGAAGCAGCATCTACAGGAGGCGGTCGTCTTCCAATAGCCATTTCGGTTTGCAACTTTGCTCCAACAGCTTAAGATCGTCCTCCGAAAGGCGTGAACCGCCGCGGTCCGTTTTTACCGATGAGGCTATGACTTTTCTTCGAGCATCGTATTGCAGCCTTGCTCTTCTTCTGTCCGCCACTGTGTGTCCGGTGGTGCGGGCGCGCGGCGATAACCTTGTCTTGCCGCCCAATACCTCCGCAATTCTGGATGAAATTTATTCCTTCGATACCGAAACTGCGATCGAGGATGCGCGCCGCCTGCAAGTCGAGCAGCCCGAGCATCCTCTGGGCTATCTGCTGGAGGCGGAAGCCATGTGGTGGAAAATCTGGTGTACCTCCGCGGAATTCAAGTACGGGATGTCGCTGGCTCGGCGCCGGCCAAAGCTGGCGTCTGATCAGCGCTACCTTGTTCTGGCCGAGAAAGTCTCCTCGCTGGCTGAGAAAAGCATCAAGCAGCACGAAAGCGCGGAGATGCAATTCTATGCGGGGATGGGTGATGCACTGGCTGCCCGCCTATATGGATTGCGCTGGGAGAATCGCGGCGCAGCGCGTGCCGGCACACGCGGCCGTGAACATTTTGCGCGTGCTCTTGCGCTTAATCCCAGCCTTGCTGACGCTGATCTCGGTCTGGGACTTTACAACTATTACGTTGACACGCTCTCGGGTTTGGCCCGCTTCCTGCGCTTTTTCATGGGCATTCCAGGGGGCAGCAAGCAAGAGGGCATACGCCAGCTCCAGCATGCGATGGCAGAGGGCCTGCTCACGCCCGCACCGGCGCGGTTTTATTTGGCGATCAACCTTCATAATTATGACCGGCAATACGAGCAAGCGCTCGCTCTCATCGGCCCGCTGGCGGAGAAGTATCCAGGCAACCCGCTCTGGCAACTCGCTCAGGGCGATCTCTACGGCAAGCTTGGCCGCAGGCCGCAGGCTGTCGCTTGTTATCGCGCCGCCGCGGCGTTGCCGGTCCGCGACCCGGAATCTCGCGCCCACATTCAGGAGCTCGCCCGCGCTTCCTTGGCGGCCCAGGGCTTCACTTATGTGTTTGATGATCACTGACGCTGTTTCCCGCCGCTCGCCATGGCCCAGTTTTTCTTCTTTGCAGTGGTCCTGGACCTGGTAACGGCGGGAACGCTAATCATGGTAAGTTATGGGGGCGCGTGATTGAGGAGCCGGAGCGGACGGATTGTGCTGCAGAGGCCGGTTAACGGTCCGGGCGGCCGCATGGCGGTCCAGGGTTCTGGTGACCGAAGAACGGTCAACGCGCAGCGCGGTTTGCGCATCTCACACCGAAAGAAAACTGGCGCCGCGGATTCCCCGCCGTGCGCCCGGGCAGGTTGAACGCTTCGCGGTCACCATTGAGAACGATCGCCGTGCGGGCACCCCTGAAGACGAAGGAGTCTCAATGAAGCGGTCTTGGACAGCTCTGGCTGTCGTCCTTGCGGCGGTGTTCGCCGTGGCAGGTTGCAATGATTACGGCAGCACATTCCAGCAAAACACCGGTGCGCGTCTCACCTTTCTTTCGCCTCGCGATATTCCCGCCGGTAGCGGGGATTTCACCCTCACCGTGAACAGCACCGGCGGATTTGTGACGAAGACGGTGGTGCAGTGGAACGGGCAGACCCTTTCTAACGCTACTACTGTTGTCAACGGGGCCGTCGCGACCGTAGTAGTGCCTGCGGCTCTCATCGCCAAGCCGGGTGCGGTTTACGTCAATACACTCAGCCCGCACTCCGGTGCGCAGAATAACGGTCTCTCCAATCCGGTCGCGTTCATCATTGATGGCCCGCCAAATCCCCCGCCGACCATCACTACGATCATGCCGGATCATGCCACGGCCTGCGGAACATCGTGCGCGGGCTCGGATGTTGCTCTAACGATCGCGGGGACCAATTTTCTCCCCACTTCCGTCAACGGACCTTCGCAAGTCACCTGGGCGGTTGGTTCGTCGCAGCCGTTGCAACTCGCCACCGTCAGCATAACGACCATGGAGATCAAGGCGACCATCCCGGGCGCGTACCTGCAAAGTGCGGTTACCGCGACAATTAATGTATTCGATCCGACTACCAGTACCCAGTGCACCGCGAACTGCCCCCCTGGTGGCGGCACCAGCAATGGCGCTCCCTTTACCGTTGACCCGCCGCCCGCCGCGGCAACGGCTTCGGCGCACAGCGCGCTGGAGGAAACGCCGGCGCTGAGCCATGATGGGCGGTTCGTCGCTTATGCCGCTATGCAAAACGATCATGCGCAAATTTTTCTTCGCGACACGTGCTTGGGTGTGAGCGCCGATTGCAAACCCGCCAGCAGCTTGCTTTCCGCCACGCCTGAAGGCCTGGCCGGCGATGCTGACAGCCATGCGCCTTCCATGAGTTCCGATGGGCGGCTCGTAGCGTTTAGCTCCGCGGCGGCGAATTTGCTCTCGAGCGCAACGCCGGGTCGCCAGATCTATCTTCGCGATACCTGCTTGGGCGCGGACGCTGCTTGCAAACCTTCGCTGCAGCTTATTTCAACGGATTCCGATGGAGCGCTGGTGGGAACGGAAAGTATTCTGCCTTCAGTCAGCGCTTCCGGACGATTTGTGGCGTTCATCGCGATTACTCCGAGCCATGCCGTGAATAAGCTCGCAACGCCATCGAAGTCTTCAACCGCTACCCCCAACAGCGGTTATCGCCAGGTGTTCATTCGCGATACCTGCCTGGGTGCGGTGAATTGTACGCCGAAGACCACGCGCATCTCGCTGCAGCCTGGAGATGCCCCCGCAACGGGCGAAAAGCCTGCCGGTCCCGCGCTCAGCGGAGCTGCAAAACACCTGGCGCTGGCCGGTGGCCGCACTTCCACACTTTTCACTCGCTCCGTGGCCGTCGATGACAGCGTCTTTCTTGCCATCTCCAACAACCAGCAGTAACAACGCGAAAGACAGAATCAGTAAAGAGCAACTGGACGAAGTGTGCGCGACCCTCCAGGAATTGATGCCCGGCGTCGCGAAGCAAACTCCTGGAGATGTGCCGCGTGGCTCGGCGCGAGGACTGGCGCCCGGACCTTTACTGCGCGGCAGGCTTGTCCATTCGAATAAGCGAAATCATCGTTCCTGTGGCATCTGCTGAAATGGCCACGATGCGCGTCTGCGCTCCGCGCTCAGCCACAAAAGCGGTTTCGTCGCCTGAAACCCCGGCATTCCGAAGGTTTTCCGGCGCGGGATTTTCACCCGCATTGCGGCGCTTGAATTCAGAGCTGAGGTGCTGGCTGTACCAGTTGTCGACAAAATCCCTCGAGTCGGTTGAGTGATACCTCACCAGGCTCACTCCGTTCCGAATATTCCTGGCGGCCTCCGCGACCGCAGCCTCGCCCGGCAGTACCATCGAGGACCGCGGATAAACCGGCAGCCCCGGACCTACTTGATTTTCTCTCTCCATCCGCAAATTTCCCTGCGGTGTGTGCAGGGTATCTTGACTGCTCGTTGCCCGCATTCCCATGGCACGCAGCATGCGGCTCGTCAGAGAAAAGCCGCCGCCCAGCAGGATTCCGACCACTGCGAACATCGCGACCATCATCCAAAGAAGGGTTTTCGACGAGGAAGAATTTCCCGCGGATGACTCTGCCATGATCTGGTTCTCCCCAGCGGCCATAATTGGCGCAAGGTTTAGTTTGGCAGAAGGCAAGCAAGCCGCCGGGGCAATCCGCCGGGACTGTGTTGTAACGGTTCCTGTTCCTTGGTGCAGGACGCTTCCAAAAAACCGCCGCCGTTCTTAGTCCACGATGCGAACGCCGAAAGGCCGGCACTCTATTTTTTTAGTTGAATCGCACCTTGATGTCGGGTCGTTTATCCAGATGTACCGAATCGATGAAGCGCACCTGGCGGTCGTCCAGCGTCAGGATCATGGACGACGTGCGGATGCCTTCTCCGAAAAAGCGCACACCCTTCAGGATGTTGCCGTCGGTCACGCCCGTGCATGCAAAAATCATTTTCTTGCCGGGCGCCAGGTCATCCGTATCGTAAATGCGTTTCGGATCTCTCACGCCCATTTTTTCCAGACGCTCCTGATCCTGCGGTTTGCCGATCACCAGCCGCCCCAGAATCTGCCCATTCAGGCAGCGCAGCGCCGCCGCGGTAAGCACGCCTTCTGGCGCGCCGCCCGTGCCCATCACCGCGTGAACCCCAGTGCCGATGACCGCCGCGGATATGCCCGCCGATAAGTCGCCATCCCCGATTAGCCGGATGCGCGCGCCTGCCTTGCGGATATCCGCGATCAACTTTTCGTGGCGCGGCCGGTCCAGCACAATCACCACCAGGTCTTCCACGTCGCGGTCCAGGCGCTTGGCGATGGATTTAAGGTTATCCGCCACCGGCGCATCCAGCTCCACCGCGCCCTTGCACGACGGCCCCACCACGATTTTTTCCATGTACAGATCGGGCGCGTGCAACAAGCCGCCGCGTTCGCTGGCGGCCAGCACGGCGATGGAGTTGGCGGCCCCGGTGGCGCACAGGTTTGTGCCTTCCAGCGGATCCACCGCAATATCCACGGTAGGGAAAAGCGCCTTGGGCGCGTGCGTCGCCAGTCCCACCTTTTCACCGATGTACAGCATCGGCGCTTCGTCGCGTTCGCCTTCGCCGATCACAATGGTGCCGTCCATCTCCACGGCATCCATCGTCTTGCGCATGGCTTCCACGGCCACTTCGTCGGCTTTGTGGCGGTCGCCAAATCCCATGGTGCGTGCGGCGGCAATCGCCCCGTTCTCGACCACGCGCAAAAACTCCAGGCTCAGCTGCTCTTCCATACCCTCATCTCCTCAGGAATCAATTGGAGCTAAAAGGTGGCAGCACCAGCAAGTTTGCTGGCTCCCGCCTCTTCTCCGAACCGCGGCGTAGCGCCGGCATCCCTGCCGGCGTTTTTCCACCTCCTGCCGCCATCTTTGCAACCACCCTCAATAGAGCTGTCATCCTGAGGGTTCGACGAAGTCGAACCCGAAGGATCTCAACTGATTATTTACGACGAGGTGCGGATCAAATGAGATCCTTCGCTTTCGCCGCCTAGTCAGCAGCGCCGCGCGGTGTGAAGATCGCCAGCGCCGCAGCCACGAAGATCAGCGCGGGGATGTCTCCCATCAGGTGGCCGTGCTCGGCAGGATTGTGCAGTGCTTGCGCCATCATGATTCCCGCGTGCGCCAGGCTCGACCACACCGTGAACCAGATCAAGCTCCGATGCTGTAAAGGGTTTCGCGACGCGATGAGTAGGAAGACGCCGAGCGTCGCATAGACTCCAAGGATCATCTGCTCGTATTCGGGTTGATTCGGCTGCCAGCGCCACCCCGATGGCCACAACGACATCATCATCGGGTAGACCGCGAAGATGAAGATCAAGCCCACCAGGATGAGCACCACTTTAAGACAACGGATTTGGGTCGCAGCGTTCATGCAACACCTCCGAGAGCCGCCTCTTTCAACTGGTTCGTGAGCATTTTGATTGTAGAGGAGGCTGACTTGCCGTGAACTCTAATCATTGTGCCCCGCGAAGTCAAACCTCCTCTCTCCCCCGACCCCGGCTTTTGTTCATGGTCAAGATTGCGAAACCATCACTGCGGCAAGCCAACGCGGCGGGTGAGGTCGGTAAAGCGCGGGTCAGAGCGAATCGAGTCCCAGAGTGCATCAATATTTAGGTAGACAACTTGAACGGCGCGCTCTTGTAAAGCCTGTTCTAACGCGGCGAAGTTCTCTTCTCGCGGCGTGCGGCGGCCGAGGCGAGTATCTGGCGGAAACGCGGATGATCCTGGATGCTCTTGAGAAGCGGGTCGCGGCGAAACCAAGCGTCCCGTTCGTCCCCGCCGTTGACGGAGCGTTCCAGCCAGTCCAGAGCCATTTTCGATTCGCCGAGGGAAGCATATGCTTCCGCTGCTACAAATCCATAATACTTGTTCAGCTCCATGAATTTTAGGAGGTTTTCATCCAGTTCAGCAATGAGGAGCTTCCGCTTTCCCTCCGCCGCGAGCAGCCGCACCCAGGTCGCGCGAACCACGAAATCCTGGCGTCCCGGGCGCCGCATCCGCTCGGCCACCCGTCGTGCCTGGGCCAGGTCCCCGGAATCCGTGTAGATCCACGAGAGAGTCTGAAGGGCACCCTCATCGTTGGGGTTCAGATCCAGCACCTTTTCAACTTCCCGCACCGCCGAGGGATATTCCCCTTCCGTGCGGAGGATGTCAGCCATGTTTATTGGGGTGAATATGAAAAGAGGGTTGTCATCCGTCATTTGCCGGTACAGGGCTTTCGCAGCCTGATTGTTGCCGGTGAACTGATGGTATATACCCAGAACCGTCCTGGCGATGTAGGATTTAGGATTGATCTTTAGGGCCTTGTCCACGGCCTCAGGCATCAACTCCTTTCGGCCCTGGTGAAAATAAACATTCGCTAAACCGGTGTAAGCCATTTCCGAGTTGGAATTTTCCGCGACGGCCCGGCGCAGTTCTTCTTCCGCCTTGTACAGCCACGAAGAATCGTTACTGTAACCGCTGTCCACCATTGCCGCGTAACTGAAGCCCAGGTAGGCGCGGGCTTCGGTGAACTTGGGGTCGAGCGCCAGGGCGCGCTCAAACATCTCGGTGGCCCGCGGCACATCGTACTGGGTTTCAAGAAAATAGATCCCGCGGTCGAGGGTTTCGTTGGCTTCGGGATTGGCAGACAAAGTCATGCCAGGTCTAAGATGCGTGCCCGAGGCCGCGTCCGGCGATTCGTTGCGGCTCGGCGGGGCTGCCGAAGAAAAAATCCGCATGATCTGCGGGCGGAGCCATACCGCAAGAAGTGCCACGGCAACGAGGGCCCCTGACCAGAGGGCGACACGGCGCCATCCGGCTGGCGATGCGCTTGGCGTGGCGGCCTGCGAGGCACCACGCCCGGACTCGGAATCACGTTTCAGGCGTCTGAGGTCGGCGCGCAGCTCGGAAGCGTGCTGATAGCGAACTTCGCGGTCCTTCTCCAGTCCCTTGTCGATGATCCGTTCGAGACCCGCGGAAACTTCCGGGTTCAGCCGCACCGGCGGTGTGGGCGCGCGATTCAGGATGCCATCGAAAATCACCCCCGAGGTATCCCCGCGAAAAGGCAACACCCCGGTGGCCATCTCGTAGAGCACCACGCTCAAGGAAAACAAGTCGCTGCGCGCGTCCAGTTCTTCTCCGCGCACCTGCTCCGGCGACATATACGCCACCGTGCCCATCGCCGTGCCTGGGCTGGTGAGCGCATCGCCCCCTGTCAGCGTCGGCCCGGAGGCGCTCATGGCCTTTCCGTCGCCTCCGCGACTCAGCGCCTTGGCCAACCCGAAGTCGAGAATTTTTGCCTGATTCCGTTGCGTGACGAAGATATTGGCGGGCTTGATGTCCCGGTGAATAATCCCTTTCGCGTGCGCCGCGTCCAGTGCATCCGCCAATTGGAAGCCCAGCTCCAGCACCTGTTCGACAGCAAGCGCTTTCCCCATAATGCGATGCTTGAGTGTCTGCCCTTCCAGCAGCTCCATGGCGATGAAGGGTTTTCCATCTGCCTCGTCAATTTCGTGAATCGTGCAAATGTTTGGATGGTTCAAAGCAGACGCGGCCCGCGCCTCGCGCTGGAATCGTTCCAACGCCTGGGCGTCCTGAGCTAGTTCTTCGGGAAGAAACTTCAGCGCCACATGCCGCCCGAGCTTGAGGTCCTCGGCCTTGTACACCACGCCCATGCCACCGCCTCCCAATTTTTCCAGGACGCGGTAATGTGAGATGGTTTGCCCAATCATGGTGATGGCACAGAACTCTGGCCCGCCATGTTAGGTGCACAGCCGATGCTAGTCAACGGAATCAGTCAGCCATAAGCGCTCGCCAGCTGAGCCAGCAAAGCTCATGCCGAAACTTTTCCTTGACCTCCGTTAACCCCTCAGGTATTATACGCATTGGGCAATTTTCGTTTTGGAGTGCGGCAGCCAGGCTGCCGCTTTTTCTTTTTCAGCCACAGGAATTCTCGCTGACCCCTGGTGCCTCAGCGACTTACACACTTTTCTTGTTTTCTTGCCGGGAACGTCAAGAGGTAAACGCTTTAGTTTCACCTTCATGCGCACTCTTCTGCGCAGCACAAACTTGCAAGTGTTTTCATTTCAAATGATTCCACACTCTTTGCAAGAAATACCCGGGGGGCACATCCTTCAAGCCAAAGGCCTCTCTTCTCGGCGCACTCTGCTTCTCTGCGTTATTCTTTGCCCCGGCTGCAAACCGTTTTGTCCCCCTGCCACGTTGTAGCCTTGGCGCAGGGCGGCCTTTGTTTTCATATTCTTACGAACTGCTTTTTGTGCAACCCGTTTCTTTTGATATTCATACAAATTGCCGGGGGGGTGGGGGGGTAGCATTGCACGCCGCATCTAAAATTTTACTTGAAGTGCGTTTTCAACCTGCAGATGGGCAAGCCTTTACGCAGCAGCCGCCGGGATCATGGTCTTATCCCTGCGGGATCCAGCGGTTGCAGAATCGCGTTCACCAGATGCGGATCGTCGAATTCCGTGCGGTCACCCGGGCTTTTCCCTGCCACCGGAAGCAAGCGCGCGGAAAGCGGTTTGTGCCACTTCACCGCAAGACTCGCCATGTCCCCGATGATAAGCGACAGCTTCTCGACGCTGGTGTCGCCCGGTAACGGCACGGTGTCGAGGCCCGTGCCGCACACGGCGGAATAGCTCAGCAGCGCATCCAGCGAAATCAGCCCCGCGTCCCAGCGCTCCACCAGCCGTGAGTCTTCGAGGATCGGCAGCATCAACCCCGAATAGCCGGCCTTCTTCACGGAAATATCCTTCAGCGCCGCGGTGATCACAGCTGCTGCCGTCAACGTGCCGCTTGCGCCCACCGGCTGCGCCGTCAAGTTTTCAATGGCCGCGCCAATGGAAACCTCTTTCATCGGCGCCGGTGAAAGATCGATCCCCATGTAAGTCCAACCCTGATCGCGGTCCACGCGCTGCGCCAGGTCCTGCACGTCGAAAGCTGCTGCCGCGAGCATGGTGGTCAACCGTTGCTTCGCGGTCGCCAAATCCGGCGCATCCTTGAACGCTGCCGCCACCACATTCGCCGATTCCAGTCCGATCGTGAACTGGTGCCCGAACCCTGTGTGGTATGAACCGGGAAAGAACGGCGTCAACGTCGGCACCATGGCGATCGCGGAAAATCGGAAGTTGCCCTGGCTGTGCTCGGTTGTCTCCGAAAGTTTTTTCATCACGCGAGCCGCGGCGCCCACCGCGGGCCAGCGCACGCCGTCTTCTCCCGCCACCACGACGCTTCCGTGAAGCACCTTCGTGCTTCGCAGGATTTCCCCCAGCAGGTCGGCCTGCGCCTCGCTGTCGCCGGCATTCACCATCGCCGGGCCAATCGAAGCGGTAAACTTTTCCTGCGCGGCCAGCGTGTCGTATTCCTTGAAAAATGCCACGGCTTGCTCGGTCGTCAGCCCTTTGGTGTATTCCGGAAATGGTTGCGTCGAAATGCGCATGGTCTGCACTTCATACCCGCGCGATTCAAACACCGTCCGCGCGTACTTCAGCAGCTTCACCGTATCGGCAATCTGCTGCTTGTACTGCGCACGGTCCAGATTGATGAACGCCGTGATCGCGCGAATTTTTGCTTTGTCGGGAGATGCTGCGGCTTTCTGCTGTGCTGATGCATCGGCAGTCGCAAAAAAAAGCACTGCGAACGTGAAAAGAATCGCCCGGAGAAACAATTTACATACTGAGAATGCGTGCATGGAATCTCCTGTAAGGGCGGACTTCACTCTGCCCTCTTCGTCCTATACATATGCTGCGATGCCGGTAATCTTCTCTCCGATCACCAGTTTGTGAATGTCGTTGGTGCCTTCGTAGGTAAATACGCTCTCGAGATTGTTCATGTGACGCATGATGCAGTAATCGTCCACGATGCCATTCGCGCCGAGGATGTCGCGGGCCTTCCGCGCGGTGTCCAGCGCTATCGCCACGTTGTTCATCTTCAGCATCGAAATGTGCGAAGGATCAACTTTTCCGTTGTCCTTCAGCCGCCCCACGTGCAGCGCCAGCAATTGCCCCTTCACGATCTCCGTGATCATCCACGCCAGCTTTTCCTGGACCAACTGATGCGACGCGATCGGCTTGTTCGCAAACTGTTTGCGCGTCTTCGCGTATTGCAGCGCCGTGTCGTAACACGCCATGGCCGCGCCCAGCGCGCCCCAGCCGATGCCGTAGCGCGCCTGGTTCAGGCAGCTCAGCGGACCCTTCAGGCCGGAAACGCCGGGCAGAAGATTTTCTTCCGGGATTTCGCAATCGGTGAACGCAAGCCCGGACGTCACGGAAGCGCGCAGCGACCACTTGCCATGCACATCCCACGTTTTGAATCCCGGCGCGCCTTTTTCCACCAGGAACCCACGGATCTTGTCGTCTTCGCATTTTGCCCAGACCACCGCGATGTCCGCAATGGAACCGCTGGTGATCCACATCTTTTCGCCGTTTAGGACGTACTTGTTGCCCTTCTTCACCGCCCGAGCCAGCATCCCGCCGGGATTCGAGCCGAATTGTGGTTCGGTCAATCCGAAGCAGCCGATGGCCTTACCCTGCTGCAGCAGAGGCAGCCATTTGTCCTTCTGCGCGCCAGAGCCGAATGTGTAAATCGGATACATCACCAGCGCGCCCTGCACGGAGACGAAACTGCGCAACCCGGAGTCGCCGCGCTCCAGTTCCTGCGTCATCAGGCCATACGCCACGTTGGACATTCCCGCGCAGCCGTAGCCATGCAAGTTCGCGCCAAAAAAACCGAGCTCACCGAGTTGCGGCACAAGGTGTTTCGGGAAAGTGGCTTCGCGACTGTGCTTTTCGATGATGGGAATGACTTCGTTTTCGACGAACTGCCGCGCCGTTTGCCGGACGAGTTTCTCCTCGTCGTTCAGCTGCGAATCAAAATCGATGAAGTCCACTCCGCCGTATCCTGCCATGCACATCACCTTGTTTCTGGCGGCCGCAAAGCGGCCGACGCGCCGCGCTTCCGCTAGAGTGTAGCAACCCCTTCGAAGCGCCAGCAACCGCCGCTCGCTTGACGGGGTGACCCGCAGCGGCGACACTTCCTATTTCACGTTTGAGCGAAAGAGGACCTGTGCCGCAAAGAAAAGTTCAGGTAGCGACGCGATTGAAACGCAGGGTGGCCGCAAAGTCGAAGATCCTGGCCTTGCCGGGGCGGTTAACGCCTCGCCACAAACGATTGTTGGCACGACTTGAAATTCTAATTTTTGACGTGGACGGCGTGCTCGTGGATGTGCGCGAAACGTTTTGGCGTTCCGCGCTGCAAACCGTGCGCCAGCTCACCGGAAAACGCGCCACCTGGGCCGAACTGTACAAATGGAAGAGCAAGTCCGGCAATAACGATGACTGGAACATGATCTCGAATTGGGTCACTGCGCTGGGGATGCCGTTGAAATATGAAGAGGCCCGCACCGCGTTTGAAAAATTCTACTGGGATTTTGAGGGACGCCCCGGCAACGTCCATAAAGAAAAAATACTCGTTACACCAGCGCAGATCGAGCGCTGGTCCCGCCGCTACGAATTGAATCTCTTCACTGGACGTACCCGCCAGGAATACTCCTACACGTTCGAGCGCTGGTCCGGCACGCCGCACTTCCGCAATGTTGTCACCATGGACGACGTGAAGCGCAAGAAGCCTTTTCCCGACGGCCTGCTGAAAATCCTCGGCGAGCGCGACCCTCAAACCGCGCTTTATCTGGGCGATAACATCGACGACGCCCTGGCCGCCAAGGCCGCTCGCGTCCCTTTCATGGCCATTCTGCCCCGCAACGCGCGCGGCTACCGCCGCCACGCCGCCCGCTTCCGTGAATTAGGCGCCCTGGCGCTCCTCCACAGAGCTGCCGATCTCAATCTCTGGCTCGACTGAACACAAGTTTAGAGGCCCCACACCCTCATCCAGCAGGGAGCTCAATGGTCACGGCGGCTCCGTGGGGCTGCAGGTTTTCCGCGTAGATGTTGCCCTTATGCTCCCGGACGGTGCCATAGCAGATGCTCAGGCCTAAACCAGTTCCCTGACCCACGGGCCTGGTTGTGTAGAAGGGATCAAAGGCCCGACTAACGTCGCTGAATCCCGGCCCCGAATCGGTGAACCGTACGATGACTTTTTCGCCCTGCAGATACCCTTCCACCAGAATCTTCTTTTCTTGCGCCTGCTCCATGGCATGAGCGGAGTTGCTGAATAAATTCACGAAGACTTGCTTGAATTGGCCTTCGTTCCATGCAATCCGCGGCAAATTCTGTGCAAAATTCATTTCAACGTTTATTCCGCTGCTCCGCAATTGGTACTCGAGGAGCATCATCGACTCTCGCACGACCACTTCAATGTCCAGCAAGCGGCGGCCTTCATGCTGGGGTTGCGCGAAGGTAAGCAGGTTGTTGATGATCTGCTTCATGCGGTGGGATTCAGTTCTCAGCTTTTCCAGCTTTTGGCGGGACGCGCCCTCCGCGGCCTGGTCGAGGAGTAGGTCGGAGTAGCCCATGACCGCCGTCAGCGGGTTGTTCAGTTCGTGCGCCACCCCGGCGACTAGCTGGCCGACTCCCGCAAGCCTCTCCTTTTGCACCAACTGGCTTTGCGCGCGTTGCAGACGCTCCAGATTCTGCTCGGAATCGAGCAGCAGCCGCATCATTTCCCGAGCCAGCAGGAGTTGCCGCAGAAAGACGCACACGCCCACCAGCAGGATCCCGATCAGGGTGACGAAGACGCGAAACGGACGCAACTGGCTGGCCTGAGGGTCCAGGAACAGTTCGCACAGACCAATCAGCGGCAAGGACAGGACAGCAAGCGCCGCCAGAAATCCGGGCACGTCGGCCCAGCGGTCCCGTTCACCGCCGGCCAGCGCCTCGGACGGCACGTTTCGCGCGCGCAAGGCAATCAGAATGAACCAGCATATGGCGGCGTAATTCGGGACGTCGTAGATGCTCCCGCTGTAATATTCATCGCGCTCCAGCGCGGCGTTCAGCCACTGGTAGGCAATCAGGTATAGGGAGCCGGCGAAAAAAAGATGCCAGTAAATTCTGCGCCAAGCCCCTTGGGCGACCAGCGCCATGCCCCCCAGAACCGCGAGCAGCACCGCGAACTCCAGAACGAACAGCACATAGTAGTAGCTTTTGAATGAAATCTTGTTCGGCAGAATGTATTCGTTGGGATATACCAGAAAGGCGTACACGTAGATCCACCACAGCAGAAGAATCAGAAAATTCAGTGTACTGAGATGGAATTTCTGTTCTTGCTGCCGGGAACCGGGCCGCATCGCGGCTGCAGCCATCATCGGAACCGGTTGCAGAAAGAGCGGGATGTCTGCCCAAAACGGATCCGGTGTGCTTCGGCCTGCGATGACCTCGTAATAAAACCACGCGGCAAGATTGCTGAATATCATCGCCGCGCTTGCCGCCAGCAGGATCCAGAACCACCGTGTTCGTCCCTGGTTACTGAACGCGGCCCACAGCATCACCACGATGGCGATCAGCCACAAAACTGTGCCGGTAATGTCGGAAAACGCGGTGAGTGGGAAACCACGTGGCGCTACCAGCGAAACAATGGTGTACAAAAGCAGGAACCCGGCCACAGCCCCTATTTGCCAATATGCCAGCCGCTTCATCTCAGCTCTGTAAAGCCGTATCTTGAGCGCCGAAAAACGTGCGACGCCGACGAGTGCAACCCGAGTTTTGCAGGAGTGCTCACCAATGTCCCATTTCCGTACAATTTTAGACCCGCTCAGGTCTGGACGTTCAGACTATCCAGAGGAAGGATATCTAAATGCCACCTCAAGCCTCTCGTTCCACAGGAAAACCAACAATAGGACCATAGTCCCGCTTGCGGAAACCGCACTATTCCAGGGACCGGGGTCACATTGACGTAAAGCAGGGACGGATGATATAAAATTATGTTCCGTACGGCAGCTTTTAGCCCACCGTGTCATGGTTCAGCGAGACCGCGAGGCGGTCGACGCCCTGGGTAGGGGCACGGCGCGGTTGCCAACCTTAAGTTCATAGGTTACACAACTTAGATGCAAGAGATTGTTCACCAACTAGGGGAACTGTTCCTTCAGGCTGTGCCTACAGTCCTGATCGTACTGGCTTTTTACTTCATTCTTCGCGCACTTTTCTTCCAGCCGCTGCTGAAGGTGATGGCCGAACGCGATGCCCGCACCATGGGCGCGCAGAAGGCCGCCGAAGTGGCCCAGGCTGCTGCCGCGGACAAGGTGAAGCAATATCAGGACGCCCTGAAGCAAGCTCGCGCGCAGGTTTACTTGGAGCAGGAGGTCGCGCGCAAGAAGCTTCTGGATGAGCGCGCCGCGCTGTTGAAAGACGCGCGCATGAAGGCGGCCGGGGAACTCAGCGCCGGCAAGGAACGCGTCGCGGGTGAACTCGCAGCCGCGCGCCGCGACATCGAAACCACTGTAGCGCAGCTTTCCGCCGAAATCGCGCGCCGCATCTTGCAAGCCCCGCCGCGCACGGGCGGCCCCTCCAGAGAGGCCCGATGACGCGGAATCGCCGGCTTCTCCTCATCTCCAGCCTACTGCTCGTTGTGTTCAGCGCCGCGTTCAGCGCGCACGCCGCGGGAGAAGGCGGGAATGCCGCCATGGAGCACTCCACCGAACTTTTCAAGTGGATCAATTTTGCCCTCGTTGCGGGCGTGGTTCTTTGGGTGTGTTTGAAGAAGGCCCCCGCTTTTTTCAGCGGGCGCGCCGAGGCGATTGGTTCTGCGATTACCAAAGCTACTAACGTCAAGGCGGCAGCCGATGCGCAGCTAAGAGAGGCCGAGAGCAAGCTCGGGCGCCTGCAGCAGGAAATCGTTGAATTTCGCGCCGCTGCGCAGCGCGACGCGGCTGCCGAGGTCGACCGCCTTCGCAACCTGACGCAAAGCGACGCGCAAAAAATCGCCGCCGCCGGCAGGGCGGAAATCACGGCGGCGGAACGTTCCGCGCGTCTGGAGCTGAAGGCGATCACCGCGAAACTCGCCGTGGACGGCGCGGAATCCTTGCTGGTCAGGCAGCTCACGCCGGCCGCGCAGGAATCTCTCATCAGCAATTTTGTGAAGAATGTTGACCGCTTCGCGGTCACCAAGAACCTGGAAGGGAGGCCGAATTGAAGTCCGCGAGCCTCCAGTACGCCAACGCGCTATCCGATATCGCCCTGGCGCAGGGCGCCGCCGAGCCGGCCGCGAAGCAGCTTGCTGATTTTGGCGCGGCCTATGCGGAATCCGCCGAGTTGCGAACTTTCCTTGCGAGCCCCGCCGTCACGCTGGAGGCCAAGCACGGCGTTCTGGAAAAAATTGCCGCGCGCCTCGGCGCGAGCAAGATCATCCGCAATTTTCTTTTTGTGATCGCCGATCACCGGCGCACGCAAATCCTGCCTGAAATGATCGCGGCGTTCCAACAGGTCCTTCGGCAGCGGCAGGGTATGGCCGAAGCGGAAATTTCTTCCGCAACCGAGCTCAACGCCGAGCAAAGAGTGGATTTTGCGAAGATGCTCGAACGCCTTACGGGCAAGAAAGTGGAAACGAAATATTCGCTCGATCCGGCGCTCCTCGGCGGGGCGGTCGTGCGTATTGGCGATACGATTTACGATGGTTCGTTGCGCAGCCGCTTAAACGAAATGCGCAAGCTCCTGGCGGCGGAATAAGCAGCGATTAGTAACCTGCCGGGTTGAAGCCCGGCAGCTACACAGACCGAGATGGAAGCGACGGAGCAGGCATGGCGAATATCAAAGCAGACGAAATCAGCAAGATTCTGCGCGAGCAGATTGAAAACTACGAGCAGACCGTTTCGGTCGACGAAGTAGGCGCGATCATCAGCGTGGGTGACGGTATTGCGCGCGTTCACGGCCTGGAAAAGGTTATGGCCGGCGAGATGCTCGCATTTCCGCACAATATTTTCGGCATCGCGCTCAACCTCGAGGAAGAAGAAGTCGGCGTGGTGCTCCTGGGCGAATCCACCGAGCTGAAAGAAGGCGATGTCGTCAAGCGCACGAACACCATCATGTCCGTGCCCGTGGGTAATGAGCTTGTCGGCCGCGTGGTCAACCCGCTCGGCCAGGCGGTGGACGGCAAGGGCCCTATCGCGACGAAGCAGCGTAACGCGCTCGAACGCATTGCGCCCGGCGTGCTGGACCGCCAGCCGGTTCGCGAACCGCTGCAAACCGGCATCAAGGCCATTGACGCCATGATCCCCATCGGCCGAGGGCAGCGCGAGCTGATTATCGGCGACCGGCAGACCGGAAAGACCGCGGTCATTCTCGACACCATCATCAATCAAAAGGGTGGCGACCTAATTTGCATTTATTGCGGGATCGGGCAGAAGCGTTCGACAATCGCGCAGGTGGTGAAGGTGCTCACCGACGCCGGAGCGATGGATTACACCATCGTGGTCGCGTCTTCCGCCGCGGAGCCCGCTTCGCTGCAGTACATCGCGCCGTACGCCGCCTGCGCCATGGGCGAATATTTCCGCGATACCAAGCGGCACGCGGTCACTTTTTATGACGACCTTTCCAAGCACGCGCAAGCTTACCGTGAAATTTCGCTGCTACTTCGCCGCCCGCCGGGCCGCGAAGCTTTCCCGGGCGACGTGTTTTATCTTCACTCGCGCCTCTTGGAGCGCGCCGCAAAACTCAACGACAAGCTCGGCGGGGGATCTCTGACTTCATTGCCGGTGATCGAAACGCAAGCCGGCGACGTCTCTGCCTACATTCCGACCAACGTGATTTCCATTACCGATGGACAAATCTACCTGGAAGCCGACCTCTTCAACGGCGGCATTCGTCCGGCCATCAACGTCGGTATCTCCGTCAGCCGCGTGGGCGGCAACGCGCAGATCAAGGCCATGCGCCAGGTGGCCGGTTCGCTGCGCCTGGATATGGCGCAGTACCGCGAACTCGCCGCTTTCGCGCAGTTCGGTGCGGATCAGCTCGATAAAGTCACTCAGCAGCAACTGAATCGCGGTCAGCGGCTGACCGAAGTTCTCAAGCAGGATCAGTACATGCCGCTCACCGTCGAAAAGCAGGTGTTGAGCCTCTACATTGCGACCAGCGGCTCGCTGGACAGCATCCCGGTCGGCGAAGTGCGCCGCTTTGAACGCGAGTTCCTGCAGTTTGTGGAAACGAGTTATCCGGCGTTGTTGAAGAACATCGCCACGAAGAAAGCTCTCGACGATGCCAGCAAGGCCGAAATCAAGGCCGCCGTTGACGCCTTCAAGGAACGCTTCAGCGCAACGGTGAAGTAACGTGGCGCCGGCCTTTTACCTTGAGTGAAGCGAAGGGGCAGGCCGGCATTAGGGAGCTAAGTTTAGGGAGTTAGCACACAGGCTGTTGGCGAATTACGATGGCCACACTTCTCGATTTCCGGCGCCGCATCCGCTCGGTGAAAAACACCCAGCAGATCACTCGTGCGATGAAATTCGTCGCCGCCGCGCGTTTGCGCCGGGCGCAGGAAGCGGCGCTTGCGGCGCGGCCATACGCTCGGGAGCTTGCGCGCGTCCTGCGCTCGACCATGGCGCGCATCGAAGAGCCGCAGCACCCGCTCCTCGCGCATCGCCCGGAAGAAAGAATTCTGGCCATCGTCTTGACCGGTGAGCGCGGCCTCGCCGGCGCGTTCAACGCCAACATCCTGCGCAAAGCCCACGAGTTCTTCCGGGGCATCGCCGGCAAGAAAATCAGCACCATCCCTGTCGGCAAGAAGGGCCGCGACTCGCTGAAAAAGGCCGGCTTCAATATTGTCGCGGAGTTCGTAAACGTTCTTGCGCGTGTGGATTTCGGCACCGCGCGGGAAATCGCATCTCTTGTCACCGAGCTTTATTCCAAAGAAGAGATCGATTCCGTGTACATCGTGTTCAGTGAATTCAAGAACGTCATCGCGCCGAATCTCGTGCTCGAGAAACTTCTTCCGGTCGAAGCCATTCGCGCGGAAGAATCCTCCGGCGATCAGGGCCATGCGCAGGTCGACTACATCTACGAGCAGCCTGAGGCTCAATTGCTGGCTAAGCTGCTCCCGCGCTACGTGGAAACACAGGTCCTGCGCGCCATGCTGGAATCTTCCGCGGCCGAGCACGCCGCGCGCATGACCGCCATGGAAGCGGCCACAAACAACGCCGGCGACGTCATTGATGCGCTCACGCTGCACATGAACAAAGTGCGGCAAGCGGCCATTACCAAGGAAATTATTGAAATTGTCAGCGGCGCGGCATACGGCGCTTAGGAGAGAGCATGGCAGAGAAATACGCAGGCGCAGGGCATGTGGTCCAGGTTATTGGGCCGGTCCTCGACATCCAATTTGAAGCCGGGCATCTTCCGGCCATCTACAACGCGGTTCGCGTGACGAGCGAAGGCTACAACGTGCCCGAGCCGCTCGACGTCACCGTGGAAGTTCAGCAGCATCTCGGTGAAGGCCGCGTTCGCGCCATCGCCATGGAGCCGGTGGAAGGCATGGTCCGCGGCATGAAGGCCTACGACCTGGGCATAGGGATCACCGTGCCCGTCGGCCGCCCCACCCTCGGCCGCGTGATGAACGTTCTCGGCAAGCCCGTCGATCAGCTTGGCCCTATCGTCAGTCAGAATCATTACGCCATCCACCGCCCCGCTCCGACACTCGAAGAACAGTCTACAACTCTCGAAATGTTCGAAACCGGCATCAAGGTCGTCGACCTGATCGAGCCGTACGTGAAGGGCGGGAAGATCGGCCTGTTCGGGGGCGCGGGCGTCGGCAAGACCGTGCTGATTATGGAATTGATTCATAACGTCGCCATGAAGCACGGCGGCGTGTCTGTGTTCGCCGGCGTGGGTGAACGCACCCGCGAAGGCAATGACCTCTGGCTGGAAATGTCGGAATCAGGCGTGGTCGTTCCCGGGAACAGTGAAAAGTCCCGCTGCGCGCTCATCTACGGGCAGATGACCGAACCACCCGGCTCGCGGCTGCGCGTCGGCCTCACGGGACTCACCGTGGCCGAATACTTCCGCGACCAGGAGCATCTCGATGTACTCCTCTTCATAGACAATATTTTTCGCTTCGTGCAGGCGGGCTCGGAGGTTTCCGCGCTGCTCGGCCGCATGCCCTCCGCCGTCGGTTACCAGCCGAACCTCAACACCGAAATTGGTGAACTGCAGGAGCGCATCACATCAACGAAATCTGGTTCCATCACTTCGGTGCAGGCGATTTATGTGCCTGCCGATGACTACACGGATCCCGCACCGGCTGCGACCTTCACGCACTTGGACGCCACCACCAACCTCAGCCGCCAGATCGTCGAGCGCGGGATATATCCCGCGGTTGATCCGCTGGCCAGCTACTCGCGCATTCTCGATCCGCGCATCGTGGGCGCCGAGCATTACGCCGTGGCGCGCTCCGTGAAATCCGTCCTGCAGCGTTACAAGGACTTGCAGGACATTATCGCCATTCTGGGCATCGAGGAACTTTCCGATGACGACAAGCGCACCGTGGCTCGTGCGCGAAAAATCGAAAGATTCCTTTCGCAGCCGATGTTTGTGGCCGCGCAGTTCACCGGCCTCGAAGGCAAGTACGTCAAGATCGAGGATACCGTCCGCAGTTTCAAGGAAATCGTCGAGGGCAAGTACGACGATCTTCCGGAACAAGCTTTCTACATGGTCGGCACCATCGAGGAAGCTCTTGAGAAGGCCAAGAAGATGAAGGCGAGCGTTTAAGGAAAATATGTTTCCTGAAGCCATCGAGCTGGTCATCGTCACGCCGGAGCGCCAGTTGCTTCGCGAAAGGGTGGTGGATGCCACGCTCCCCGGCGCGGATGGGTGCCTCGGCATCCTGCCGGGGCACGCGCCGCTCATGACCGAGCTTGGTATTGGCGAGCTCAGCTACCGCGGTGCCAATCATTCTGGTGTTCTCGCGATCGTGCGGGGCTTTGCGGAAGTTCTTCCGGACCGCGTCACGGTGCTTGCGGAGACCGCGGAGCGCGCCGAAGAGATCGACCTCGCTCGCGCCGAAGCCGCTTTGGCCCGCGCCGAAAAGCGCCTCGCTGCCGGTGACACCAATATTGATTGGGACCGCTCCAGCGTAGCCCTGCAGCGCGCGCTCATCCGTATCCAGATCGTAAGGAAGCATCGCGGCGTTCCCGTCAACACTCCCTGACGAAATTTCCGCCAGCCGGAAACCAGGAAGTCTGTGACCTCAACGTGGCTGTCGTCATCTAATCAGGTAGGAGCAAGTCATGGAACCCATCACCATCTACAACACGAAAAGGTGTCCCGATTGCCGCCGGGTGAAAGCTTTCTTGAAGGAACGCGGCGTGGAATTCCGCGAAGTAAACATCGAGGAAGATCCCGATGGGGAAAAAATCGTCATCGAAGCCAACCATGGTAAGCGCAAAGTCCCCACGCTCAAGGTCGGCGACCGCTACTTCGCCTGCAGCCCGTTTGATCCCGAACAGCTGGCTTCCGAGCTGAACATCCCGCTGAATCCCTAACTTGCATTTCTCCCCACTCCATCGCTGCGGACCCTACCGAGACCCGAGAACAAGCCTGTCATTCTGAGGATTTGACGAAGTCAAACCCGAAGAATCTCAACCGAATATCAATCTCGACGTGTGGATTGGATGAGATCCTTCGCTTCGCTCAGGATGACAATGGCGACGGGATTAGCCTCAAGAGTAGCGCCTCTCTGGTGGAAGATCCGGGTCTAAGTTACGGAAACACCGCGCGCCCACACGCCCGCTACTTGCAGAGACCCATCCAGCAGCACGATGTCGGCATCCGCGCCCGCCCGCAGCGCGCCCTTTTTGGACTCCATGCGCAGTAGCGTCGCCGGATTCAGGGTCAGCATGCGCACCGCATCGGCCACGGATGCGCCCAGCGCCACAACGTTTCGCAGCGCGCGGTCTAGTGTCAGCGTACTTCCGGCCAGCCTTCCTTCCGCGTTCCGGCATACGCCGCCGGAGACTGTGACTTCAAATTGTCCCAGCGTGTACGTTCCGTCCGGCATGCCTGTCGCGGAGAGGCCGTCGCTAATCAAAATCACGCTGCTCGCGCCCTTGGCTTGCAGCAACAATCGCATGGCGGTCTCATCCACGTGCACGCCGTCGGCAATCAGCTCCGCGCTCACTTCCGGTGAGGTGAGCACCGCCCCGATCACGCCGCTATCCCGGTGCGAGAATGGCCGCATCGCGTTGTACATGTGAATCGCGTGCCGAACTCCGCGAGCCATGGCTGCGCGCGCTTGCTCATAGGTGGCATCCGTATGGCCCATGCCCACGACCATACCCGCTTTGCGAGCCGCATCGATGCAAGGGGCCGCCCCCAGCAATTCCGGCGCGATCGTTAGAATCCGTGCATTCCCCGCCGCGGCGCGCAGAAACTTTTCCAGAAGTTCCGCCGAAGGCAGTCTGAGCCACTCCGCTGGATGCACCCCCCGCCGCACTGGATTGAGAAATGGTCCTTCAAAATGAAGTCCCAGCACTTCCGCACGGGATACCTTCGTCTCCTGCTGCTTCGCGATGTATTGCGCAATACCTTCGATACTCTTGCAGGTCTCTTCAGGGTTTGCCGTCACCGTAGTGGCCACGAAGGAAGTTGTGCCGTGCAGCGCCACGGTTCTCGCCACCGCCCCGATGGCCGCGGCGCTCCCTTCCATCACATCATGGCCGCCCGCCCCGTGAATGTGCACATCCACGAAGCCCGGTACCGCGGTCTTGTCCGTGGCCAGGACCTCGCGCGCTCCCGCGGGCAGGGTCATCCCCGAGCGCGGCCCGATGGCCTCAATGGTATCTTCGCGAATCAAGACGCCCGCATCGTTGATTTCTGTCGTTGGGGTTAGTGCACGACCAGCGTGAATTAGAATAGTCGCCATGGCAGCACAACATCGTAACGGAAATGCTTCGCGGCACAAAACAAAACGGGCGCCCCGATCGGGACGCCCGTCATGAAAAAACCGGCAAAAATTTACATGGCTGCCGCAGCCATATCGATGCTGGTCAGCTTGAGATTGTCGCCCTCGACCGTGCCCTTCACGGTCACATGGTGCCCGGCGTGGGCTGCCACCTTGTCTTGCGCGTCGATCGCGTAGACTTTCTTGTCGGCGTCGTTCACGAACACGTACTTCGCGCCGTGCTCCTTGACGCACTTGGTCGTGCACTCCCCCTGTCCTTCCTTGGCGCCCTTCACCCCGCAGGCGCTGTCGGAAATATAACCGGTCCACGAGCCATCCGCCGCCATCGCGAATGCCGCCGCGCAAAGTGTCAGTACCATACCTGCTGCAAATCTTGTCCTCATAAATCCCCCCCTTATGATGATCTACGGCTATTTTTAATTCGCCGGGTAGGGCGTTAGCTTGGCACAGCCCATCGCCACTGTCCAGCATGTTTCTCTTGTCTATAGACGTCTCCCCCTGTCTTTGGATGCTTACGCTCCAACAAAAAAGGGAGGATTCTATGGATCCTCCCTTTTTGGCTTGCGCTCCCGAGGAGGGAGCACTCTCTTGATGATGAACGTACTTGGTTACTGTCCCGAAGAATTGCTGGCTGCCGCCGTGGCCGCCGCCTTCGGTATGCTTAAGTAGCCCGTGGCCGTTGATTTGGTCACCTTGTTGACCACCAGTTCCAACGTTGTGCGGGTGCCGCCGGTGTAAAAGAAGATCGGCTCGTTCACCGAGCGGTTCTTCTTCTCGAAACTCTTGTCATCGGCCAGTACGTTGATGGTGTACTGATTCTTCTTCGTGTTGGTGTCCTTTAGCTCGATCTGGACGCTGCCCACTTTCTGAGCGCCGCCCTTGCGCTGAACCGTGAATTCAAAATAATCGCGCTCCCCCATCCGGCGGAGCTGATCGATCTCGTCGTGGTTGCGCGCAATCAGCGTACCCATTTCGCTGCGGGCCATCTGAATGCTGTTCTTCGTCGCATCCAAGTCGCCCTTTACGCCGGTCACGTCGCTGTTCAGTTTGCTGACGTCGTTTGTGCTCGCCTTGGTGGCCAGCTCGGCCTTCACGGTGGTCTCAAGATTGGTCACTTTCTTGTCGACCGCAACGGTCGCGTTTTTCGTCTGTTTCCGTGCGGCAACCAGATCCGACTCCGTGACGTTTAGCTTGCTGGTCACAACTTTGAGGTCGCTTTGCAACTGCTGATTCTGTTCTTCCGTCTTCGTCAGACGCTGCGTCAGCGCGTCGTTAGACTGCTTCAGCGAGGCCTGTGTCGACTGCTCCACGCCATTTACATGATTCAGCGCGCTCCAGCCCACTCCCAGGCCCAGCAGTGATACGCCGCCCAACACGGCCACCGCTAATCCTACCCAACGGGGTGTGCCTGTCGTGCTGTGGTTAATCGGTTCCTGAAACTCACTCATAGACTTCATTCTCCTTTTGGCGTTTCCGCCCTGCACTTTCCTGAAAGTGCACCTCTTCAGCCAAATGGGTCCTAGCTTGAGAAATCTCAGTAATGAGAACATTTTAAATGGGTTGGGTGATTTAGGAGGCTCCCGACAGCTTAGCTATAAGCATCCTAGGACAAGTAAAGATTACGCACTTGACTCTCGACCTGTAATTTTTGCCTTCTCAGCAGGCGTAATGGAAAAGTGCCGAACGATATTCCCAAAATAGAAAAAAGCCGTGAACCCGGAGGGGTCACAGCCATAAGTCATTGTTTTTACAGATAGTTAATGGGAACGTCTCATGCAGCACGCGTGACTGCTCCAGCTTCTACAGTTTTTGCGGGTGCAAAATACCGGTCAAGAGTTGTGGTTGCAGCATCCAAAATCACATGGCAATCTGAACATTCACGCAGGTGTTTGGCAATTTCAACTTCCACGGTGGGTGAGAGTTTTCCCTCTAAATACCAGCAAATCAAATGGATAGTGTCCCGGCAGCTCATGGTTCCGGACCCCCTCAGTCCGCTTGTTCCAAAGAGAAGAACTTTGTGAATATTGCACTTGCTGCGCCAAACTTTGATTCCCCAGAAGGGTTTCTATTTGGTTTGAATTCAACTACTTGTGAGCTGTGGCCGATAGCTGCACTGGATAGCCCCTTTCAATATAGAAATCTTTACGTTCTCGGTCTGTCAACTGCCAGGCAAAGTCTCCCTACCTGTCTCCTCCGAGAGTCGTGGATCCTTCCCGCTAGGCACCTTGGAAAATAGGCTGGTTCATTGTGCGCTGCTTAACGTTGTGGGGTTATCGTCATCGATCGCAGCACTGCGATGCGTTCCTCCAGCGGGGGATGCGTGCTGAAAAGGGAACTGAGCGTATCGCCGCCAAAGAGCGGCTTCACGATGCACAATGCCGCGGTGGATGGCGACACGGCGGTGCTGGGTATGCGTTTGTTGTACGCCCCGAGTTTTTCCAAAGCACTAATCAGGCCATAAGGCTGACCGACCATGCGCGCACCGGTTTCATCCGCGGAATACTCCCGCGTTCTCGACAGAAACAGTTGCAGCATCATGGCCGCGAACGGCGCCAGAAAAATCATCAGCAAAGCGGATAACCCGCCGCCCCGGCGATCGTCATCGCGCTCACCGTCGTATCCACCAAAGATCATCGCCCAGCGTCCCATGGAGGCTAAATAGGTGATAGCGCCGGCGATGGTCGCGGCAATCGAGCTGGTCAGGATGTCGTAGTTCCGCACGTGGGAAAGTTCATGCGCAATCACACCTTCGAGCTCATCGTCGTTCATCAACTCAAGCAACCCCTGCGTCACCGCCACTGACGCGTGCTGTGGACTGCGCCCGGTGGCGAATGCATTCGGCGCCGCTTGCGGAACAACATAAAGTTTTGGCACCGGAATGCTGGCCTTCCCCGAAAGCCGCTCCATTACTTCATAGAGGCGCGGCAATTGCTCGCGGGTCACGGGCTGCGCGCCGCTCGATGCCAGCGCGATCTTGTCTGAGAAAAAATAGGAGATACCGTTCATTAACACGGCAACGCCAAGAGCGATTTTCAGACCGTTGGGCCCGCCAATTGCTCCCCCGATGGTCACCAGAAGCACGCTCAGCAATATGAGCAGAGCGCCAGTTCGCAAAATTTTCATAGACTCACCATCATTCCTGATAACGCAAGAACACGCATACAAGTTTCAGGCCCAAGCAGGAGCGAGGCATTTAATTTGATTAACCCTACCCCGTACTTTGTTTGATTCGCGCCGCGGCGGCCGGTTGTTTCGCCGCCGCCCGTTCGAAGCGCATGGAATCTTTTTGCGCGTCGCGGTCCACACAGATGTGATCGCCCGGCAGCACCGCGCCTTCCAGAATCCGCATCGCTAGCGGATCCTGAATCATCCGCTGAATGGTACGCCGCAGTGGCCGCGCACCGTACGCAGGATCGTAGCCTTCGCGCAGCAATAATTCGGTCGCTGCCGGAGTAAGCTCCAGCATTATTTGCCGCTCCGCCAGCAGCTTCTGGACGCTTTTCAGCAGCAACCCGATGATGCGTCCCAGCTGTTCCTTGCCCAGTGGGTTGAAAACCACGATCTCATCAATGCGGTTGATAAACTCCGGCCGGAACGCCGCGCGCAAGGCTTCCATCGCTTCCTTGCGCCCCCGCTCGGGATCCTTGCTCGCGAGTTCGAAGATCGCCTTCGAACCCACGTTGCTGGTCATCACCAAGACCGTGTTGCGGAAATCCACCACGCGGCCTTTGCCGTCCGTTAGTCGCCCGTCCTCCAGAATCTGCAGCAGCAGGTTAAATACATCCGGGTGCGCTTTTTCGATTTCGTCGAACAGCACCACGGAATAGGGATAACGCCGCACTTGTTCGGTCAGCTGTCCGCCCTCCTCGTAACCCACGTAGCCAGGAGGCGCGCCGATCATCCGTGAGACGCTGTGCTTCTCCATGTATTCGCTCATGTCGATGCGGATCATCAGCTTTTCGTCGTCGAAGAGAAACTCCGCCAGCGCTCGTGCCAGCTCCGTTTTTCCCACGCCCGTTGGCCCCATGAATATGAACGAGCCAATCGGACGCTTGGTGTCCGACAACCCTGCGCGGCTCCGGCGCACCGCGTTCGCCACGTGCTGCAACGCATCTTCTTGCCCGATAACGCGTAGCCGCAACCGCTCTTCCATGTGCACCAGCTTCTCCGCTTCGCCTTCCAGCAAGCGGCCCGTGGGGATCCCCGTCCACTTGCTCACCAGTTTCGCGATGTCCTGTTCGTCCACCTCTTCCTTCAGCATCGGCGCATCTTTCTGCACGGAAGCAAATTGCTCCTGCGCCTGCTTCAGCTCGCGCTCCGCCTGAGCGATCTTTCCATACCTGATTTCCGCCACCTTCGCCAGCTCACCCGTGCGCTCGTACTTCTGCTCCTCTGTTTTGAGCTGCTCGATCTGCTCTTTCAATTGGCGAAGTTTCCCAATCGCGGCTTTCTCCGCTTGCCAGCGCGCTTTTCGCCCGCTGGAATCTTCTTTTAGCTTTGCCAGCTCTTTCTCAATCTGCTTTCGCCGTTCGACGGAGTGCGCATCCGTTTCCTTGAGCAGCGCTTGCCGTTCGATCTCCAGCTGCATGATGCGCCGCTCGATCTCGTCGATCTCCACAGGCAGGGAATCAATCTGCATGCGCAGGCTCGCCGCCGCTTCGTCGATCAGGTCTATGGCCTTATCCGGCAGGAAGCGGTCGGAAATGTAGCGGTGCGAAAGCGTCGCAGCGGCAATGATTGCGGCGTCCTTGATGCGCACGCCGTGATGTACTTCGTAGCGATCCTTCAGGCCGCGCAAGATCGCAATAGTGTCCTCGACCGTGGGCTCGCTCACCAGCACGGGTTGAAAGCGCCGCTCCAGCGCGGGGTCTTTTTCGATGTGCTTTTTGTATTCGTTCAGCGTGGTAGCGCCAATCGCGCGCAATTCCCCGCGCGCCAGCGCAGGCTTCAGCATGTTGGAGGCATCCATGGAGCCTTCCGCAGCGCCCGCGCCCACCAGTGTGTGCAGTTCGTCGATGAACAGAATGATCTGCCCCTCGGCTTCCGTAATGTCCTTCAACACCGCCTTCAGGCGGTCTTCGAATTCTCCGCGAAACTTTGCGCCAGCAACCAGCGCCGCCAGGTCCAGCGCCACGATCCGCTTGGTCTTCAGCACGTCCGGCACATCGCCGGAAACGATGCGCTGCGCCAGGCCTTCGACAATCGCCGTCTTGCCCACGCCCGGCTCGCCGATTAGCACCGGATTGTTCTTTGTCCGGCGTGCGAGAATTTGCATTACCCGCCGGATCTCTTCGTCGCGCCCGATCACCGGATCGAGCTTCGCGCGCCGCGCCAGTTCAGTCAGGTCCCGTGCATATTTTTCCAGCGCTGCATAGGTAGACTCCGGATTCTGCGACGTCACACGCTGGTTTCCACGTACCCCAGCCAGCGCTTGCAGAATCGTTTCGTGCGAAGCGCCCTGCTTCTTCAGCAATTGCCCCGCGGGGTCGCGCTCCTGTCCCGCGATCGCCAATAACAGGTGCTCGGTCGAAACGTACTCGTCTTTGAATTTCTCCGCTTCGTCGAACGCGCGCTCCAGCACGTCGTTTAGAGCTCGCCCCATGTGTTGTTGCGCAAATCCCTCTACGCGCGGCAATCGCCCGATCTCACGCTCGATCTCCTGTGACAACAGTTCGCTCCGGATCCCCACCCGCGCGAGCAACGGAGACACCACGCCCTCCGTTTGTGCCACCAGCGCCGCCAGAAAATGTACCGGCTCAATCGTCTGGTTTTCGTGGTGCGCAGCTACTTCGTTTGCCGCTTGGAGCGCTTCCTGCGCTTTCACCGTCATCTTGTCAAATCGCAGCATGTTCGACCTCGATACTTGGTTCGAGTGAGGAAAAGGGGCTGGCGCTCTGGCCGGCCTCACAACTTAACGGCACCACTTTCTCCTGCTGGCTTACTTCGTTAATATAATATAATATGAGTGTATTGATGTCAATATTAAAATCACACCGAACAAAGTTCAATGTAACTTGTGTATTTATAATAATATAGCCGTACTTGTTCAATGGTCCATAAATCATATTTTTTGCGGATATTCCACATGATTCTCTCCGAACTGGCTAGGGCGTGCCTTAGCTCTCACTTGCTCTGAATCCTGCTAAACTCAACCCCAATGCGCCTCGACAAACTCGACTATCGCCTGCCTCCAGGGCAAATTGCCCAGCGTCCACTGGATCGTCGCGATGCGTCTCGATTGCTTTGTTTGAGCCGGAGTTCCGGTGCTTGGGAAGATCGCCGGTTCGAAGAGCTTGCGGTGCTCTTGCGTGGCGATGAGCTCGTCATCATGAATAACGCCCGCGTCATTCCCGCCCGGCTGTTTGGCCGCCGCGTTGGCGTGCATTCCATGCCCCCATCGCACGCTTCGGAGCGCGAACACTTAACCGGCAAGGTAGAGGTTTTTCTTACGCGTCCACTGGCGCCAGACCTTTGGGAAGCGTTGGTTCGGCCTGGGCGGAAAATGCAGCTTGGTGAACGCGTTTTGTTTGGAGCAGGGCAGCTCGAAGCAGAGGTGACCGCACGCGGAGATCTAGGTCTGCGAACTTTGCGTTTTATTTCTCGAAACGAGTGCAGCATCGCGGGAAATTTGGAAACGCTGGGCCATGTGCCCTTGCCTCCCTACATCGACCGCGCGGACGAAACTTCCGACCGCGAGCGTTACCAGACCGTCTTCGCTAAGCACCCAGGGGCCATTGCGGCGCCCACCGCGGGTCTTCATTTCACTCCGGAGGTTCTGCAGAAAATCCGCGAAAAGGGATGCGAGCTTTGTGAACTAACGCTGGATGTTGGGCTGGGCACATTTCAGCCGATTCACAGTGAAACTCTGGAAGGTCATGTCATGCACGCGGAATGTTATGAGATTTCTTCGGAAACCGCGGAGCGCATCATGGCGGCGCGCGCCGCCAAGCGCCCGATTCTTGCCATTGGCACAACTTCGGTACGCGCCCTGGAAGACGCCGCACTCCGCGCCGCCGAGTCCGGTTCCGAAAAACTCATTCTCCCCGGCAAAGCGGAGGCCAGACTCTTCATTGTTCCGGGATTTCGCTTCCGCGTTGTGGACTCGCTGCTCACCAACTTCCATCTTCCCAAATCCACGCTGTTGGCCCTGGTTTCCGCGTTTGCCGGCCGCGAGCAGCTTCTGGCGGCATACCGTCACGCCGTTGACGCCGGCTACCGCTTCTACAGCTACGGCGATTGCATGCTGATTCGTTAGTGATGGTTGAGGGCGGAGATGTGCTGCAAGAACAATCCGCGGATCACCGCCGCGAGCCGGGGAGATATTTCACTCGCAGCTTTGGCTGGGTCCTGCCACTTCAAAAATTCTCGGGCGAGGCTGACGATGAGGGAAACCGCTGCAAAGAGCAGTCCCCCTCTCGTCCATGCGAAGGGAGTCACGCGAGCTCCTCAAATTAATTGTTGAGAACAAACACGCGCTGGTTGCCGCTGAAGCGCACTTCCAACACTTGACCGTTTGCGCCGATTAGGACGGAATCGTACCCCGACTTCGAGCTGCGGTCTTCCCAGCGGCCTTCCGTCTCGGCGACGACCTTTTTGCCCTTTTGCACGGTTATCTTGTCTCCGTCGATGAGAAAACGGTATTCACCGCTCTGCAGATCGGTCTGGCCAACTCTTGCGGCATGTGAGAGGTTGATGGTCTTGCTGATGGGTTTGGCAAATACAGGTACTGCCAGCGCAATCACCGCCAGCAGCAAGGTGCTTCGGAAAAAAGAATTCGATTTCATGCGTGTCATTTCCTTCCATTCGGGGTCGAGTCAGCCGTATAACTTGCCGTCTCACGCCGGGCAGAGTTGACACGCAGGCGAGGGAAGAGTAGCCTCCCCCACAAGACACCTGTTCTTTCTGGACTAACGGCCGGAAAAATTGCGTGTCATCGCCCCGCGGCTGCCACCGCGGGGTTTTTTCTGGTTGAACTCTCTGTCATGCCTGGGACAGCCCGAACTCGGCTGCACTGGTATAGACGAAGCACCCCCGGCAAATGTTTCGTGGCAGCCGCATTTATTTTAAAAAGATTTTCTTAAACGCCGAACATTCATCGCGCAGGATTTCCAAATTGGCTGCCAGCAAGTTCTCTCTGCATTCTTTAATTTTTCACTAAGGCGGAAATTAATATGAAACGTTTTGCGTCCGCACGCGTCGAGCTTGGTTTTCTTCTCAAAGCGCACATCCTCTCGTGCAACAGCGTCGCTGTTCATCTATACTCGGTAGCACTTTTGGGATGCTTGGAATGCGTATTCTTGTCTTAAGCGATCTGCACGCAAATATGTCGGCTCTGGACGCGGCCCTGGAAGCGGCAGAGGGCCGCTGGGACCACGTCGTGTGTCTCGGCGACGTAGTCGGCTATGGCCCGGATCCCAACGAAGTTACCTCCAAAATTAGGGAACTCGGCGCGGCCACCATCCGCGGAAATCACGACAAGGCGGTCACCGAGCTCATGACCACTGAGGATTTCAATCCGGTCGCCAAGGCCGCCGTTCTGTGGACACGCGCGCAACTCTCACCGGACAATTTGGCATGGTTGTCCGCCTTGCCTCCGGGCCCTCTCGAAACCGAAGGTTTTGTTCTCGTCCACGGCGCCTTCCAGGACGAAGACGAATATGTTTTCACGCCGGCGCAAGCGCTCGAAGGGCTGCTGGACTCCACGCTGCCGGTAACTTTCTTCGGTCATACGCACCACCAGGGCGGCTTCGCGTATCACGACGCGCGGATAGAAGTCCTGCAAATCCGGCCGCGTTTGACGGATTCCTCCGTGGTGCTGCACCTCGAGCCCGGGAAGCGCTATCTTCTGAATCCCGGTTCGGTGGGACAGCCAAGAGACGGCGATCCGCGCGCCGGTTTTGTGATTGCCGATCTTGAGAATCAGATGGTCGAATTTTGCCGTGTTCCCTATGATATTTCTGTGGTGCAGCAGCGCATGCGCGACGCCCGGCTGCCCGAGCCGCTGGTGCAGCGAATTACCCTGGGGCGTTGAACGCGGAGCAGCGCGCGCAATTTGCCGCAGACAATGCAACTCGCGGTGGTTTTATGCAAGAGATGCTGCAAGACGAAAAGGGAAAACCCCCACAGCCGCCTCGCCGCGCTGTCAGCATCATTGCGCTTTCGAGCGCCGCACTAGCGGTGTTCATGGCCATGGCTCTGTTTTTCTGGCCCGCGCAAACGCCCGGGCCTGCGCATGCAAAAAAGAAAACTCACTTCGTTTTCGGTTCTGTCGAGCAGGCCTACGCTCCCAAAATTCAGATCAACAACCTTGCTCTCAACCGCGCGGAAAACTTTCTCCACCAGGAAGTCACCACACTTACCGGCGATTTGCTCAATGCAGGTGAGCAGTCCGTAGCTGGCGTCGAGCTCACCCTGGAATTCTCCGATGCGCTGCATCAGGTGGTTCTTCGCGAGACCCGTGCGATTGTGGAGACCCCTGCTGCTCCCCTGGTTCCGGGAGAACGCCGCCCTTTCGAAATCTCTTTTGAACACCTCCCCTCTTCCTGGAATCTGGAGCAACCGGTCGTGCGTGTCTCCGGCCTGCAGTTGACCGCCTCGAAATATTAGTCCAGATATTACTTATCTCAGTTATACTACTCTCTGTGGGGCTTGCCGCAGAACTTGAAGCCAGCTTGCGTGAATTTTTGGCCGCTGGCGCCGCTGAAATTCTCGAAAATGGCAGCCGTGTCACCCCTTCCGCGGCGCTTTCCTGGGAGGTTCGTGGCGCCAGCGAGAAGCCTCTGTTGCACCTGTGGTCCGAGCAATGCAACCTCACGCGCCGCGTGCTCGCCATTACCGATCATTCCGATAAGCGTCTCGCACTGGCCGTCGAGCGCTTTGGCCGCAGCAAGCCGGATCGCCTGGAATTTCTGCGCCTCGATTTCGAGCGCTCTCCCCGCGATCTTTTCCGCAAGGAATTTTGCTCTCGCCTGCGGCTTCTGCTTGCGGAACAGTTTCCCGATGAAACCCTCGAATCGCTGACCATCGCTCCGGATCTCGAACACTCTCTTTCGGGCAACTACGCCCGCGGCCTGCTCCTGGGTAAGGGGAAACACACTGCATTTCTCGCCGTCCCCGGGGGCGAATCAGCGGATACCATCGAGAATAGCCTCACCTTCGCGCTGCTTTGGCTGCATCGCGCGCGCCAATCCAGCAGCCGCAGCGGCGCCGCGATGGGGCTGCGACTCATCCTTTCGAAAGGGGAGGGCCGTTTCCTCGCGCATCGTTTCGCCGCACTCGATCCGCGCATCCCCGTGGAACTATATGAGCGCGACTCAGCTCTCGATCGGCTCGAAAAAATCGATCCGCGCAGCGCCGGAAATGTCGACTCATGGCTCGTCTCCCGGCGTGAGTCTCAATCGCTTCTCGACCAGACTCACTCCGTGCTGCGACCTGTCGTGGCCCTGGCTCCCCATGCCATCACCGTTCATCCCGTGCCGCAATCGCACGAAGTGTGGCTCCGCTTCCGCGGGCTTGCCTTTGCGCGTTGCGAACAGGGCCGCCTCTTTTTTGGCAAAGAGGAAGCCTGGAAGGAACTGACCGCCGCAACGCAACCCGCGCTGCAGCGTCTCATTCACGATCTCGAAGTTCACCGGCATCCTCTGGCCAGCGACACGCGTCACATTTTCTTTCGGTCGCAGGCCGAGCGCTGGCTCGAATCGCTCGTTCGCGAAGACGTCTCCCGCATTGATGCGGCTCTCGACGCGCGATATGTCTATGCCCAGGTCTTTGCCCACGCCGGCGGGGAACACGGTATTCTCGACCTGCTCACAATCACGCGCTCCGGCCGTCTTGCCATTCTCGAACTCAAAGCCTCTGAATACATCCACCTGCCGTTGCAGGCTGCCGAATATTGGCTGCGCATCCGCCGGCATCTCGCGCAAGGCGATTTTTCCAAGTACGGTTTTTTCCCCGGCGTGGAATTGCAAGCTGCGCCGCCGCTTGTCTATCTCGTCGCGCCCGCCCTGCGCTTCCATTCCACCACGGACACGCTTCTCCGTTTTCTCACCCCGGAACTCGAATTCGTGCGCGTAGGCCTTGCCGAAAGCTGGCGTCATGGCCTGCGTATCGTTTTGCGCCACTAAATTTCAAACATTGGTCACGCTGTGTGCCGCAACATTCTTCGCCCGTCTCTCGTCAGCGCATCGGATGAGGTACAATCCTTGCCGCGCGGTGCGTGGGGGGCAAGATCGTGAACTTTTCGGTAACCATCCGTCAGATCGCCGACATAACTCTTGTGGAACTCCGCGGCCACCTAACTTCGTTCGAAGCGGGCGCCATGCGCGATGCCATCCGCGGACTGGCAGGTGGGACAGACGATAAATTCTAAGACAATCTTGGGTGCCGCACACGCCGGTGGCGTCCACCCCGACCCGGTCGGGGCGTGTGCGAGTTTAGACTAAACTTCATGCGCAACGCAGGTGAGATCGGCAAGAACCCCGCTATCGATGAATCGGACACGTCACCCCTAAAAGGGTGCTGCGCAGCAAGCTGTGGTTGGCGGCAAACGTTTTGACAGAACTTGGCGCTGCGCTTACACTGACGGCATGGAAATAAAACTTTCGCCAGAGTTGCAAGCCAAGCTGGACCACATTGCCTCGCAACAGGGACGCGACACCGAATCGCTGGTGCATGAAGCTGTCGAGCGTTTGGTGGGTTACGACCAATGGTTCATCCGGCAAGTCGAAAAAGGCTTGGCACAAGTCGAAAGTGGTGAAGTGCTGGAACATGAAGAAGTCGCCGCACGCATGGAAAAGCTGATTACCCAAAAACAGCGTCGCGTCTGATGCAACTTCGTTGGACCTCGGCAGCGGCAGATGACTTAGATCACATCGCAAACTATCTCTTCGAGAAAACACCCGAAAATGCTGCACGCTTGATACGCGAAATCTACAACGCGCCAACTTCCCTGAAGAGCTTCCCAAACCGTGGGCGTGCGGGCAAGAAGCAGGGAACGCGCGAATTGGGTACCGGACCCTTTGGTTTGTAGGGGTCCTGGTTTAGAGTCAACTTCATGCTGAGCGATTCGCACTTTTCGGCGCAGTTCTTGCGGATGGATGAGATAATCGGGAAGGGCGCAGGAGGGACACCATGGCTACTGTCTCAGAAAGCGTAATTGTCCAAGACCCAGAAATCCACAGCGGGGAACCTGTTTTCCGCGGCACGCGCGTCCCTTTCCAGACGCTGCTTGACTACCTCGAAGGCGGGGAAACGCTCGACGAATTCCTGAGACAATTTCCTGGCGTCAGCCGCGAGCAAGCTATCGCTGCGCTGGAAGAAGCAAAGTCATTGGTACTTGCACGCTTCGCAAAATGAGGATTCTCATCGATGAGTGCTTGCCTAGCGAACTGAAGGGGACTATTGCCGCGATGGGCCACGAGTGTCAAACGGTCCGCGAGGCCGGTCTTGGTTCCAAGAAGAACGGTGAACTCCTGACGCTTGCCGAAGGCCGATGGAATGTGCTGCTCACCAACGATCGAAACATCAAAAACCAACAGAACATGACGGGGCGGAACGTCTCTATCCTGATTCTTTGCGCCAAATCGAACCGCATGAAGGACCTCTTGCCGTTAATGCCGGCCTGTTCTCGCGCGCTTCTGGACATCAAACCCGGCCAAGTGATCGACGTCGGTCCCCTGTAGCCAAATGCTCGCGCAATCCACCACGCCTATTCCATCTTTCTACCGCGCCAGATACTACGACGCGACCATTGGACGCTTTAGTTCCGAAGATATGGAGCGCTTCAATGCCGGGGTGAATTTCTATCTATATGCGCTAGGTTCACCAACAAATTGGGTTGACCCGATGGGTTTGGATGTAACGGTAAAACTTTACCCAGCAGCAAACCCCTATGACCACATCGGAATTGGCGTGAATACCTTGAATACCGAAGGGTTCTACCCAAATCATGATTCACCTGCTTATCCAGGTCAGATACTGCCCGATAAAGCGCAGCCCATCAAATGTCTGATTATCCATACAACTCCACAACAGGATCAGAAGATTCAAAATTACATCAATAGCAGAAAAAGGAACCCTGGTTGGTGGCGTTTTCCTGGTCGTGATTGCTCTAACTTCGTGCATGACGCCCTCAAGGACGGTGGCATAAACGTGGGCGACTCCTCTCTTCCGCCAAAGGTATGGAGCAACTTGACGCAGCTACCACATGAGTCCTGCTACAACGTGACACCATTACTATAAAAAGGTGACGCCATGACTTTGTCTTTGTCAAAAATATCGTGGAGTTTCTTGGCGGCCGGATTTTTTGTACCGTGTCTGCTTCAAGGCCTTTTCTATTTCAAAATAGTGCCGATTGAACGAATGCCGGATTGGCTCTTCATTGCCCTCTGGCCTGCTTTTGGTTTCTATATGGCATCCGATACGGGGAGCGGTGTCGACACAGGTAGGGCGATTTTTGGCTTCTTGATGTCAGTAGTCGCGAACGCACTGGTGTATCTGTTGGTGGGCAGCGTGGTATCGTTCTCTTATCGTCGGCTCTTCCTGGCAAGAACTGTGTGACGAAACTGGGCATAGTCGGCGGGTGGAGCACCTTTGGCAAGTTGGCACGGTTCGGGTGCGCACGTAAGTCCTAGTTGTCAAACATTGACAATCTTTGCCAACGGCGCTATTCTTGGGATCATCAAACGTTCGAGGTCTCCCAGCATGCCCATGAACATAAGCCTGACTCCTCACCTTGAGGACATGATCCGAGAAAAGATCGCCTCAGGGTCCTACAACTCCGCAAGTGAGGTGGTGCGAGAAGCGCTGCGCCTCTTGGAGCAAGAAGATCAGCTTCGATCACTGAAACTTCATAAGCTACGCCAAGACGTACGAGAAGGTCTGGAAAGCGGACCGTCCAAGGTTTACGACCCACAGGAAATCAAGCGCGTCGCCCGCGAGAAGAAATTGCTGAAGAGCGCGAAATAAGTGCCCCAGCCCCGCATTAGCCCGCGCGCAAGTGCGGATTTGATTGAGATTTGGAGCTACATCGCAGATGACAGCGTGGCGAATGCAGACGCTTTTATCGACAAAATGTACGAGACGATTCAATTGCTAGCCAATAAGCCTGGGTCGGGGCGCCACCGAGAAGAGTTGGCTCCCGGAATTCAGAGTTTTCCCTTTGGCCGGTATATCATTTTCTACCGAGTTGTGAGCAGCGCGATTGAGATTATTCGTGTGCTGCACGGCGCCCGGGACATTGAGAATATCTTCGAGGGCTAACAATGAAGTCTTCGGGCACATCGTACTACCGCGCCAGATACTACGACTCAAACACTGGACGATTCATTTCGCGGCCTCTTGCCAACCGGGCAAGGAGCGGTACAATCATGGCCCCACCCGGGAAGAGGCCAAGTGAATTTCACGGTTACGATCCGTCAGGCGGATGACATTTCAATCGTAGATTTACGGGGGCACCTCACTTCATTTGAGACCGGGGCCCTGCATGAAACCATCCACCGTATGGTTAAGCAGGGCCGAACGAATATCCTCCTCAATCTCAGTAATCTGAAATACCTGGACAGCTCCGGAATCGGCGAACTGGTGCGGAATTATGTGGCGGTGATCAAGAGCGGCGGGGTGATGAAAGTTGTCGGCCTGGCGCCCAGAGTCGAAGAGGTCCTCAAAGTCACCCAGCTCTATCAGGTCTTCCAGGAATTCCCCGATGAACAAAGTGCACTGAACAGTTTTCTTGCAGACCGCCCCAGCCAAACACTCTGAACAGCCCGCGTTGACCGCTTAGCGGTCACCAGGAACAACGATTTGCGCGCTAAAGGAGAGAAGCAGCCAGAGCGTAACTCTGACTGCTTCCCGGGGTGTGTTCTTGAAGTGGTATTGTTAGGTTAGATGTATTTCCGCCGGAAAGGTTTTCCCGATTTTCCGGTTGCACAAGAATTCCTGGAACTGCAATGGAAACGCTTAGTAGAAAAGGTACTTACGCCAGCGTTCGTCGCGGTGACCGATCAAGCTCATCAGTTGCCGCGAAGTATGCAGCGTAAAGGGGCGCGGCCTCCGCGCCAACTTGAACCCCGCTTCTTCCGGTGTCCGGTCACCTTTGCTGTTATTGCAGCGGTAGCAGCAAGCCACCAGATTTTCCCAGGAGGAGCGCCCGCCCCGCGAACGCGGCACAACATGGTCGAGCGTTAGATCCGAGCTGGGGAACGCATGGCCGCAGAACTGGCAGGTATTCCTGTCGCGCAGCAGAATATTTTTCCGCGAAAGCGCGCGGCTCTGCTGCGGAATGTGCCGGTACGCCAGCAGACGAATCACCGAGGGCACGCGGTGCGAATGCGCGGCCGAATGCACCTCGGCGTTGTGCATCTCTTCGGCCTGCGCCACGCCCTTCAGCAGCAGTACCATGGCGCGCCGCACCGCGGTCACATTGATCGGCTCATACGTGGCATTGAGGACTAGTACTGGCTCTTGCAGCAACGATGTGCGCCGCGAAAGAGGTGTCGCGGAAAGTTTGCCGCTGGCGTAGCCCAAAGCTGTGGGCACAATCATTCCGACTGCTTCGGGGTTATGTCGCCCCCGGGCTTCGACCGTATGTGGCCGCCTGGCGCTCATCGCGCGTCCCTCGGGTAATTACTCGCCGCGGGGTACTGCGGGCCTCGCGGCCCGGGCTATCGTCAGCCCGGTCACCGATTTGGCTCCGGCTTCGCGTAACGCGCGTGAACACGCGTCTAGCGTCGCACCCGTCGTCATTACATCATCTACCAGTAAGACACGGAGGTTGTCAACTCGGCCGCCCTTGCGCATGGCAAAAGCGCCACGTACCGACTCCCAGCGTTCCTCCAAGCTTAGCACCTGTTTGTCGGGCCGGGGTCGTGTGCGCATGAGCAGGACCGACCGGAGCGGGAGTTTCAGCTTCTTTGCCAGCGGCCGCGCGATTAATTCCGCCTGGTTATAACCGCGTTCCCGCTCCCGTTCGCGGTGCAGCGGGACCGGCACAACAATGTCCAGAGCCGTTGCCGCGCACTCGCGCCTCACCACCTCCGCCAGGCGCGCCGCAAACCACGCCCCCAGCGGTTCGATACGCTCAAATTTCAGCAGCAGAATCGCGTGCACCAGCGCATTCTCATAAAGGGCATAACTCCGCGCGCGGTCGAACGAATACGTCTCCTCCTTGCAAGCCCTGCAAAGCAGGCGTTCCTCGCCGAGGCTAACTTCAGCCTCCATGGGTTGGCCGCATAGATCGCAAGCTCTTTCGGGTATCGGTGCGAAGGAGGCCAGGCAGTCTTCGCAGATGGGCACCCGGTTCGCCTGCGTCAGCAAGCGGTCGCACACGCGGCATCCCGAAGGAAAAAATACACTCGCCGCGGCGTCGCACGCTTCCGCGAACCACCCGGCCAGCAATCTACGTGTAGGAAATGAAGGCTTCACACCCGCAAAAGGCTACTCCGCCTCGCGCAGTTAAGAAAGAGGAAATGTATGCTGAAGTAACAAACGCGATAATCGGGAACCTACGCCGGCCCTTGCTCAAGCTTTTCCTGGCAAGCGATGCAGTTCTTGGCCCAGGGCACCGCTTCCAGCCGCTTCTGCTGCAACTCTTCCTGGCAACTCGCGCACTGTCCGTAATCATCGTTCTTGATGCGCTTCAGGGCCTCGTCGATCAGGTTCAATATTTTGCGATCGGTATTGGTCTGCCCAAAGAGAAACTCTTTCGTGTAAGAGTTGGCGGCTTTGTCCGCGAGATCCACGGTGGGATCGTCGTCGGCCTGCCGGCCCTCTTCTTCCGTGCGCGCGATGGTCTTCACCAGCTCTTCGCGCCGCGCCAGCAACTTTTTTTTGTAGTACTCGAGCCTTTTCTTGTCCATGTGAGTCCCGCCCCTTAGTGTCGTTCTCGGGGCCATCTAAAAACTCCGTAGTGTAGGCCGAGTGCCCTCCGCTGTCAAGGCGAGGCGCAAACTGGGTGATGCTCTAAATGTGTGTTGCTGGTGGCGGTCTGGGGAAGGTGGGAGGCCATAGTCTCACGCGGCCTCCAATAGTTTTTGCACGGTCCAGATGTGGTCAGTAAGACCTGCTTGCATAGCGGGAGTTACACGGAGCGTTTGATGTACGCGAACGAAGTTGAAAAAGGTCATATAGAGCGCGAAAGCAGACTTGAGATGGTCAAGACTCTTGCTAAATCCGAGACTCAGCCGCTTGAAGCGGCGCAGATGCGTCCTTACGCTCAGGTTCGCCCGCTCGACGTGCTGATATGTTCGACCTTAGGGTCTCCGCTGATGGTGATTGGGATAGTCGCGGTGACTTTCGAGGGGTTGTACCACTCCGGGCCTTCTCCACTGGACGTTCCGTAGAGCTTGAGCAATTGGGCGAAGTCAACATCCGCTCCGAAATATTCTTCGACGGCGGGTGGAAAACCGTTTTCGGCGGAATTGGCCTGCCGTAAGTGAAATAGAATCAATATTTACGAAAACTCCTCGCAACCTAGTGTCCTAAAATGAGGAATGGCAACACGGAATTAGAGCAGCACCCGCGAACTGGAATTAGAAGGGTACATCGTTACCCCCTGGCGGAGTTGAAGTGTGTGAGTCCCAAGCGGCGGAAGGAAGCCCGCACTGAAGGCGGGCTTCCTTGAAACGCGACTGCTTTTTCCCAACGACGATGCCCTTAGAGAAACACCTCTAGGGCAGAGCGCCGGCCGTGACCCAGAAAACCACTCGGTCGATCTCGGTCGAGGTGTTATTCGGATCCGGATCCCCCGCGGGGCTGTAGGCGCCGCCGGATTCATTGAGGCAACGCCTGGTTGCAGTCGGGCAGCCTTGTGGCATGCGTTTATTGGGGCCTGCACCCACACCGATCCCCCTGAGCCGCTGTGTGAGCCTGCTGTTTGCGGGGTCGTTGGGGATAACGACGGCTGGCGGTCCATTGAAGAATGCAGCCGGGTCGAGCAGCTTATTGTGCGTGTCGGTGGCGTTACCCGAAAGATCCGAGTGGCAAGTGGTGCAGCCGCTGGGAGCCCCGGTTCCATAGTTACGACTCCACAGGACATGCACGTAGGAAGAGTAGAAGCTAGGAGGCGCTGTTCCGGCTCCCGTAAACGGCCCGCAGAGCTGCCCATTCCAGGCCGGGGGCCAGGATTCTCCCACAGGCCAGGCGGCGGGACGAGGCAGCGCTTTCATGGTGTCGCCGAAGGCTTCGAACTGCGCGGAAATCGTGGGCGTGAACGATCCAAAACTGTTTTCCCAATATTGCCCCCAGAAAATATCGTGAGTGCGCTTGGCGTGCGGCATCACGTGGTCGGAGCACACCCTCCCTTCGGCCGCTGTAATCGGACTGAACGAGCCCCCGCCGGTAATGGACTGGTTGCGGAGAAAATCGCGTGCGCTGCGGAATTGCAGGTCCACACCGGCGCGTTCATTGCTGATGTTGGCGAACAACTGCGTGATATGGCAGGTGCGACACGTATTGGCCACCACGCGCTTGTAGAACGCCTCCTGCTCGAGCGTATTCGGGAGTTGCGATTGCTGCCATCCCGGAATGACGAAATCCTCGTTCTGGGTTGTGGCTCCGCCCGAATACATGCCGGCGATTACATCCGCGACCGGGTCGGGCGCGGGTAGCGACGGCGCGTTCTGAACGATGTCCTGGTTTAGCCGCTTCATGGCGGCCTGCTGCGCTGCCTTATCCGGGCTGGCGGGGTAGGTGTAATAGCGCAGGTCGAAGGGCAGGAACCGCGAACCGAGCTTGACGCTATCGGGTGTATTGAACGGGGGAACAGTGATATTGCCGCCGCCCGGATAGCCTCCGCCATGACAAACCATGCAGAGCTGAGGTACGGGCCGCTTTCGAATGTTGAGACCGCTGTCGAGATCGGCGCTGTTGACGCGAGCGCCGGCCGCATTGTAGACGTAAAACTTTACGTGGCGGTCGGTGAGGGCGTCGGTGGAAAGGATTCGGGAATACTCCATTGCCACGGTGGCAACCACGCCCGTGTTGGTGCTCGCATTCTGTGCGTCGAGCGCGTCGTCGGTCGTGATGTCGCCATAGTTGGTGACGTAGCAGGCGTAATCGAAGCCGCTGGCTCCGCCGGTGTTGGTGCGACGGCAATGCATGTCGCGGCCGAAACCGAGGTCGCCGGAATTGGCATAAACGGTGTTGATTTCCTGATCGGGGTCGTCACAAACAGCCGCGCCGCATAGCTGGAATCCGGGCGGGTGGGTGAAGCCATTTGTGGTTCGGAACTTGTCGAAAGTAAGACGATCGCCGTTTGCATCGATCTGGCTGTAATAGTTAAGCGTGGCTTGATCCAACTGCTGCGAAAGCGATCCGACGGTTGGAATATCCGCCTCGTTGATGACCGTGGCCGAGAAGCTGAACAAACCGTGAAGGAACTCGCCGGAGTTGGGCTGTTGAGGGAAGGTTTGCACGCTGAGGGCGATCTCGGTGGCGCAGGCGGAGGCGGGAGGCGGCGTGCCAAAGCCCGCGGCCTGCGGCGGACCTGTATTGACGATAAACAAGCCGAGCGAGCGGGGCGCAACCGTGCCGGAGCCCGGAGCAATGGCGACGATGGTGATATCGGTAAAGTTGGGCAAGTTGTAGAGCACATGCGGCGGCGCGTCCGTGATTGTGATGGTCTTGACTTTGGGCGCCGCACCGCCGGTCAACGGAACCGTAACTTCGAGTTCATACGGAGTGGGAATGCTGCTCTGGACCCGAACGCACGACGGATTCGTCTTGTACACGTCGGTGTTCAGTGAGGAGAAATGCTTGACCCTGGCTATGTAGTTCTTCTTCGCCGCGTCGAGTTTGAGAATGCCGTCCTGGTGCCAGACCCCGTTCTTTTCGTCGTAAAAGAGGAGTGGCATCGTTGCGGCCAGCGGCGCACCGGCAGCCAGTTGGCTGCGATCGACGGGAATCGTGACTTCGGCCTGCTTGCCCGGCTTGAGCCGCAATCGTTTGCCCGTTGCCTTTTCATGGAACTCGATGGAACCGGCTCCGTAGCTTTGCATCCAGTCAATTTTGTTACCGGGACGCTGGACCGAATCGTCACCCGGCATTTGTTCGGGCGTATCCAGATCAACCGTCGCGAGGCTGCCGTCGACGTTACCGGCAGGCGCGGCTCCGGAATCCGTCTCGAGGGCATTCGCGGGTACTTTCACGGAAATGCCCGGGCCGCACGGGAGACGCTTGGGATACTGCCAGGGAAGAATTACTCCGCCTCCGTGGCCGCGCGGCCCCTTCGTTTCTTGCGCATCGTACGAGCTTGGCTTTTCGGGTTTATCCTCGCTATAGCTCTCTTTGCCATAGGACGTTTTCTTGTAAGAAACCGGAGGGGGAATGTTGTTGCCCTTGCCGTCCTGCCACCACACTTCTTTCAGGGCCGGTCCTTCGTTCCAATTGATATGTGAAGTATCCGGTCCCTGGCAATTTCTGTCGCCGCGCTTATCCTGAAAGTTGATTACAGCGGCGGGATCGAACTCCGACACGCTGGCGCGAACGAGAGTCCAGCGGCCGCCTGCCACGCTCTTGTCATATACCTTCGAATAAAATCCATACCCGAGCTTGCGAATGTTGAAGACATAGCGATCGGCCTCGGGGACATAATTGACAAAACGCCCTTGCGCGTCCGTCTTCTCAATCTTGCTGTTGATTTCCACTTCACCGCCATCGATCAGAGTCCCATCGGTTCCGGCGACAACTCCGGAGAAGGGCACACCTGGCGTACCCACGGAGAGTCTTACGCTGAAGCGGTCGTATCCACCCTTCTTGTCGGATGCGATCGCCAGGACGGAGTAGCGCCCGGGTGCCGTGGGCAGGGTCCATTTGATTTGAGGGCCGGTGTTGGCAGACAGCGTTCCGCTGCCGGCGGTCTCGGACCAATGGACCTGGACTGGATCGCCGTCCGGGTCGCGCGTCACAGCGTTCAGCTCAATCGTGTCGCCCGGTTTGCCAACCTGGACGCGCTTCCCGGTTGCCACGCTGACCGGGACGATCGCATCGAGCTTCGGAGGGGTGTTCTTGATCGTGAGGTGATACTGAATGAGTCGAGGAAACTTCTTGTAAGCGTCGGGCAGAATGGTTTGTGTTCCTTCAGCCTTTTCAATACGGGCGATCAGGTGAGACGTATCTTTGTCGGGCAGGTAAGGAAGCAGGTAGTAGCCGAAATTGTTGACCGGCACCTCGGTGACCACCTTCTTCCTGGCATCCAGAAGCGACACAACCGCAAAGGAGTTGATGTCGGACAAGGGTTCGAGCGTGCGCGGGACCGAATTATCCTCCAACCGCACTTTGCCGAAGCTGGCGACCATGCCTTCCTTAGCCGGCACGCGAATCAGGACAGTGCTCAGAAAAAGAGGTTCACGGCCGGCGATGATGAATTCCTTCAAGCAGCCGTCGCCGTAAATCTTGGACTTCCAGCACAGGTTGTAACGGGCTTCGGAGGGAGCCTGGACGGTGAAACGGCCGCTCAGATCGGTGCGCACCTCATCACTGGTAGTACCCAGGTGCGGGTCCTGCAGGAAAACGGTGACCCCGGGGAGGTAAATGTCCTTGCCCTCGATCTCTCTGGCGTAAATTCCCCCGGACCCTTCGGCCCTTGTCGAGCGCCCCACCGCGACAGCGAGGTAGCCGCGCACCAGGCTCGACGTGGTGACTCTCGGAGCGGGCGCAGGATGGAAATGTTTGTAAATGGCAAAGCCGCCCAGCGGAATCAAGGCGAGAACTGCGAGCAGGTACAGCAGGCCTACTCCCTGTTGAGTCATGCGGAAACGCTTCATGGGGATTCCTCCTTCGCAAGCGATCTTGGATAAATAGAGCTGTATTACACTATAAGGTAATACCTGTCCGCTTAAAGTTACGCGCGCACTCTTCGTGTGTCAACGAGAATTTCCGATTTGCCGCACTCAATTCTGGGAGACCCTGCCCACTTCGTGTTCCGCATGGTATGTTGCAACGTGCCTGATTTCGTCAGGAGTTTAGACATGATCGAGAAAGTGGCGAGTGGATACAAAGTTGTTTCCAGCAAAGGCAAGAATCTGGGCGGTCCGTACAAAACCAAGAAACAAGCGCTCAAGCGCTTGCGCCAAGTGGAATTCTTCAAGCGCCAGAAGGGCTAGCAGCACGCTCGCGGAGGTAATTTATTTTGCGGGCGATGCGACTTCAATCGTTTCGATCACCAGGGCGTGCGAGCCGCCGCGGTCATAAAGTTTTCCCGTGGCTTTGACGCGGCCTCCGGCAAACTCCAGCAGCCTGGTATTCTGGCCGGTGGCCGGGGTCTTTGCATCAATCGGCCAATAAATCGCGCCGTCACTTGTAAGGATGACGAGTTGTGAGCCGGCCTTGGCGCAAGCGAGCGCACATTCCCGGCTGATGGGCTTGTCGAGATTCTTGGTGAAAGCGCAAGCCGAATCCAGCACGTAGCCTTCGACGGACACGGACTTTTGTTGTGCCCACACCAGCAGCCCGGATGCAACAATCGCCACCGCTGCGAAAATACCCAGCAGCGTCATTCGTTGAAAATTCTTTGTGACATCCATGCTTCTATCTCCTTTGCGCGCAGACTCCATTTTTTTATGGTTCTGATCGCCCACGCATGCTAACACTCGTATCGCGGATTCGTCTCCAATTCCTTCCGCGGTGCGAGCCATTTCCCAAGGGGAATTGAAGCGTGAACACCCTACTCTTCGTGATCGAGTGGCTTCCCGTCCGGTCCTACTTGAACCTCGGATTTCTTTCCGCCGGTATCAACCTGAGCTTCGTAGGCCACCAGCTTGTCTTTTTTTGTGATGGACTCGACTTTTGTGATTTTTCCTTTGCCGGTCTTGGCCTGCAATCCCGCTTTCACTTCCGCGGAGAGCGAGTCCAGCGCGACTTGCTCCTCCACTTCCGCGACCGTTCCATCGGCGGCGATCAGAACATCCTTGCTATGGCCGTTCACCATCATTTCCGCTTCGTAAAAGGTTTGTCCGTCTTCTATTTCGGAGGAAAAGCTTTTGATGGTCGCTCCCGCACTTTGGGCGACCACCGTCTTTTCGACGGCAGGGGGAAGATCCGAGCGCTTGATCTTTTTTTCCTGGGCTGCGGCGAGCCCCGCGAGCAGTAACCCGGTTGCCACAAAAGCTGCCAGATATTTTGTCTTCATGATCTCTCCTCGACGCGGGGAATGGCTTTCGCGTCAGCGCAAATCTACTGTCTGCCTCCTAAACACAGGATAAACGGAGATGCGGCATCTGCCCGGCGGCAAGACAGGGCAACGTTTGCCACGCCACCCGCCTTTTTTTGAATCTTTTTCGGGCCTTGACCTGCAAACCCGCTCACACTGCCGCGGGAAGGCAGTCCATGGCGACTTCTTTTTTTACTTCGACGTGTGGGAAGATAGGGCGATGCCTATCCACGCGAGGTGAATGATGAAGTTTTGGCGCTACAGCGCAGTCCTGGCAGCAATGCTGGTATCCGTTGGTGGAGCGATGATCCTGTGGCCGCGAGCTGCGAGAACGTGGCAGCAGGCAGCGCAAAAGAGGCAGCCCGCGCCAACGATTGAAGAATACCAGCCGAAGTCCACACTGGTGACCCCGGAACACAAGATTGACCGGGCAAAATATCCCTTTATTGATATCCACAGTCACCATTGGGAACCGACGCCGGAGTACGTGGACAAGCTGGTGAAAGAGATGGATTCCATCAACCTGCGTGTGCTGGTGAACCTGAGCGGCGGAACGGGCGAGGAATTGAAGCAAATGGTGAAGGCGATGAAAGGGCGCTATCCGGAGCGTTTCGTTATCTTTGCCAATTTGAGTTACGACGATTTGAATACGCCTGGTTATGGCAAGCGGGCGGAGGCGCGGCTGGAAGAGGATGTGCGGAACGGCGCGCAAGGATTGAAAATTTTCAAGAATTTTGGAATGGACCTGAAGTACGCGAGCGGTGAGCGGGTGCACGTGGACGATCCGGAATTTTCGCCAGTGTTCGAGAAATGCGCGGAGCTGGGCATTCCGGTGCTCATTCATGTCGGGGAGCCGTCGGCGTTTTTCGATCCGTGGGATTACCACAACGAGCGGTGGGAGGAGTTGAGAGAATTTCCGAGCCGCGCGCGGCCGCCGGAGAAGTATCCGCCGTTTGAGACGTTGATGACCGAGCGCAATCATCTGTTCGCGAAGCACTCGCGGACGAACTTCATCGTGGCGCATTTGGGATTTCACGGCAACGACTTGCAACGGCTGGGAAAATTGTTCGATACCTATCCGAACGTGTATGTGGATATCGCCGCGGTGCTGGCGGAGCTGGGGCGTCAGCCGTACGGCGCGCATGATTTTCTGGTGAAGTATCAGGATCGCGTGCTGATGGGCAAAGACATTTATGAGGTGAACGAATACAAATGGTATTTCCGGTCGCTGGAGACGCGCGACGAATATTTTGAGTATTACCGCAAGCGCCACGCTTTCTGGAGGATTTACGGTTTTCAGGTGCCGGATGAAGTCTTGAAAAAGGTGTACTACAAGAACGCGATGAAGCTGGTGCCGGGAATTGATGCCAAGGCGTTCCCGGCGAATTGAACTGGACGGATACCCCCACCCCCCTGTTGTGACATAAAGTGTGCGCAGTGCATTGAAAGGAAATGGTTTAAGTGGCGTTCTGTTGAACCATGATGGGATGGAGCGCCTAAACTATAGCAAGGAAAGGTGTTAGAGTGCCTTGGCGGGGGAATACGGCTCTCCCGGGTGGTGATAAGAGCGACGCCGGAGAGCATGGGGCATGGTAGCACGGGCCGTGAACTAAGTCAATAGTTAACTGATGAGGTACTGGAAGGGCTGGCGGCCCAATCAAGGGCGGCATTCTGATTAGTTGTTGAAGATGAATAATAAGTTGTATATGATGAAGATAGAGGTGTTTTGTGCGTAGCCCAAAGGAACTGACACGGGCGGAGGTGGTTCGCGCCGCTGACCATTTCCGCTGGACGAGAAAAGGGACACGATGGACGGTGATGGTAGGCGAAAGAGAGCTTCCGGCGCGCCCGCTGGTGCTGGAGGCCGCGGGTGTTCCGCCAAATGATCCGACAAACTCGCATCAGGCCGTGGAGATATTGCGGAGACTAGGATTTGAGACTCGCTACTCCAGGGAGCAAGGGGAACCGGAAATAAAGGAGAGAGAAGAGCCTTCGGAAAATGAATCGGGCTCGATGCTTGAGATGGTTGCGTCCATTACGAGAGAAGTACCTGAACGCGAATGGAAACGGGTTCCCGCCGACCTGTCAAAAAATGTTGACCATTATCTTTACGGCAGCAAGAAGGCGGATCAATGAGACAGGTCTTCGCCGACACCAGCTATTGGATCGCCCTGGTGAATCCGAAGGATCAGATTCATGTGAAGGCCGTCAGCGTAACTCAGCAAATTTCTCCCGTCAGGATCTTGACTAGCGAAATGGTGCTGACGGAAGTCCTAAACAGTTTTAGCGATGCTGGTCCATTGCGCCAAGCGGTTGGCGGCATGGTGCAGAGACTCCGCAGCCACCGGGATGTACGCATAGTTCCGCAGACATCGGAACAATTTGAGCGCGCGCTGCGGCGCTACAAGCAAGCGGCGGATAAGAGCTGGAGCCTGACGGATTGCGCGAGCTTTGAGGTGATGGAAACAGAGCAGGTGCAGGCGGCATTGACGCATGACCAGCACTTTGCGCAAGCGGGATTTGAGGCGTTGCTGCGTTGAGGGGAGTGCTGTCGCGGTTCGGACGAAAACCCAGGCGCAAAAACGAGGCGCGGGGCACCCTCCGGGCGCGCTGACCTGATAGGATTACTAGAAGAGCGAACCCGACCTTGCAGACCTGGATAAAATTCTACGAAACAATCACGAAGCCCCTTCCGGTTGCGTCGTCGCTCTTTCTAATCGTCTCGACGTTGTTTCTGCTAACGGCGTCGGATTCGTCGCTCGCTAAATTGGGCATGACTCGTGTCCTTGCGGACTACCGATGGGTTGTCGGGCTGCTTTTCGTCATTGCCTCGACCTGGCTCGTTGTGACCGCACTCATTTGGCTCGGAAAGTGGTTTTATCGACGATGGCAAATTTTCAGGGCACAGCACCAAGTAAAGAAGGACATTCCTTCGATGACGACTAAGGAGCGAGAAATCATCGGCTATCTGCTCGCCAACAACCAGAAAGATTTCACCTATACAGCGGACGGCGGTTATGCAAATACTCTGATCTCAAAACGGATTGTCGTTTGCGCGTTGCTGCCGGGACAGTCGTACACCGATTTTGGTGTGACTTTCAAAGTGCCTGAGCACGTCTGGGATGTTCTTGCGGAGCAGAAGGCGGAGTTTCCGTACACTCCCCCGAAGCCAGGAAAGACTGAGCCGTATCCCTGGGCCATACCGTGGAAGGTCCGATAGATTCACTTCAAAGAAGCCGCTATCGCGTCCACCTTACTTTTCGCGGCTAGAAGGTCGTCTCGTAGTTTGAGTGCTCTCTCCGTAATCGCTGGTAGGTTCTTTTGACCTAGCAGGATGGTCGGCCTCTGCGCATCGATACTTAGTAGCTGAGAGGAGAGTTGAAGCCGATCGATCAGCAATGGTTTCATCATTACTAGGTCCGATTCGCAATGCAAATTCTCATAGACGTTCAGAAGGTCGGCTGCGGCACGAATATAATCTTGCCCGAAGCTTTCGGCTTGGTCCAACAAATCGATCTTTCTGGAATCTGGAGAGAATGCTTCAGCAATGGGATCACGGAAGGGGTTATGAGTTTGCAACGCATCCTTCGCCTTGTAAAGACCGAGCACATTCGGGCTGGCATGTGGCAGCAAGTTCTCTTCTTGTCCCCCCAGCCGCGTTGGAATTATCGCCAGAAGAGCAGCAACCAAAAAGGCTCCGCGCACGATGGAAGTCATCTGTGCCTCCGAAAACTAGTATGGCCATCCTAGCATCTTTCCCCATACCCACTCCTACCGAGGCACGTGCGAGGAGTGGTAGCAGGGAGCGGCGCTGCCGATGCGCTTGAACAACCTGGAAGAGCTCGAATAGCAAAAGTGAGAGATTCTGCGGAGTCCGCAGAGGGTCAGTGTCGCGACTACAGTTCTACGGGCGTTTTCACAAGCGCCAATCGGGAGATTGGCGTTCCCGAGATGCAAAGAAACGCTTCAAGAACGCTTGCCCAGGGTGTGCTGCGCCCTTTCTTCGCGGATTTGACGATGATCGAGGATTACCCATTAGATGGCGGACCGCCAAGGTCGGCGGTCCCTACAAGAGCGACTACAGGACAAAATGCACCGGTCTGAAGACCGGCCACTACGGGAGCGCTGAGCCGCGACACCTTAAGGCGTCGCTCCCCTGACTGGAAGTCAGGGGCTTACACAGTGATTTCCACGATTTAGGATTACTCATTACTTGGCGGACTGCCTGGTAGCAGATACTGCTCGTCGCGTTGGTGACTGCGATGAGACCCGAACTGAACTAAATTGGAGAAAAGCACGGGTCTGAAGACCCGCCACTACATGATAAAAGCGCACAGCCAGGAGGGGCTTTTGCACAGGGAGCGGCGGGCTGAGGAAAAAAGGCGAAAATAGTTGAGGCGGGGGCTTGACGGGGATAGAAAAGCTGGTATAGTTACAAAGGGTCCGGGAGTTCCGTGAACTTATCGGACCGTTCAGGGGCATCACAGTCGGATTTGAACGCCTTTCGTCGTCGATCCAAAGTGAGGTTCTTTACGAGCACTGGCTAGAAATCAGTCGAGCTTCGCGCGAAGCCACCAAATGCGGGTGGCTGTGCCCGGCGCTCGACGCCGGGTTTTTTATTTGTATGGACAGCTTTTGCGCTCCGTACAAATGGCTCCGACGAAAGTCGCAGCCCCCTGACGGGATCAGGGTTACCGCTCTTTGACAACAGAAAGGCTGGCAAGTCTGCAGCGGCTCTTTTTCTCTTCCTTCAGTATAGAAGGGGACGAGGAGGCATGTCTGCAGACAATTACAAGTTCTGCTCGAGTTGAGCAAAACTGTGGAAGAAAAGGCGAACTGACCAATTGTTTGTGAACCGTAGAAACGAAAGCCTGAACCGAATGGAACTGATCTTACCCAGATCAGGGAAGTTTGGATTCGAGGATGTATGGAGCTGCGGGGAGCAAAACGTCGAGCCGACATTCATTCATGAAGGCGGCGAAGACGGATTGAGTAAGTTTTATGATTAAGCTACTAAGAGCGTACGGTGGATGCCTTGGCGCCAGAAGGCGATGAAGGACGTGGCAAGCTGCGATAAGCCTCGGGGAGCCGCAAGCAGGCTTTGATCCGAGGATCTCCGAATGGGGAAACCCG
>JBGOTL010000002.1:0-102340 GCA_041476465.1 Candidatus Acidiferrum sp. | reverse complement strand
CGGTGGACAACATCATCAAATGCCCCTTGGTCTGTGCGGCTCTGGCCAGGCCCACTTCGCCGTCAGGATGAAACGCTTTTTCTGCGCTTACTGGCGAGAGCACGATCGGCGAGCTCCATTTCGTGCCGAAGAGACTCGCCGACATATCAACCCTCCCGACATCAACCAGCCTTCGCGCCCGAATCTGCAGTCGCGAATAACCGTCGCGATTCGCCCGCACCGTTTCATCGTCATCCACCCCAGTGGCGAGATACCCGAAATGCGCTGGAGGAATGGCCTTTCGCGCGGCGGGCTCAAAATCCATCACGTCGAGCGCCTGGTCCGGAGAGGAAATCACTTCGCCGCTCTGCATGAACTCATCGAGCCAGCCAAGAAATTTCTTTTCTGTTACTTCGCCCGCCGTCAAAAGATTGCCGAAAGAACCGTCAAGCAAGCCTGGACTGGCCAGCAACGGACTCGCCGAAAGCATCTGGAGGAACTTCCTCCGAGTCCTGGCCCGATCGATCGCGTTACCCATGGTCTCCCGCTCCTGCTATGGCACGGATGGTGACGACCCGCTCAGTGCACCTCATCTTGGTTCTTGTATTGCCCTAGCTTGTTCCAATCCTCGCGCGTAATCCCGTTCAAATCCCAAATCACTTTACCGCCTCGCACCGTGAGCTCGCAGAGGAGCTTCTGTGTTCCCTTCATCCGCGCGCCAAAGACATCCACGAAGCCGAAGTTGCCCTTCTCCAGCCGCAACACCGCCACGTCGGCGATCGCGCCCACGGACAGATTCCCGAATTCTTCGCGCTTGATCTCCCGCGCCGGATTCCATGTCGCGCGCGCAATCACATCGTCCAGCGGCAAGCCCATGTTCAGGAATTTCGACATTACATTCAGCATGTCTTTCATTCCGCCGTTCATGCTGGTGATGTGCAGGTCCGTGGAAATCGAGTCCGGCACAAATCCTTGCCGCACCGCGGGCGCCGCCTGCCGGAACAAAAAGCTTCCCCCGCCGTGGCCCACGTCAAAAATCACCCCGCGCTTTCTGGCCTCAAATAGATATGGCAGCACGCGCCCTTTCTCGTCCAGCATGGGCACCGCATCCACGTACATGTGTGTGGAAATATCTCCCGGACGCAACTTTTTCATTACCAGCTCTTGATACGGCCGCTCCTTGCGGAACGTCCCGAAATCCACCATCACCGGAATATTCGCGAGCGTTCCCGCTTCCACCGCCCTTTCTACTGCCGTCCATTCTGGACCCTCAAAATGCGCGGTCTTGATGCCCACCACAAACTCTTTGTATTTCCCGGCCGCTTCCGCGGTGGCTTTGGCGTCCATATCCTCGGTATTCTGCTCGATCGTTCCCCCGCCCATTCCGTGCCCCACAATATTCAGCAGCGCCAGCACGCGCGTCTTCGAGCGGTCAATCACGCGATCCTTGAAGTCGGGAAAATTGCGCCAGCCCGAACTCCCCGCGTCCACCACGGTCGTCACCCCGCTGCGAAACGTGAAGCCGTCGGGATACACGCTGTTGTCTCCCGAATACGCCCCGCGCATTCCCGTCCCGGCATACACGTGCACGTGAATATCCACCAGCCCCGGCGTCACGTACAAACCCGTAACATCTACGACCCTGTGCGCCTTCGCCGCCGGGATATTCACGGCCACCTCGGCGATCTTGCCGTCCTGAATCGCCACATCGCGCACTGCGTTCACCTTATTCTTTGCGTCAACGACTTGCCCGCCTTTCAGCAGCAAGTCATATTTCGTCTGTGCAAACGCCGTCGACGACACTACGCAAGAAATCAGCACAACTCTAAGCCACAGCTTTATCATTTTCGTCATTTGGTCACCTGATTACTATGAATCGCATGCACCAACCGTCCGCCGCTTCCCGAGGCCACCACTTTAAACCATCTTCGGCTCTTGTAGCGCCGGGCTTTACCCCGATTTGTGGGGCGCGCCTTCTGCGTCCCGGTGATGTGTACCGGGAGTCCCGACGGTTTGTGTCGGGAAGCCTGGCATCTTCGGCTCTTGTAGCGCTGGCGTCTCGCCGGCGGCCGCGCTTTTGCCGTTGAAGGGGCCCCGGCCGGGTCGCGGTCCGTGCCCAAAGATAATCGCACCACCTTGTACCGCAACCTCGTCCAGTCCTAGAACTGTCCCTTTATCCCTGTCCTTCTTTACCCTTTATTTATATTGCTCTTAGCGATACTATTCCCTCGCGAATGGCAATCGTAGATCCCGACCCTGTCGGGAAGCACGCTTTCTAAGGCTCGGGAATTCCTCGATTGCCTAAGTCCTTTAGATTCCATACTTACGAATTCGCCCGGCGTTAACCCGTCTGGAATGAATACTTACGAAAAACAAGGGGGGAGGGGGTCGAGAGTGCACTTCTCGTATTTCGACTTTCGCGTTTCATATTTCGCAGTTCACGTGTCATCCGCGCGAAGTCCCCTCCTTTGTTTTCATATTCTTATACACTCTTTCGCGCACATCAAAAACTCAACTCTTTTCTTTTCATATGATCCCGCACTCTTTCGCAAGAACACCCGGGGTGGGAGTACCCTGCAACCTCCAGTTGCTTTCACCACTCGCCTTTCTCCCCCGCTTCGCTTTGGCCCGTCCATCATTTCAGTTACAATCACCCGGCCGCGGCCCTGCCGTGGCATTCCCACATGCCCTGTGGGTCACAAACGCCATGTATGGCGGCGAGGTGGACGAATGAGCGGTCTTTCCCGGTCGGTGCGGTCGCAGTCTGTCTTCTCTAAATCGCTAGTTGCAATCCTGCTTCTCGCTGGTCTCGCCGCTACCGCAACGCCCCAGGAGCGCCGCGAACGCGAACCCAACAGCGTCTACGCCGAACGCCGCGCGAAACTCGCCGCACAACTCGATGCACCGATCATCCTCTGGGGCTACACCGGCCGCGAGGAATCCTCCCAGACCTACATCTTCGAGCAGGAAGAAAACTTCTATTACCTCACTGGCCACAACGAAGAAGGCGCCGGGCTGATTATCCTGCCCGCTCCAAGAAGTGGCGTTACAAATGACGCATGGGGCGATCCGCGCGAAATATTCTTTCTCCCTCCCAAGGACGAACGCAAGGAAAAGTGGGACGGCGTACGCATGTCGCCGTCTGATTCCGGGATCGCGCTGACCACCGGGTTTGCCACCGTGAAACCCTTCCCGGAAATGCGAGCTAGCGTCGAAAAACTCGCGAAGATGTACCCAAACATTTACACCATTCTCCCTTACGAAAAGGAACTTGGTGGATACCCCCACGAACAAAAAGTCGTCGAGTGGCTGAAGCTGGCCGGGCCTCAAGCCAATCTCAAGGACATTCGGGCGAATATCACTGCTTTGCGCCAGATCAAATCACCTGGCGAACTCGCCTTTTTGCAACGAGCTGTCGACCTGTCGGTCGATTCGCACCTCGAAGCCATGAAACTGATGCGCCCCGCCCTGTATGAATATCAGGTCGCCGCAAGAATGGTTGAAGTGCACCAAATGGGCGGCTCGGAGGCCGAAGCCTACGCCCCCATCGTGGGCGCCGGACCAAATTCCACCGCGCTGCACTACGACAGGCTCTCGCGCAAAATTGCGGACGGCGACATTGTCGTGCTCGACGTTGGCGCGCAATATTCCGGCTACGCCGCCGATATCACCCGCACCATTCCCGCAAATGGCAAATTCACCCCGCGCCAGCGCGAGATCTATGACATCGTCCTCGGCGCGCAAAACGCCGCCCTCGCCGCGCTCAAGCCGGGCATGACCTTTTGCAAGGACGGCGATAAGAGCGTGTTCAAAATCGCCTACGACTACATCAATACCCGCGGAAAAGACCTGCATGGCAAATCGCTGGGCCAATACTTCATTCACGGCCTCGGGCATCAAATCGGCCTCAACGTCCACGATCCCGGCGAGTATTGCAAACCGCTTCAGCCCGGCATGGTGGTCACCATCGAGCCGGGCATCTACATCCCGGAGGAAAACCTTGGCGCGCGCATCGAAGACGACGTCCTCATCACCGGAAACGGCTACCAGCTCCTCAGCGAGCGCCTGCCCCGCAATCCCGATGAAATCGAAAAAATCATGGCCAGCGCCGCTGTGCAGCGCGCCAAGGAGAGGAACAGCGATTGACCGCATTCTATGCGCCCATTTATACTGTTTGTTCGCGTTGGGCGCGAAATTCCGCCCTGCGTGCCTCGAGTCATTCCGCGTGCAGCCGCAGGTCCTGCGGGCCGCTTGTTGGAATTTCCGAAATTTTTGAAAGTACAGGGAGCTGCCAGACCCGGCTTGGCCGGACCGCACAACACAATGAGCACCGTAAAAGCAACACAACTCCGCCCCGGCATGGTCATTCAGCACGAGGGCCAGCTGTACACGGTTTTCAGCACCGACCACCGCACCCCCGGCAACAAACGCGGATCGATGCAGACTCGGCTGAAAAATTTGAAAACGGGCATCATGATCGACTACCGCTTCCGCGCCGAGGAATTCGTGGACCGCGCCATCCTCGACGAAATCGAATTTGAGTATCTCTACAGCGAGGGCGACGATTTCCATTTCATGAATACGGAAACCTACGAGCAGATGCAGATGAGCCGCGATGAGCTTGGGGAAACCGTGTTTTACCTGATCCCCAATACCGTGGTGAAGATTGAATTTTACGAAGAGAAAGCGATTGGCATCGATTTGCCGGACACCATGGACATGAAAGTGATCCAGACCGAGCCCACGCTGCAAAAAGCCACGGCGAGCGCGGTGGGAAAACCGGCGACGCTGGAAACGGGATTGGTGGTGACGGTGCCGCCGTTTGTGAATGAAGGCGACAGAATCAAAGTGGATACCAGCGAAGCGCGCTACGTTCAGCGTGTCGAATAGTATTGGCATTTCTAATTAAAATTTGCTATTAAGGTTTCAGGCTTTTCCGCCTCCGCAGCTAGTCTCCGAGCAATCTGGGATTAGAAGAGGCAAGAAAAAGGCGTCCCGGTTTTGCCGGGGCGCCTTCCTTTTTCCGGAGTTTACGCTTTGCTGCTTACGGTTTTTTCGCCGAAGACGCGCGCGAAAATCGCGTCCACGTAACGAAGCTGCCGCTGCAAATCGAAGGTATGCGCGAGCGCTTTGGCATCCAAATACTTCGCGATGCGTGCATCCTGGGCTACGCGCTCGCGGAAGCTGGATTCCGTTTCCCACGCCGCCATGGCGTTTCCCTGCACCGCTTTGTACGCGTCGTCGCGAGGCATGCCCTTCTCCACCAGGTCCTGCAGCAACTGGCCGGAGAACACCAGGCCGTGAGTGGATTCCAGATTGCGCAACATGCGTTCCGGAAACACGCGCATTTCGCGGACGATGGCGGTCATTTTCGCAAGCATGTAATCCACAAGAATTGTGGAGTCCGGCAGGATGATGCGCTCCACCGAACTGTGCGAGATGTCGCGTTCATGCCAGAGCGCAACGTTTTCATACGCCGCCACCATATTGCCGCGCAGCAAACGCGCCAGGCCGCAGATCTGTTCGCACGTTACCGGATTACGTTTGTGCGGCATCGCGGAACTTCCGCGCTGCTCTCCGCCAAACGGTTCTTCGGCTTCGCGCACTTCGGTGCGCTGCAGATGACGAATTTCCAAAGCGATTTTTTCCAGCGTCGCGGCGATGAGCGCAAGCGTGCTGACGTAGTGCGCGTGGCGGTCGCGCTGAATCACTTGAGAAGCGACGGGCGCCACATCGAGGCCCAGGCGCTGGCAGATGCGCTCTTCGATGTCCGTGCCCAGATGCGAGGCATTGCCGACAGCGCCGGAGATTTTGCCGACGGCCATTTGCGCCGCCGCGTCGCGGAAGCGATCGATATTGCGCTGATTTTCCGCGTACCAGTTGGCGATTTTCAGTCCGAAGGTAATTGGCTCCGCGTGGACGCCGTGGGTGCGGCCGATTTCCGGTGTGTGGCGAAATTCCTGCGCGCGCTTGGCCAGAACTTCGCTGAATTTTGCCAGCGCCGCTTCGATCAACCGCGAAGCATCGCGCACCAGCAACGCCTGAGCGGTATCCACAACATCGTTGGAGGTCATGCCATAGTGCAGCCAACGCGCCGCGGCAGAATCCCCGATGGATTCACCCACCGCCATGGTGAAGGCGATAACGTCGTGCTTCACGCGGGATTCAAGTTCGTTGATGCGCGCGACATCCACTTTCGCCCGCGCGCGAATCGCCGCTGCGGCGTCTTTCGGCACCTGGCCGGCTTCGGCTAGCGTTTCCGCCGCGGCCAGCTCCACATCCAGCCACCGGGCAAACTTGTTCGCGTCGCCCCAGACGCGGCCCATCTCTTCGCGGGTATAGCGTGGAATCAAGTGGCGCTCCTTATTGGCGGTGCTCTAAAGAATACGGCATTTTGGGGCTGGCGTCTTGTTTTCGAGCGAAGCTCCAGCCGCAACCCGGAAATTGCGTTACCAATAGCTGATCGTTTTCTGAAAAGCGGCAAGGTCATTCCTGCAACTCTTTTTCAGCGTGAGACTTACATCCCGCGATGCAAGGGCCGCGGCAAACAACGGCAACTGAGTGGATGACGGGGACGTAATCTAATTAGCGCCTCATTTTGAAATCCGGACTACAGATTCTTTTCTCTGCTCCCCCTGCGTGCTTACTGGAATTCTTTTTGGGGTTCGGCAAAGGCGTTGATTTTCGGGTAAGGCAAAGGACAGGATTAGACCAGCACTGGTGCAGGCTCTTACCACCTGCACTAAATTCGACCTTCACGCCAGTAGCCTAAAGCGCGCCCCACCATCTATTCTGCCGCTGTAGTTTGGGCAAGAGAATAACGACCGCAAAGCCCCCGTTCCGGTCACATCCAAGTTCCTGCCCCGGGAGAGGGAATGAAGCAACTTTGGAAGAGAGTATTGGTGTGTTCACTGGCTGTGATCCTGATGGTTTTGTTCGGACAGCCTGGTACGGCCAGGGCAAACGCAGGACTTACCGCGAGCCCATCTTCAGTGAATTTTGGCTCTGTGGCAGTCAATACCTTGAGTTCGGCCTCTTTCGTTACCCTAGCCAATGTCGGCAATCAGAGTGTGACCATCCTTCAAGCTTCAAGCACGCTGCCGGAATTTATTTTGTCGGGGCCCTCGCTGCCCTTCACGGTGCTAGGGGGCCAGAGCGTGACGTTTCAGGTCGTCTTTCGTCCCGATTCAGCGAATGGCTTCTCCGGAAACCTCGCCTTTGCACTCAACCGGACGAGCGGTGGATTGAAGACCATACCGGTTTCCGGCCAGGGCACCGGCGGCACTCTGGCTTCGCCGAGCCCAAGCACGACTTATCTGCTCTCCGCAAATACGAATAGTTTGGCTTTCGGAAATGTACTCGCAGGCAGCAGCGGCTCGCAGATGCTTACTCTAGCCAACACAGGGAACAGCGCAGTGAGCATCTCGCAGGTGACCACTGCCGGAACGGGATTCAGCGCCAGCGGCCTATTGCTTCCCGCGATTCTGGTGGCCGGACAGAGTGTTGCGCTGGGTATCACGTTCGCGCCGACCGCAACGGGAAGCGCAACCGGGACGGTATCCGTGGTCAGCACTGCGACCAATTCTCCCCTTACTATTTCACTCTCTGGTACAGGCGTGCAGCCGCAGATTTTGGTTGTGCCCTCCAGTGTGAGCTTTGGCAGCGTCACTGTGGGCGTGACGAACACTCAGACGGTGACGTTGTCCAATCCGGGCAGCGCCAACCTAAGCGTAACGCAGATCACTGCCAGCGGAACCGGGTTCACCTTGAGTGGACTGGCTTTGCCGTTGAGCATAGCTCCAGGCCAATCTGCCGCGTTTACGGCGGCATTTGCTCCAGTCACCTCTGGCACCGCAACGGGGAGTCTTTCCCTCGTCAGCAATGCACCAAGTTCGCTGACCACCGTCGCGCTTAGCGGAAGCGGCACGGCGTCCACTTTGCTCTTGTCGGCGAACCCTGCCTCTCTCAGCTTTGGCAGCGTAAACCTCGGCAGCAACGCAACGAACACCGTGACCCTCAGCAATACTGGACATTCCAGCGTAAGCGTTTCTCAAATAAACGCCAGCGGCGCAGGCTTCAGCGTCAGCGGTTTTGCGGTTCCCTTCACACTGGCGGCAGGCCAGTTGGCCAGCTTCCCCGTGGCATTCGCTCCGGCGATTTCCGGCAGCTCGGCCGGCAGCGTCTCGGTGATCAGCACGGCGAGCAATTCGCCAGCAGCCATCTCGCTATCTGGCTCCGGGGTGCAACCAGTTTCACACTCAGTCCTCCTGACCTGGATGGCCAGCACTTCCGCTGTAGCGGGCTACAACATTTACCGGGGCACGCAAACAGCCGGGCCTTACACGAAACTTGACTCAAGCTATACTGTCGGCACGACCTACACCGACACCACAGTACAGTCTGCCCAGAATTACTTTTATGTAGCGACAGCGGTAGATTCGACTGGGATGGAAAGCAGTTATTCAAACGAAATTCCTGTGGCGGTTCCGTAGCCGCGCACGCGATGAAGCTCTGCCGTCATGCAGGCGGCGTGAAAAAGCCACAGGACAGGACAGGGAAAAAGCGGCCCCGGCAGAGAAAGCCGGGGCCGCTACACATAGAAACCCGGTGCATTATCAATGAAAACCAAGGGCATACGAATTTGTCTTAAGACTGCAAATCTGCTCTACTCTCCTCAAGAGAAGAAGCCAAGCTGCTAAAAAACCAGAAAAAGAAAGATGGCGGGATACCCTTCGCTAGGATGAGGTCAAGAACCCGCCGCTACAAAAGCCGATACACGGAGGGATGCGATTTTCGGCGTGAGCCGAATCTGTAGTTCCACGACAGGAGCCTAGCGGAGCAGGTCTTCGAGCTGTATGCGAGATTCGGTTTTGGCGTCGCGGTACTTTACGATGACGGCAGCCTGGAGAGAGAGGCCCCACTTGGTGCCGGAAGGATGAGAGACGGCGCGCGAGCCGGGAACGACGACGGCGTTTTCGGGGATGACGAGGGGGATGGTTTCGGTGGCGGTGTAGACCTGGTCGCGGACGAGGTCGTAGACGGGAATGGAACGGTTGAGAATGGTGCCAGTGCCGAGGACGGCGCGGCGTTTGATGACGGTGCCCTCGTACACGCCGGAATTCCCGCCGACGAGGACTTCGTCTTCAATGATGGCGGGCAGAGCGCCGACGGGTTCGAGCACGCCGCCGATTTGCGCGGCGGCGGAGATGTGGCAATGGCGGCCGATCTGCGCGCAACTGCCGATGAGCGCGTGCGAATCGATCAAGGTGTTCTCGTCAACATAGGCGCCAACGTTGATGAACATCGGCGGCATGCAAATAACGCCGCGGGCGATGTAGCTGGCGTCACGAATACTGGAGCCTCCGGGAACGATTCGAACACCGTCGGCGGCGGTGAATTTGTGGACGGGATAAGTGGATTTATCGAAAAAGGATTGGGCTTCCGGGTGGACCGACATGTCCTGAATGGCGCCCATGCGGAATCCGAGAAGAATGCCTTTCTTCACCCAGGCATTCACGCGCCAGCCGGTCGGAGACAAAGCATCAGGTTCCGCGGCACGAATTTCACCACGGTTGATGGCAGCTTTGAATTCGCGGAAGAGCTGGAGATGTTCTTCCGCAAATTGCGCGGGCGGCTGATCGAACAGGCGCTCAATTTGCGCTGGCAGCATGAACCTTCTCGATGACGGGCGCGCCCGCAGAGCGGGCGACAATCCCTAACGATTGCAGGACACCGCGGATGCGCGATTGATTCGCTGCGCTGGGCGGAACGAGCGGCAGACGCCATACTGCCTCGAGTAGACCCATCTCGGCCATCGCGGTCTTTACGGGAATGGGATTGGACTCGACGAAGTTTATTTCCATCAGGGGATGGAACTTACGATGAATCTCGCGCGCGCCCGAAAAGTCTCCCTGCAGCGCGAGTCGCGTGAGATTTTGCATTTCGGCGGGGATTTCGTTGGAGACGACGGAGATGACGCCGCGGCCGCCGAGCGAGATGAGCGGAAGGGTGAGGGCATCGTCGCCGGAGAGAACGATGAAATTATCCGGAACGAGGTTCAGGATCGCGGCCAATTGGGACATATTGCCGGAGGCTTCCTTGATGCCGACGATATTTTCGATTTCGGCGAGGCGCTTCACGGTAGCGGGCTCGATGTTCACGCCAGTACGGCCCTGCACGCTGTAAAGAATGATGGGCAGCGGAACGGCTTCGGCGATGGCGCGATAGTGCTGGTAGAGGCCCTCCTGTGTGGGCTTGTTGTAATAGGGAGTGACGGAGAGGACGCCGTCGGCGCCGATGGCAGCAAGTTCGCGTGCGAGCGCGATGACTTCGGCGGTGTTGTAACCTCCGGCGCCGGCGAGTACGGGGAGTTTCCCCTTGGCGAGTTCCATGGCGAGTTCAACGACGCGCAAGTGTTCCGCGCGCGTGAGCGTGGGGCTTTCGCCAGTGGTTCCGCAGGGGACGAGGAAGTCGATGCCCGCGTCGATTTGGCGGCGGATCAGGCGACGGAGCGTGGGTTCGTCGAGTGAGCCGTCGTGGTGGAATGGAGTGACGAGAGCGGTGCCGCATCCTGTGAACATTTCTGTTGCTCCTTTTTCTACTGAACCTGCCAGCATCGATCGCGGGGCTAAAGCCCCGCGTCTACAAAACCCGTACGAACAACGAGTTGGCGCCACACGGTAAGTTGAGATTCTTCGCGTCCCGATCAGAATCGGGGCGCTCAGAATGACAGCTCGCTCGATTTGTAGAACCGCAAGCGAACCGTGCTCAGCTTATTTCGCCGAGGATTTCACGAAACTCGAAGACACCTTTTTTCCCGGTTATCCAGCGGGCGGCTTGCAGCGCGCCGCGAGCGAAACCTTCCCTGCTGCGCGCGGTGTGGCGCAGGGTAATGGTATCGGCCAGGGAATCGAAGCCAATTTCGTGCGTGCCGGGGTGCGCTCCGGCGCGATTGGCGCTGAGGTTTATGGGATGACCGAAGCCACGGGCGCGCATTTCTTCGGCTAATTTGCGCAAGGTGCCGGATGGTGAATCTTTTTTTGCGGCGTGATGGATTTCCCAGCCCCAGGCTTGATATTCGAGATGATGGGAGAAGTGCGCGGCGGCTTCGCCAACAATCTGCAGGAAGAGATTGACGCCGATGGAAAAATTCGCGCTGAAAATCAGGCCGGTATTTGCGCGCTGAACCGATTCGCGGACAGCGGGGAGATGATCGAACCAGCCGGTGGTGCCGGAAACGGCGTGCAAACCGAGCGTGGCGATGCGGCGAAGATTTTCCGGCGCGGCGGCGGGCGCGGTGAATTCCACGGCGATGGTTGCGCCGTTCAGAGATTCGGCGGAAAGAGAGGCAATGTTGGCGCTGGAAAAAGTTGCGCGAACATCGAAACCGTATTCCGGGGCGAGCTGCTCGATGAGCTGACCCATTTTCCCGTGGCCGACGATGGCGAGGCCGAGGCTCATGCGGCGGCGGCTCCCGTGGCGAGAAGCTGCGTGGTCATGCGGGCATAGATTTCCACTGCCTCCGACAATTCTTTTTTGGAGATGTGTTCTTCGGCGGTGTGCGCGACATGGATGCTGCCGGGGCCGATCAGGAAAGGCTGGCCCCAAGCCTCGGCAAAGGCGGGGATGTCGGTGGTGAAGGCGACGACGGTGGTGGGCAGGCCGCCGAATTCGGTGAGCCGCAGGGCTGGTGAGTGCAATAGTTCCACTGCTTCCACGCGGCCAGCGGTTTGGATGGAGACGGATTTGCGAAGCGGTGCGGGATCGGCAACGATGCGAAACATGAGTTCGGCACAGGCTTCGTCGGCAACGACATTGGGAGCACGGCCGCCGGAGATGGTGCCGATATTGAGAGTACTGACGCCGAGCAAGGAATCTTTGGGGAGAGGAATTTTGCGAATGTCCTGGAGGACGTCGAGGAGCGTGTGAATGGCGGAATGACCGAGATGCGGATAAGCGGAATGCGCGAGCTTTCCAGAGGCGATGAGTTCGTAACGGAGAGCACCTTTGCAGCCCAGGGCCAGAAGATTTTCGGTCGGTTCTCCATTGATGAGGAATCGCGAACCGCGGGGAGTTGCGGCGGCGGCGATTGCCCCGGCGCTGTTGCGCTCTTCCCCAACGACGAAGAGCAAGGCGAAGTTGCGTGTTCCGGCGGCGAGAAGTTTCTCGGCGGCGGCAATCATGGCGGCGATGATGCCTTTGGCGTCGCAAGAGCCGCGGCCCCAGATGAAGTCAGCATCTTCGCGCGAAGCGAAGAACGGCGGCACAGTGTCCATGTGGGTGGAGAGAGTGACGATGGGCTCACCGAAGCGGACAAAGATGTTTTCCCTGTTCGGCGCGACGGCCATGCGTTCGACGCAGCCGTCATGACGCGCCGCGAGGGAAGAGAGATGCGCGAAGAGGAAGTCGCCAACATTTTTTTCGCAGTTGGTAACGGACTCGATGTCGACGAGCGCGCGTGTAAGCTCAAAGAGATTCATGAGTACCGGATATTTCTGGAGGAAACGGAATAGAGAAGGAGAAACCGCGAGAGAAGGACTCGGGGCTGCTGCCTCTCGATAGCGCTTCATCCGGATGAATGGATGACAGTGGACAGGCCTTAGACCTGTTCCCCAACCGCCGCGGATTCAGCTACCGCGGCGATTTCGGCGGAAAACGACATTCTTTCAGCCAAACCGGCTGAAAGAAGAATAGCCCCTTTTGCGCAGGCTCCGAAGCGGATCGGAATTGCGTGCCCGGCTACTGATGGCCTCCGCACCTCTACCAAGAACAGGGGAAGTCTATCGCATGGCGGGCAACAGTGTGAACTACATTTTGCGTGGCGCGAATCAAAAAAAGTGTTACAGCTCGAGGGACTTGAGCGGAACGTGCTGCGAGGCGAGGAGCAGCTCGCCGTGGAAAGCAGCTTCGGTGGGGCGGCGGCCCAGCGCTTCCTGGGCTGAGATTTCGGCGGTATATGGGTTGTTGTTTTCCTGCGAGAGATGCGCGAGGACGAGGTAGCGGGCGCGAGCATCGAAGCCTTCGGGATCGGCCAGATACTCGCTGACGGCGTGGTTAGAGAGGTGGCCGGTGCGGCTGAGGACGCGCTGTTTTACAACCCAGGGGTACGGGCCGGCCTTGAGCATATCGAGATCGTGATTGGATTCGAGGACCAGGCAATCCGCGTCGCGGAGATGGACTTTGACGAGTTCGGGCATGTAGCCGAGGTCGGTGACAATGGCCATTTTCGCGCCGTTGGACTTGAAAGTGAAGCCGATGGGGTCGGCGGCATCGTGGGGGATGGCGAAGGCGTGGACGTTGATATCGCCGATGGTGAAATGCTGGCCGGCGTGAATGGTTTCGACAGCCTTAAGGCGCTTGCTGAAAGTTTCCGGGAGGATGCGCTGGAGAGCGTCCATGGTGGGTTCGGTGACATAAAGCGGCGCTTTCCAGAGGCCGAGGGCTTGCGGCAATCCATTGCAGTGATCGGTGTGTTCGTGAGTGATGAGGATGCCGTCGAGATGGTCGACGGTTCTTTCAACGGCGGCGAGGCGGGCGAGGGTTTCGCGCTTGCCAAGGCCGGCGTCAACGAGGATGCGGGTGCGCTGGGTCTCGAGCAAAGTGATGTTGCCCGAGCTGCCGGACGCCAAGATGGAGACGCGCAAACCGATTGGCCGCTCCTTAAAATTGCCGGGCTAAAGCCCGGCGGCTACACAAGCAAATTTTAAGAATGATGGCAGAGCGATGTTGCGGCGTCAACGGTGAATGAGCAGCAGGAGACAGAAACAAAGATAACGCAGAGACACAGAGCACAGAATGGCGCCCGCTCAGAGATGGCTGCGATTGAGGGTGTCAGCAACCAAGTGTGTTAACAGGCGAGCCCCTTAGCAGGACAAGCGGGAGCGGTCGAGGGTGAAACCGTTGAGGGGGCCGAGGACGGTGACGGCGATTTGATCGGAGCGAAGGAATTCCCGGGCGAGGGACTGGAGTTCCTCGCGGGTGACGGATTGGATGGAGGCCAGGATTTCGTCCATTGAATAGAAACGGCCGAAATAGAGTTCCTGGCGGGCGAGATTAGACATGCGGGAGCTGGTAGATTCCAGAGAAAGCATCAGCGAGCCCTTCAAATGATTTTTCGCGCGAAGAAGCTCTTCCTCGCTGACGGGAGATTCCTTCAAATCGGCAAATTCCTTCAGGGTGAGGTCGAGGACCTGGCCGACGGTTTCCTGGGCGGTGCCCGCGTAGACGGTGAACATTCCGGCGTCGGAATAAGGGGTGAGCTCGCTAAAAACGGCGTAGGCGAGGCCCTGTTTTTCGCGAATGTTCTGGAACAGGCGCGAAGACATGCCACCGCCGAGAAGATTGTTGAGTACGGCGATGGCGAAGCGGCGCTCGTGGGCCATGGGGAGTGACGGCACGCCGAGGCAGAGATGCACCTGTTCGAGGTCGCGCTTGGCTTCCAGATGAATCGGGGCACGGGTGACCGGCACGGCATGATTTTCCTGCGGCCCGGCGGGTTGCAGCGCGCCAAATTCGCGCTCCACAAGTTCGAGAACGCGGTCATGGGTGACGTTACCCGCCGCGGTGATGACCAAGCGGTCGGGCGCAAACCAATCCTGGAAGCGCGCGCGCAGAGTCTCGCGATTGAAATTAGCAACTGTTTCCGGAGTGCCGAGAATGGGGCGGCCGAGGGAATGATCGGGCCAGAAACCGCTGGTAAAAATTTCGTGGAGCAGATATTCCGGGTTGTCCAGATCCATCTTGATCTCTTCGAGGACAACCTGGCGTTCTTTGCGAATGTCTTCGGAGTCAAACTTGGGGCGGAGAACCAGGTCGGCGATGATGTCAAAGGCGATGGGCAGGTGCTCGTCGAGGACTTTGGCGTTGAAACAGATTTGCTCCTTGGAGGTGAAGGCATCGAGCATGCCGCCGATGGAGTCCATTTCACGGGCAATGGCTTCGGCTGAGCGGCGTTCGGTGCCCTTAAAGACCATGTGCTCGATGAAGTGGGCGAGACCGTTTTCTGGGGGGGCTTCGCGGCGGGAGCCGTTGCGGATCCAGACACCGACAGAGACGGAACGAACGTGCTGCATGGTCTCGGTGATGACGACGAGGCCGTTGGAAAGAACGTGCTTCTGGATATCGCGGGCTTCGGAGGCCATGATTTCATTGTGACACAGGCGGGGAGGAAGTGGTGAGGATCGAGGGGCCAGATTGTTGAACTGAAGGCGAAAAGGCAACCGGAGATGTCGCGTTACAAAAGTTTTTCGGCGGGATTGAGCTTGCCATATTCGCTGGTGTAGTGCAGCGGGACGTCGCAATAGGTGCCCTTTTCGCGCTGGTAAACCTCGCAGCTATCGAAGGGTTTGGAATAGATGTGGATGCTGACGGCGCGCTGGTTGAATTCGGAGAGATTGAGTACCTGATGGACGGGTTCGAGCGGATTGACATAAGCGGGGTGCGCGGCGTCCATGTCGTAAATGTCCGTGGGGACAATGAGGCAGGTGCCGTGAGAGGCGTCGCGCTGGTCGACGCGAAAATTTTGCACGCGGAGGCGGCCGATGGGGGCGGACATCCAGCAATTTTGGCCGCGATGATTGTGGACGCGGCTGGCCTGGCCGGTCTCCCAACAGATGGTCATGCATTCGAAAACATCGTTTTTGAAAATGAGATTGCGCGTGTAATTGCCTTTGGAAAAATAGAGATATTTGTCGAGGGTCTCCGGGCGGACGGCGTGACGAAGGATATAGTCCTGCACGGCTTCGAGGGTGAATTCGCGCCCGGACATCGCAGCGAGGTCCTTTACCCAGTCGGTGATGGTGAGTTGTTCCGTTGACACTTGCTTGGGCATAACGTTTCTCCACTCTATGCGCGGCCGCGAGCAAATTATAGCGCTGTTTGCATGTGAGGGCGAAGAGAGAGGCGCGCGCAGCGCGTGCTAAACTGAGTGAAGAGAATTGCATGGCTAGCGAACTCCTAGGCAAATCGAAAGATGAACTGCGCGAATTCTGCACCGCGCTGGGTGAACCGGCGTATCGCGGAGAGCAACTTTATCGCGCGCTGTACGCCGAGCGGAAGTTCGAGTTGTCGCAGATCACGAATTTGCCGGAGGGAATGCGGGAGAGGCTTTCGAAGGAAGCGTCCATTACGCTACCGACTGTAAAGCAGCGATTTGTTTCGAGCGACGGATCGGTGCGTTATTTGTTTGGGCTGGGGGAAAAACAAGAATTCACCACGGAGGTCACTGAGAAGAGAGGAGGAGACAAGAGCCGAAGGGCGGCGTCGGTCGAAGCGGTGTTTATGCCGAGCGAGGGACGGCAGACGATTTGTATTTCGACGCAAGCTGGCTGCGCGGTGGATTGCCGGTTCTGCATGACGGCGCAGCTGGGCCTGATTCGCAATTTGACAGCGGGAGAGATTGTGGCGCAGGTGCTGCTACCGCTGGAAGAGCACAAAGAAAAGCTGGCGCCGCGGACCAACGTGGTGCTCATGGGACAAGGGGAGCCGCTACTGAATTATGAGGCGGTGATGGCGGCAATGCGGATTCTGCTGGATCAGAAGGGCGTGGGAATCGCGCCGAGGCATGTGACGCTGTCGACGAGCGGCATTGTGCCGGGGATCGAGCGGCTGGCGGAGGAGAAGGTGCGGCCGAAGCTGGCGATATCGTTGAATGCTTCGAGCGATGAGCAGCGCGACAAGCTAATGCCCATCAACAAGAAGTATCCGCTGGGGATGCTGCTGGAAGCTTGCAAGAATTTTACGAAAGGGCCGCGGGAGTACCTGACATTCGAGTACGTACTGCTCGGCGGAGTGAATGATACGCCGGAAGATGCGCGGCGGGTGGTGCGGCTGCTGGCGCCTTTGAAGCGCGTGAAGGTAAATTTGATTCCATGGAATCCGGGAGCGCTGCCGTATGCGGAGCCATCCGCGGAACGCATCGAAGAGTTCCACCGGATATTGATCGAGCGGGGCGTGCCCACGTTTGTAAGGTATTCACGCGGGCGGGATGTGATGGCGGCTTGCGGGCAGCTGGCGCTGCTAAGTATTTCGAATACGAGCGGCGAGGCTTTGCGGCTGCAGACGTAGGCGTATCGGCAGTTGAGATCCTTCAGCGAACCTCATCGGCTCGTTTCAGGATGACAGTAGCCGCTTAGTTGAGCGAGGGTCACTGGAATCGCGGACTCCGATGACGGACATGAGGCGGCCGGATTCGGCGCCTTCTTTGCGATAACTGAACAATTGATTGGTGTGGCAGGCGGTGCAGAGATTGCTGACAAAGATATTTTTTTCGCGCAGGCCAGCTTCGAAGAGCTGGGCGCGGTTGGCTTTGCGAAGATCGAGCAGGACGCAGGGAGGCGGGGGCTGATGGCCGGGGGGCAATTGATTGAGCCACTGGACGGGATTGGGCTCATCGCCGGTGCGGAGTTCGTCGAAATAGTTCTCGGCATCGGCGAATTTGGTGGCGAAGGCGGAAGCGACTTCGGTGCCGACTTGGTAGCAGCAGCCGCCAATAGCGGGGCCAAGAGCTGCGAGGAGGTCCTGCGGCTTGGAACCGAACTCCATGCGCATGCGACCTGCGGATTTCTGGACGATGCGAGCCAGGGTGCCGCGCCAACCGGCGTGAACTGCGGCGACAGCATGCTTTTTGGGGTCGACGAGGAGGATGGGAACGCAATCGGCGGTCTGTATGCCAAGGAGGAGGCCGGGATGATTTGTGGCGGAGGCATCGCCACGATTGGCATCGGTACGATAGGCATCGGTACGATAGGCATCGGTACGACAGGGCTCGGCGGGCGGTGTTTTGAAAACGCAGATGATGTCGGAATGGAATTGTTTGAGCGGAACGAGATGCATCTGGCTGGCGCCCAGGACGGATTGAAAACGGCGGCGATTTTCGAGGACGTTTTCGCGGTTGTCCCAATCGGTGAAACCCAGGTTGAGAACTTTCTCGTCATGAAGAACGCTGACCCCGCCGGTACGCGTGCTGAAGCCATGCATAAGCCAGGGAAGCGCGTTTAGATCGACAGATTGCAGGATGTGAATGTGTTTGGACGTTCGTGAGGTCCATTTGCCGGAAGATACGGGACGAATGGGAGAAGGGGAGTGGGGCTGTTTGCGCATGGTGCGCGTCCTCGATGATGTTTTCGCCGTTGTCAAAACCCTACCAGTATAATCGCAGTGGGCGGTTGGATTGAAAACCGCGTGAGGAGACGCCTTGATCGTTGGGTTGGGGATTGACGTTGCGGAGGTGGAGCGGATCCGTGGTGTGATCGAGCGCCAAGGCGAAAGGTTTTTGCGGCGCGTCTATACACCAAATGAAATTGCGTACTGCGAGCGGTTCAAGAACAAGTATGAGAGGTATGCGGGGCGGTTTGCGGTGAAAGAGGCGGCGATGAAAGCGCTGGGGACAGGCTGGAGCCATGGTGTGCGCTGGGTGGACATTGAAGTGGTGCGGCAGAAGGGCGGGAAGCCAGTGCTTTCACTGGCAGGCGAAGCACAGAAAATCGCTGGCCGGCTAGGGGTGAAGAATATCGCGATGAGTATTACGCACACGGCGAGTCAGGCGTTTGCGCAAGTGATTTTCGAGAGTTAAGAGTTGAAAGTAAAAGCGAAGAGTTTCACCACAGAGTGCACAGAGGCCACAGAGAAAGACGGAAAAAAGACTTAACGCAGAGACGCAGAGCAGGAAAGAATAGGTTCACCTACCAGAGCAGTTCCAATTTCACCTGAAAGCAACACATCAAGCCAACTGTTTGCGGGATGATATCCACACAGGCGGACCTTCAAATAATTACTGGCGAGGGCTGGCGTGGTGTTCGTATCGGTGTCCTCATCAGAGCGCAGAGTGAGGACGCGGAGAGTGCGACCGACTTGGGAGCAGCGGAAGGAGGAGGATTTGCGGTCGGCGAGAGCGCGGAGTTCTCGCGCGCGGCGCTTGATGGCAACGCCGGGAACTTCGTTGGGCAAACCAGCGGCTTTTGTGCCGGGGCGCTTGGAAAAAGAGAAAACGTGGAGATAGGAGAAGGGCAAGCGCTCGATGAAGGCGAGGGTGGCGAGATGATCGACATCGGTTTCACCGGGGAAACCGGTGATGACATCGGCCCCAATGGCGGCGTGCGGAAGGCGCTCGCGGATGAGCTCGACGCGGCGGGCGTAGTGTTCGGCACGATACCAGCGGTGCATAGCGGCGAGGATGCGATCGGAGCCGGACTGCAGCGGCATGTGAAAGTGCTGCGCGATGCGATCGCTGGAAGCGAAAAGCGTGACAAGGTCCTGAGTAACATCGAGCGGTTCGATGGAGCTGATGCGCAAGCGCTCGAGAGAAGTTTCGCCGAGAATGCGGCGCAGCAAGTTTTCGAATTCGATGCGGGGAGACAGATCGCGGCCATAAGTACCAAGATTGATGCCGCTGAGAACAACTTCCCGGAAACCGGATGCAGCTAAGGTTCGAATCTCATGCAAGACGGTATCCGGGGGCAAGCTGCGGCTCTTCCCACGGACGAAGGGAATGACACAGTAAGAGCAACGGCTATTGCAACCATCCTGAATTTTCAGAGTTGGGCGCGTATGGTTCCCTTCCCCGCCTAGCACCGGGGCAGCGAGTAGAGAGGTTTGTTCGAAAATGTCACCAGTGAGAATTTTCGCCGGGGCGTGGGTGAGCGACATTGGCTCTGGATGCAGCGCGGTAAGAGGCAGAAAGCCAGGTGAGGAAAAAGGCGCACGTTCGCCGTGAAACGGCTGAACGAGGTGGGGAATCTGCGGTTTATGAGAGTTGCCAACGACCCAGTTGACGCCGGGAAGCGCCGCCAATTCTTCCGGGGCACGCTGAGCATAGCAGCCGGTGACAATGACGCGCGCGGCGGGATTTTGCGCGTGAATCTTTCGGATGGCGTCGCGCGCCTGGGCATCGGCGGAGGAGGTGACCGTACAGGTATTGATGACGACGAAGTCGGCAGCGGCGGATTCACGCACGGCAGTGCAGCCCCGGGCGAGCAATTGGCGCTCGAGAGCGGCGCCATCGGCTTGTGTGGCACGGCAACCAAATTGTTGGATGTAGAACGTTGCCATTAGACGCGATTTATCCCTCAAAGATTAAACCATAGAGTTCGCAGAGAACACAGAGCGCCCGGCTTTACTCACCGTGTCGTATGCCGCTACAATCTTCGCGCCTTTGTTCTGGTGCCCGCGAAGCGGTCAACATGGCCACAAAACGACGAAACCCCCACGCGCTGATTGACCCGAAACTTTCCATCGTGATACCGGTGTACAACGAAAAGGCGACCATTGACGAGATTTTGAGGCGGGTCCTGGAAACGGAGATGCGCAAGGAAGTGGTGATTGTGGACGACTGCTCGAAGGATGGGACGCGGCAAATCCTAGAAAATATGGCGCAGCGTCAGGCGAATGGCGAGACCTGCGTTGCCGCGCACGATGGCGGGGATCCCGTGGAACTCCGCGACCTGCGTTTTTTCTTCCAGACGCAGAATCAGGGCAAGGGTGCGGCATTGCGGCGCGGCTTCGCGGAAGCGAGCGGGGACATCGTGCTGGTGCAGGACGCGGACCTGGAATACGACCCGCGAGACTATTCCAAGCTGCTGGAGCCGATTCTAGAGGGCAGGGCCGATGTGGTTTACGGGTCGCGGTTTCTCGGGGGGCCGCAGCGCGTGCATTATTTCTGGCACTACGTGGCGAACAAGATGCTGACGCTGCTGTCCGATATTTTTACCAACCTAAAATTGACGGACATGGAGACGTGCTACAAAGTCTTCCGGAGAGAAGTGCTAAAGGGCATACAAATAAAATCCGACCGCTTTGGATTCGAACCCGAAATCACCGCAAAGATTGCCAAAGGCGACTGGCGGATTTACGAAGTGCCCATCAGTTACGCCGGGCGGACGTACGAAGAGGGTAAGAAGATTACCTGGAAAGACGGCGTGCAGGCGTTGTGGTGCATCATCCGGTTCAGATTTACGGATTAGCCCGGACTTCTCACCATTTCATGATTCTGGTCTCCGCAAACAAGCATGAGTAGTGGTGTCCTTCTGAGGGTTCGACGAAGTCGAACTCGAAGAATCTCAACCTAATGTTTGCGCCGAGGTGTTAATCAAATGAGGTCCTTCGCTTCGCTCAGGATGACATTAGAAAGAAAGCACCGGTCTGAAGACCGGCCACTACAGAAGCGAAGAATCAGGACGGGCGCCGCTCCCCCCTGAAAACCATTTATGAGATGGCTCGTAGTTTATGCAGCGAGAGTTATGCCTGGGAGAGGCGGCGCTGGAAAGTAAGAAGAATGAGGTCGGCGCGGCGGCGTACGCCAAATTTACTTAAAAGATTGGAAACGTGGAATTTGACGGTGCGCTCGGCAATATTGAGCTTGCTGGCGATCTCTTTGTTTGCAAGATTCTCCAGCAGCGAATCCAGCACTTCCTGCTCGCGGCGGCTGAGGTTGGTTACGGAGTCGGGCTTCAGGCGGCGGCCCTGGCCGGACAAGATGGAATCAACGAAGCCGGAGAGAACGGAACGCGGAACCCAGAAGCCGCCATTGGCAACAAGCGGCAACGCGCGGATCAACTGGTCGCGCGCTTCCACGTAGGTCAGCAATCCCTTCACGCCGAGACGCAGCAGCGAAAAGCAGTTGGCCTCGTCGTGCTTCTCCCCAACAACAATCAAGCGAGCTTCCGGATAGCGCTCCATCAGATTGGCCAGCAGCGCGCCGGTTGCTTGCCGGGCGGCATGAGCGTCCACAACATAAACCTGCGCGCGGGGGGGCTCGACAGAGCGCAAATCGGGCGCCAGGGTGGATTCGAGCTGCTTGGAAATAACCTTGAATTGCGAGGCTTTTGCCAGAAGACGCTCGAACTCGCTAAGCACCAAGGGGTGCGGCGAGAGCAGGCAAACTGTCAGTTTAGTACTTACGCGCTTGGTAGCCACTGTACGACAGGGTAGTGAAAATCGGCAAAATGGGCAAGACCCTTGCGTGTGCCTGTTCTCGAATTGCTACTGACGTTTACGGCGAATTTCCAGAATCGGGGAGGGCCAGAATTCCCAGTTCGATTCTAGTGGAAATACCGCGTAAAATGGGGGTTCAGCGCGGTGCGACGGATTCATCTGGTTTTGCCGGCCCCCTGCTGCGGGAAACCCAAGAGGAGATAGCAGGCCTACCCAAGAATGCGCAACCTAACCGAATCGGCCAAAGCTCTGCGCGAACTGCTCGCGCAACGCATACTCGTGCTCGATGGCGCCATGGGCACGATGCTGCAGCAATGCGATCTGACCGCGGCGGACTTCGGCGGCCCGGCACTGGAAGGCTGCAATGAAAATCTGGCGCGGACACGGCCGGACGTGGTGCTGGACATTCATCGCAAGTACTTCGAGGCGGGCTCGGACATTGTAGAGACAAATAGTTTTGGCGGCGCGCCCATCGTACTGGCTGAATATGGATTAGCAAGCGATGCCCACGAACTGAACAGGCGGGCAGCGGAATTGGCGCGGCAGGCGGCGGATGAATTCAGCACGCCAGGAAAGCCGCGGTTCGTGGCAGGTTCCGTGGGGCCTACGACAAAAGCGATTACGGTGACGGGCGGCGTGACGTTTGAGGAGTTGCGCGAAGCGTACTACGTGCAGGCGAAGGGGCTGGTCGAAGGCGGCGTGGATTTGTTGCTGGTAGAGACCTGCCAAGACACGCGAAACATCAAGGCTGCGATTCTCGCCATCCAGAAGATTTCGAAAGAGACTGGCGCGGAAGTGCCTTTCATCGTGTCCGTAACGATCGAGGCAATGGGCACGATGTTGGCCGGGCAGACGGTGGAGGCGATGTGGGCGTCACTGCGGCATGCGCACCCGCTGGCATTTGGGATGAATTGCGCCACCGGACCGGAGTTCATGACGGATCATATCCGTACGTTGAGCCAGCTCACCGGCGAATTTGTGTCCTGTTATCCGAATGCCGGCCTGCCGGACGAAGAGGGCAAGTACCTGGAAACGCCAACGACACTGGCCGCGCAACTTGAAAAATTTGTGAATCACGGCTGGCTGAATTTTATTGGCGGCTGCTGCGGAACAACGGAAAAGCATATCCGCGCGATCGCGCAGATGGTAGAAGGCAAGAAACCGCGCCTGCGGCCGGCGGAAGCGCACCGCGCGATTTATTCCGGTATCGAGACGATTGAAGCGGACGACGCGACACGACCGTTGCTGGTGGGCGAGCGGACGAACGTGATTGGGTCCCGCCTGTTCAAGAATTTGGTGGCGGAAGAAAAATGGGAAGAGGCGAGCGAAATCGCGCGGCGGCAGGTGCGCGGCGGCGCGCACATTGTGGATGTATGCCTGCAGAGCACGGAGCGCGAGGAAAAGAAGGATATTCCGCCGTTCTACGAAAAGCTGATTCGCAAGATCAAAGCACCGGTGATGATTGACACGACCGACGCATCGGCTATCGAGCTGGCTCTGACGTATTGCCAGGGCAAGGCCATCCTTAATTCAATCAACCTGGAAGATGGAGAAGAGAAATTCGAGCGAGTGGTGCCGATGGCGCACGATTTCGGCGCAGCAGTGGTGGTGGGCTGCATCGATGAAGACCCTGCCCAGGCGCAGGCGTTCACACGGGAACGCAAGCGGGAGATTGCGCGGCGGTCTTACAAACTGTTGACAGAAAAATACCGGATGGCGCCGGAGGATATTATTTTTGATCCGCTGGTGTTTCCATGCGCGACCGGCGACGAGAACTACATCGGCGGTGCGGTGGAAACGGTGGAAGGCATCCGGCTGATCAAGCAGGCGCTGCCGGATGTGCGTACGATTCTGGGGATTTCGAACGTATCGTTTGGGCTTCCCGCGGGCGCACGCGAGGTAATCAATTCGGTTTTCCTGTACTACTGCACGAAGGCCGGGCTGGATCTGGCGATCGTCAATACGGAGAAGCTGGAGCGCTTCGCGTCCATCCCGGAGCACGAGCGAAAACTGGCGGAAAACCTATTGTTTTCACATCCGCCGAAAGATGTTGCCGCGAATCATCCCCGGTTCGAATTATTGCGCGATGTTCCGGCGGATTGGCGCGAACAGAAAAAAGAGCAGCGCGCAGCGGTCAATCAGTATCACATTGTGGCGATCACAGAACATTTCCGCACGGCTACCAAGAAGGAAAAGGTACGGGCGGCGGACTTGCCGCTGGACGAGCGGATTTCGAATTACATCATCGAGGGCACAAGGGATGGTTTGATCGGCGACCTCGACCGGAAACGCGCGGAAGGCGCGGCGCCACTGGATATTGTGAACGGGCCACTGATGGCGGGGATGGCAGAGGTGGGGCGGCTGTTCAACGCGAATGAATTGATTGTGGCGGAAGTGTTGCAATCGGCGGAAGCCATGAAGGCGGCGGTAAGCCACCTCGAGCAGTTCATGGAAAAGGCCGACACGGCGAAACGCGGAAAGGTGGTGCTGGCGACGGTGAAAGGCGACGTCCACGACATCGGGAAAAATCTCGTCGAAATCATTCTGAAGAACAACGGCTACGAGGTGGTGAACCTGGGCATCAAAGTGCCGCCGGAGGAATTGATCAAGGCGTACCAGACGCACAAGCCGGATGCGATCGGACTTTCCGGGCTGCTGGTCAAGAGCGCACAGCAGATGGTGATCACTGCGAATGATTTGAAAGACTCCGGAATCTCCGTGCCGCTGCTGGTAGGCGGCGCGGCACTATCCGGAAAATTTACGCAGCAGAAGATTGCGCCAAGCTACGGATCCGCCGTTTGCTACGCGAAAGACGCGATGACCGGTCTGCGGCTGATGAACGAGTTAATGGATCCAGCGACGCGCGAAAAGGTGTTGAGCGAGCACACCAGTTCTGGAAATGGTGCAAACATCTCCACCACAGTGAGCGTGAAGGAGCGGCCCACGGTGACGCGATCGCCGCGGGTGCGTGGTGATCTGCCGATTCCCTCCGTGGAGTATCTTGACCGGAAGGTCCGGCTGGTGCCGGATTTGAGCGAGGTGTGGAGTTACGTCAATCCGTACATGCTGTACGGGCGGCATTTGGGATTTCGGGGAGATTTTGCGAAGCAGCTGGCGACGCGCGATCCGAAAGCCGTGGAGCTCTACGAAAGCATGGAAGTCGTGAAGAACGAAGCAGCGCAATTCATGAAAGTGCGCGCGGTGTGGCAATTTTTCGAGGCAGAGGCGGAAGGCGGAAGGCTGCGGCTATTTGCGCCGGGCGGAAATGAGGCGCTGCATACGTTCCCGTTCAAGCGGCAGAAGCAGGGGGATTTTCTCTGCCTGAGCGATTACGTTTTGCCGGCGAAGGATGGCCAGCGCGACCACGTGGCGTTGTTCGTGGTGAGCGCGGGTGAGGGAGTGCGGGAACGGAGCGAGAAGGCGAAGAACGAAGGCTATTATTTCAGATCCCATGGATTGCAGTCGCTGGCGCATGAAACGGCGGAAGCTTGCGCGGAATGGCTGCACCGGAGAATTCGTGAAGATTGGGGCTTTCCGGACCCGTTCGAAATGACCATGGCGCAGAGATTTACTTCGCGGTACCGCGGAAAGCGCTATAGCTTTGGATATCCGGCATGCCCGGACCTGGAAGATCAGGCGCCGCTTTGGAAATTGCTGCGGCCGGAAGAGATCGGCGTGGAGCTGACGGAAGGATTCATGATGGATCCGGAGGCAAGCGTGAGTGCGCTGGTGTTCCATCACCCGGATTGCGCGTACTTCAGTGTAGGCGATGGGGCGGACGCCTAGCCTCGTAGGGGAGGTAACCAGCCCGGTGAAGGTGACCAGGCCGGGTTATTGTACGAGTTCAAGGGACAGTAATTTGCCACTTCGTGGAAGTAATACGGGACTATTAGGCATCTCAGAAAGCGATTATGCGAACATGAAAATTTGTCTAACTTACTCATATTAAATGCTTTAGGTAAATATTATCGACGCACAAATGAGTCTGGAACCTGGTCAGAGACTTGCAGCTTCTTCCCTGTCGATCTCTAGACCCGACCAAAGGCTGGGAAGAGAGCTAAGTCCTGAAAACTGTATCCGCGCTGGCGATCCATGATAGGTAGACCCACAAACCGCGTACTCGAACCATTGGCTGAGGCGGGTTTTGTCTACGGCCAGGGTGCGCACATGCAAGCCCTGAATGCGATGGCGGCAGATATTGCGCGGACGGATATTCCTGTTCTGATCATGGGTGAAAGTGGAACGGGCAAAGAGGTTTATGCCCGCCTTATTCATCACCTGTCCAGCTTGAGCCAAGCTCCCCTGGAGAAGATAAATTGCACAACGCTGGATCCCGGACGAGTTTTGCTGCAAGTGCAAGAGAGTTTGCGATCAGGATCTGATCTTAGCGAAACGGGAACAATGTTTCTCGATGGTGTGGATGAACTGGATCTAGCATGCCAGCGCGTCCTGCTCTCTTTACTTTCGGATGGTGAACCGAGGGCCGGCGATAGCGGGATGACCGCCCGATTGATTTCCTCCACCTCCCGCAACCTGGAAATTGAGGTCGAGACGGAACGTTTTCGTAGAGAGCTATATTTCCGGATTAATGGCTTTTGTTTGCGACTACCACCGCTACGCGAGCGCAAGGAAGACATTCCGGCACTTGTGGAGTATTTCCTGGAGAGGCATTCCGTGGAATTGAAGAAGACTCCCATTTTGGATGCTGAAGCGTTGAGGCTTCTCATCTCCTACAATTGGCCAGGGAATATCCGCGAACTCGAGAACGTCACCAAGAAAATCGTAGCACTTGGGGATGCAAGAGTGGCTCTGATCGATTTACACGCAGTGCCTCTGAGCGTTCCGAGGGTGAATGACGCTGCTGGGTTTTCACCACTGAAAGTGGCATCCAGGGCGGCTTCGCGGCGAACGGAGCGGGAATTGATCCTGAAGGCGCTTGAGCGAACACATTGGAACCGAAAGCGTGCCGCACAGGAATTGCAGATTAGCTATAAGTCTTTGCTCTATAAGATTAAGCAAATTGGCGCTCAGGGCTCGCAATCTGAGTAACCGCGGGAGGGTGCGATGAATTTCTCGACCAGTCTGACTATGGCAGCTTGGCTGGCCTTCAGTGTGGGACACGCGCAGGCAGCGCAGAAACCTGCGACGGAAACGGCTGGCCAGGATGCGAAATCTGTGTCAACCGTCAAAGCAGGCCCCGCTTCCCCGGCAACGGAGAGTGACGCTGAGTACAGGATTGGCCCGCAGGATGTGCTGCGCATCGATGTTTGGAAGGAAGCGGAGATCTCGCGGACGGTCCCGGTGCGCCCGGACGGAAAAGTTTCGTTGCCACTGTTGAATGATGTGCAGGCTGCAGGATTGACACCCATGCAATTAGCGGGCGCAATCGCGGAGGGGCTTAAGAAATACATCAACAACCCGCAAGTCACGGTAAGCGTGAGTGAGATTAACAGCCGGCGTGTTTATGTAACAGGCGAGGTGGCGCGGGCAGGCGCTTTGCCTTTGCTGCCAAACATGACGGTGCTGCAAGCGCTTTCGAGTGCCGGCGGATTCACGCAGTTCGCCAGGCCCAAGAACATTTACATTCTGCGAATGGAGGACGGCAAACAGGTAAAGCATCCGTTTAATTACAAAGAAGCTTTGGACGGCAAGAAACCTGAGCAGAATATTTCGCTGTTGCCAGGGGACATTATTGTGGTGCCGTGAGGACTTGTGATGAAACACTTGAAGATCATTTTCGCGACTGCTTTGTTTGCGGCCTTTGCGCTGAATCCCCTGCCGGCGAGTGCGCAGGATGAAGAGACAAAGCCGAAACCCGCAGCGCATTCGAACCCGGTACTCATCGACCCATACAGTAATCAGGACCCGAATACTGATCAGACTGGGGCAGGACTGCAGCCTGACAGTACTCCCCTAACAGGACTGCAAACTCCCACACTCGGCTCGGCGGAAACGCGCCACAGCTATGTGGTGCCCGGGGTGCAGTATAGCAGCACCATTTTGTCCCGGGCGCTGGGACAAGCCAAGTCGCCAGGATGGTACGCGAACAACTACTTTGGCGGGAATTTGAGCCTATTGCAGGCGTGGAGCCGTTCGAGGCTGTCGCTCAACTATTCGGGCGGGGGATTTGTATCCACCGACAGCACGCAAGGCAACGGATATTTCCAGCAATTGGGCGCGCAGCAGTCTTTCCGATGGGAAAAATGGCAACTCGAGTTCCTGGACCAATTTGGTTACCTGCCCGAGACGCAGGCGGGCTTCGGCGGAGGAACCGGTCTCAGTCTTCCGGGCGCTGGCGGTTCGATGGGCCCTGCCCTGCCCGGCTTGGGGAGCAACCCGGATCAGAGTATTTTCAGTTCGGTTGGGCCCCGCTACAGCAATGCTTTTGCCACGCAGGTTACATATGCTGTCAGTCGACGCGGTTCGATTACGGCCTCTGGATCCTACGACATCCTGCATTTCGTACGAGCAGGTAACATCGACAGCGATAACCTGATCGGGAGTCTCGGCTACAACTACGCGGTCACTCGCGAAGACACCATCGGAATCGTGTATCGCTTCACGGGCTACCACTACGCCGGACAGCAGCAAGCGATTGGTGATCATACTTTCAGCCTGGCATACGGACGAAAAATTACGGGCAGGCTTGCGCTGCAAATCTTTGGCGGCCCGGAAGTCACAACATTTCGCGTGCCAATCGCCGGAAAGAGTGATCGGATATCCGGTTCGGGCGCCGCGTCACTCACATACGGATTCCACAGAGGCAGTGTGGCGCTGGCGTACAACTACGGGCTCAGCGGCGGAAGCGGAATTCTCGTGGGCTCCAACATCGATCAGCTTACCGCGACGGCAGACCGGCAGCTTTCGCGGATTTGGCATGGCCACATGATTTTCGGATACGCGCGAAATGGAAGCGTAGGCGGGGTGGGATCGACAAGTTCGCAGAGCTATGATTCGTGGATTGTAGGGGCAGGGGTGGATCGCGCGCTTGGCCGGAACGCCAACTTCACGCTGGGTTATGCCGCTCGCATTCAGAAAGCGAATCAAACGGCGTGCGGTGCGGCTGGATGTGGGATCGATTACACGCAACACCAGATCGCGATCGGGTTACAGTGGCACACGCGACCGCTGGTATTGCACTAGAAAGAGGTACTGGAAATCAGGTAGCGGGCCAAGTTTTCTGTGGTGAAGAGTCCCAGCAGGCCCAACAAACTGTGCGCAATTGGGAACTGCAGACTCGGATAAGATGGTGTAGCAGAATCTAGCGAAAGTTCAGAGGCTATGTACAAGAGCTTTTTCGGACTGAAAGAGAACCCGTTTAACATCAACCCAGATCCTCGGTATCTGTTCCTCACAAAACAGATTGAGGAAGCGCTGACTGGGTTGATGTATGGCATTCAGACCCGCAAGGGTTTTATCACTCTCACAGGTGAAGTGGGGACAGGCAAGACGACTCTCGTTAACCGGTTGCTCGATTGGCTGCATCATCGGCGGACGCGGACTGCATTTCTGTTCAATTCCCGGATGAATACGAATCAATTGTTTGATTTCATCCTGGCGGAGTTCGAGATTACGTGCGAGCCACGAACGAAAAGCCAGCAGTTAATGAAACTCAATCAATGGCTGCTAGAACGGTACCGCGCCGGCGAGACCGTGGCGCTCATAGTTGACGAAGCGCAAAATCTCACGTATCCCGTCCTGGAAGAAATTCGCTTGCTCACCAACCTGGAAACGTCGACGGACAAACTGCTGCAAATCGTGCTTTCAGGCCAGCCGGAACTCGAAGATAAACTGAAATTACCGCAACTGCGCCAATTGCGGCAGCGCATCTCCCTGCGATGCAAGACCGCCCCCCTCAGCAAAGAGCAGACGCAGGAATATATTTTGGAAAGGCTGCGAATCGCGGGGGCAAGCGGAGAGCCAATATTTAGCCCACGAGCCGTGGAAGCAATACATCTGTATTCACTAGGAATTCCACGAGTTGTGAATCTGCTGTGCGAGCACTCTCTGGTCAACGCCTATGCGGACCAGCAGCGTCCGATCGGGCCGAAGATCGTGGAAGACGTCGCGCGTGAATTCCAACTCGATGAAATCGAGCCGATCGCACCGGCGGGCGGTTCGCGCGTGGATACGGATGTATACAATTCGGAAGCTTTCCTGCAAAACCTCGGCGAAGCCCTGTCAAGATTTCGCATGAGTCCGCCTGCGACAACAACCCACGGGAAAAAATAGTACAGAATAAGAGGCTGGAGTGCGAACGCACGCAGAGGCCCAGAGAAGGGTACAGGCCCCCACCAGGAAAGCCGATTGGAACAGGTAATCACAAGGATGCTACCTGTTTCAGACCTAGAGTATGCCGGAAATAACCCTGGTTTTGGATCAAAAAATCGAGGTTCCCTCATAGGGCCATGATGGCAAGCTAGTGTACCGGGCGCCGCTGGGATGCTGCTTTGGGCTCGGACTTCGCAATCTTTCTTCAGGCCTCCAAGGCTTTTATTCATAACAGCTTACTAATCGATGACTTACGCATGACTTGGGATCCCTAGGTGGTGCGATTCTTTCCCGGAATCACTTTGCAATTATAGGGCATTGATTTTCTCTTCCAGAGGTATCTGGATTGAACTCTCCCGGCCCCCTAACCAAGCGGGAGCCAAGCAGCAATATAAGACCTTTATTTACAATAACTTAATAAGCTAAGTTGCCAACCGTCGGCTTCACGTATCTAGGGGGGGCTGGCAGATGAATTGCCTGAATAAGGGAGGAGCCGAGACACGGTCTGGGACTCTCCAGGCGGTAGCCCATCAAATTGAGTTCGGAAGATTCACTGAAAGCTTTCGGAGGACTAGATTGGAAGAATTTGCCATAGATCCGCAACTTGCAGTGGGCCAACTACCTTGGTTTGCCCTACAGGTTCGCTCCCGAAAAGAGGCCTTGGTCGCCGCTCAATTGGGAGGACAAGGGTATGAGTGCTTCTTCCCAACGTATAAGAGCCTTCGAAAATGGTCAGATCGAGTCAAAGAATTGGATCAACCTCTCTTCCCGGGATACTTGTTTTGCCGATTCGATTTCCAGAACCGCCGCCCTCTGGTGATGACACCTGGAGTGATTCAGATTGTGGGCATCGGCAGTACACCAATGCCGATTGCCGACAGCGAGATAAAAGCTCTTGAACTGGCAGTTTCTTCGGGGATACCGAGTCAACCGTGGCCCTACCTGGAAGTTGGTGAGAAGGTGCGCGTCATTTACGGAAGTCTCTCCGGCCTCGAAGGCATTTTGATCAATTTCAGGGGAAACCATCGCGTGGTTGTGTCAGTCACGCTACTGCAACGGTCAGTGGCGATGGAAGTGGACATTGCCTGGGTTTCATCACTCCAGAAACAGCGGAGTCAGGAAACTGCCAAGTCAGTGGTTCGGAATGTAGTGGCAGTACGCTCGACTAACTAGTACGGACCGGGCGATAAGGGTTTGAGGTTTCAGGATATAGAGAGAGAAAGACGATGAGCTCATTGAACACCGCGCTACAGGCTGACGAGGGTCAAGGCAAGCTGGAAATGCGGACGCGAGTATCCGTCCTGGATAAGAGCAGCACGCCAGCGCGTTTGCTCTTGGGGGAAGACGCCTTCGCATCCATGCTATATCTGGAACGGAGACGCGCGGAACGCTCTCAAGGGCGCTTCGTGCTCATGCTCGTTGATGTGAAACAACTTCTTGAAGAGGGCCAGCCGAAACGGACAATCACAAAGATAGCCCGTGCGCTGACATGTTCCGCGCGCGAAACCGACATCATCGGCTGGTATCGGCAAAACAATCTGATCGGGGTAATCGGAACTGAACTCGGCAAAACTCTTCCCAAAGTAATTCAACAACGTCTTATCGGAAAAACCAGCGCCGCTTTTCAGAACGCGCTCGGTAAGGAAAAGAGTTCCACGATCTCCGTCTCATTTCACTTTTTCCCGGAAGAATATGGAGAAGGAGACACCGACCATTCGGCCAACATTGCGCTCTATCCCGACCTCGACCGCACGGATACTTCAAGAAAATTCGCTTTGAATGTGAAGCGCGCCATGGACATCGTGGGGAGCGCGGCGGCACTTCTGCTGCTTTCACCTCTTTACCTGGCAATCGCCATTGCCATCAAGTTCACATCCAAAGGCTCCGTGTTCTTCAAACAAGAGCGACTTGGTCAGTATGGAAAACCCTTCACGGTGCTGAAGTTTCGTTCGATGCGCACAGATTGCGACGCGCGCATTCACCAGGACTATGTAAATCAGTTCATCGCCGGCCATGTGGACGGGGCCACCCCAAGTGGGAAAGAACCAGTTTTCAAGATTCAGAAGGATCCGCGAATCACTCCAATGGGAAGTTTTCTACGGAAGAGCAGTCTCGACGAGCTTCCTCAATTCTGGAACGTATTGCGCGGAGACATGTCGTTAGTCGGTCCACGACCACCTATCGCATACGAATTTCGGGCCTACGATGTTTGGCACCGCCGCCGCGTTCTGGAGATCAAACCCGGCATCACGGGTCTCTGGCAGGTGGAGGGGCGAAGCCGGACACGCTTTGATGACATGGTGCGTCTCGACCTGAAGTATGCGCGCGCATGGTCTCTCTGGCTCGATCTGAAGATTCTAATACAAACACCCGCAGCAGTTTTCACCGGTGAGGGTGCGCATTAGCAGCTGAGGAAATTCCTCTCGGGCCTTCCCCGAGAACACCTACAACAAATTTCCGTTCTGTATTTTCCTTGCAAACAGTAAGCACCTCTCCGTCCCCGCGGAGTTGCAGTGTTCGTAAGCTCTGACGCCCTACAGCAAGAAACGGCACGACATGTGCTTTGCTATCTGCGCCGAGGGCGATGCAAACCGTCTGATTCCTGAAGGAGACGTATGATTCGCATAGGTGTTATTGGTTACGGATATTGGGGTCCGAACATCGTCAGAAATTTTCACACCCAAGATTCCTCAGAAGTGGTGTTGGTGTGCGACCAGAATTCGAAGTGCATTGAGCGCCTGAAAAAGGTGCATCCTTCGATGCCGTTCACGACGAACGCGAATGATATTATCAAATCAACGGACATCGACGTAGTGGCCATCGTAACGCCCGTTTGGACACACTACGACCTGGCGAAAGCGGCACTGGAAAACGGCAAGCATGTCTTCGTCGAGAAGCCTTTCACCTGCAGCGTGGCGCAAGCGGAAGAGCTCATCGAACTCGCCGACCACAAGAACCTGAAAATCATGGTGGACCACACATTCCTGTTCACCGGCGCGGTAAAAAAGATTCGGCAGCTAGTGGATGAGGGTGCGCTGGGCGATTTGTATTACTACGATTCCCTGCGTGTGAACCTGGGACTTTTTCAACATGATGTCAACGTAATCTGGGACCTTGCTCCTCACGATCTTTCCATTATGGATCACGTCATTCAGGCGAAGCCGGAAGCGGTCGTCGCGACGGGAGAGCGGCACCTGAACGGTGTGGAAGATATAGCCTTCATCACCGTTTATTTCCCAAAACGTATCATCGCTCACGTAAACGTCAACTGGTTATCACCGGTGAAAGTACGAACGACACTGCTAGGCGGCGAAAAAAAGATGCTCGTGTGGAATGACCTCGAGGCTGACGAGAAGATCAAGGTATACGACAAGGGCGTAAGCATGTCCACGAATCCTGGGAACTTGCACCAGCTTCTTGTGAGCTATCGCTCGGGTGACATGTGGTCACCGCAAGTGGAGCCTATTGAAGCTTTGCGCGCGGAGACGGCTTACTTTCTCCAGTGCATTAACGAAAACAAGACGCCCTTCAACGACGGCGTTGCTGGTCTGAGGGTAGTGCGGATTCTTGAGGCGGCGGATAAATCGGTTCGCAACCGCGGTGAGGCGGTGACCCTGTGAACGAATTTGTATGCATCTCACCCGACGTCAAACTCGGCAAAGATGTTCGGCTCTCTAAATTTATCAACATGTATGGCTGTGAAGTTGGTGATGAAACCAAGGTCGGCGCGTTTGTAGAAATCCAGAAGAATGCCCGCGTTGGCCGTCGCTGCAAGATATCTAGTCATACATTTGTCTGCGAGGGAGTGGAAATCGAAGACAACGTCTTCATCGGCCACGGCGTGACATTCATCAACGATTCCTATCCCCGCGCCACAACGGCCGGCGGCGAACTCCAGACCGAAGCAGACTGGAAAGTCGAGAAGACAGTGATACGTAAAGGAGCGTCCATCGGTTCCGGATCGACGATTTTGAGCAATTTGACCGTCGGCGAAAACGCAATCGTCGGCGCAGGTAGTGTGGTCACAATGGATGTTCCTGCCAACGCCATTGTAGCCGGCAACCCCGCAAAGTTTCTGCGATTCATTTCAGAGGAGAAAAGAACGAAGCGATGACCAATACTACGAAAATCCCATTCCTCGATCTCATTACTCCCCATCAAGAGCTGCATGCGGAACTCCTCGGGGTGGTCGAGAAGGTGCTGAGCACGGCAGGCTTCATTGGCGGTCCGATGCTCGACGCATTTGAAAGCGAGTTTGCGCGTTTTTGCGGCGCGAAGTATTGCGTTGGCGTGAACAGCGGCACGGACGCGCTGCGCTTTGCTTTCCTGGCGGCAGGCATTGAGCCCGGCAGCATCATTGTCACCGTGCCGCATACGTTTATCGCTACAACCGAGGCGATTTCGCAAGCCGGTGCGCACGTCGGCTTTGTGGATATCGACGAGTCCACCTACACGATGGACCCGGGAAAACTGCGCGAATACCTGGAGACGCAGTGCGAATTTGACAGCAAGCGCGGAAAGTTGATCGAGCGGGCGTCAAAGCGCCCTGTTTCTGCGGTTGTTCCAGTGCACCTCTATGGACAGACCGCAGACATGGATCCGATCCTGGAGCTGGCGGCGCGCTACAACCTCATCGTGGTTGAGGATGCCTGTCAAGCCCATGGTGCGGAGTATTTTTCGAAGCACGATAACGTCTGGAAAAAAGCGGGTTCGATGGGGCATGCCGCGGCGTTCAGTTTTTATCCGGGCAAAAACCTCGGGGCCTGTGGCGAAGCGGGCGCAACCACAACCAACGACGAAGCCATGGCGGAGCGCATGAAGATGATTCGCGACCACGGCCAGGCAAAGAAGTATTACCACGATATCGAGGGGTATAACGGGCGACTCGATGCGCTGCAGGCCGGGATGCTGTCAGTGAAATTGCGCCATCTGGCGAAGTGGAATGAAGCGCGCCGCGACCTCGCACACCGGTACCACGAGCTCTTCGCGGAAGCCAAAGGCTCTATCGTTGTGCCACGCGAAGCGTCGTGGACCAAAGGGATTTATCACCTCTACGTCGTGCGCGTGCAGGATCGCGAAGCGCTGCAAGCCTATCTTGCCGAAGCTGGGATCGGCACCGGCATCCACTATCCGATCCCCTTGCACCTGCAAAAGGCGTATCAGCACCTCTGCTACAAGAAGGGCGACTTCCCGGTGACCGAACGTGTCGCGGTGGAGATCGTCTCGCTCCCCATGTTTCCGCAACTCACGCACAACCAGCAGGAGGAAGTCGCCAGCAAAGTGACGGATTTCGTTACGTCAAAGGTCGGCGCTTCCCGCTAGGTCTGTAAAGCGCAAGCGAGGGCTACGGGTCTGCCTGGATAGCCGTGGCGGAAGATGCCCTCGGCCCGCCGCCATAACGCTCTCATAGGGCCGCATCACGCGGTCTGGATCGGCCAATGCCGCAATATTTCAGGATGAATCGTATATGCCTCGCTTAGATCGCTTGGCCACACTCTATCTCTGTCATCCGTTCATGCAGCTCTTTGAACGGAATGCGGGGAAGCGCGTGCCAATCCTGATGTACCACAGCATTTCGGACAACCTCTTCGCCAAGTCTCACCCGTACTATCAAATCAATACGTCGCCAAAGATCTTTGCGCGCCAGATGAGATGGTTAAAACGGGCTGGCTATCGCACACTGGATCTGACAGAAATGCTTGCCGCATTGGAGGCGGGCAAAGATCTTTCCAAGACTGTGGTTATCACGTTTGACGATGGCTACCGGGATTTCTATACAGACGGTCTTCCAGTGATGAAGCAGTGCGGTTTTACCGCAACGATCTTCCTGGCAACAGACCGGATTCAAGACACTCCGGCCCGAATAGAGGGCGCGGATTATCTGACGTGGCCCGAAGTCCGCGAATTGCATGCCGAGGGCGTTCGTTTCGGCTCGCATACGGTGACTCATCCAGACCTGCGCTCGCTCGACCCGGAGCAGATTGATTACGAACTGGGCTATTCGAAAGAAACGATCGAACAGAAACTCGGCATTCCTGTCGAATCCTTTTCCTATCCGTCTGCTTTTCCGGAAGAAGATCGTGACTTTACACGTTTTCTATTTGATGCCCTGCAAAACCATGGTTTCAAGAGCGGCGTATCCACGATCATCGGCCGCACCAGCCTCGACAACAATCGTTTCTTTTTGCCACGCCTCCCAGTGAACTCCTGGGACGATACAGGGCTACTCCAAGCGAAACTCGAAGGCGGTTATGACTGGCTGCACTGGCCGCAGTGGCTTGCCAAAATCGTGTACCATAATGTTTCACTGATGCAACGTTCGAGCTGGATTGAGTCGGAAGAGGCGAAATGAGAACGTGATGCTTTTTTGTATTTGATGGATGGGATGCACGGGAAACAGAGGTGTCACCGCAAGCGAGGCAAGTCCCTCAAACAACCAGGGAGAATTGTTCAGTCGTAAAAGGACCTCTTGGCAACCTTGGCAAGCCGAAGTAGTAACCGGAGAGACTAGAAGAGCCATGAAATTATCCGTCGTGATTGTCTGCTGGAATGACCGTAACGTGATCAAGGATTGCCTGCGATCTGTTTACGCTGGCACCCATGACACCGACTTCGAAGTCATCGTCTCGGACAACGGATCGGCTGATGGCTCCGTTGAATTCATCCGTCAGATCTTTCCAAAAGTTCGCGTGATCGAAAATCACGCGAACTTGGGTTTTGCTAAAGGCAACAATGCCGGCATCCAGGCAAGCACCGGCCAATACGTGCTTATCTTGCATCCGGATACGGTGATTCATGATGGCGCGTTGGATAGATGGGTTGATTTTGCGGATAGGCATCCACAGGCTGGGGGGTTTGGCTGCCGGGTGCTGAATCCAGACGGCTCCGACCAAATGGGGTCGAAGCCATTCCCGACTCTGCGCGGCTATTGGATTGCGGCACTTTACCTCCGGCCGCTCGCGCACCTGTCCAATGCATTCATTTCCGACAGGTATGCCGGATGGAAGGGTGATTCCGAACGAGAGATTGACTGCCAATCTGATTGTTGCATCATGCTCCGGGGAAATGTGCTGAAGCGTTGCAATGGCTTTGACGGGCAGTTTTTCTACCAATATGCAGCGGCTGACTTGTGCCGCCGTATTCGGGATGCGGGATATTCGATCGCTTACACACCCAGAGCCGTGGTCACGCACCTGGGTAGTCATTCGGTAAACCGCTTTCCCATTCGATTTAAACTGGAAAAATACCGGAGCCGCTATTGGTATTTTTATAAGCACTTCGGACCTCAAGGGGCAATTCGTTGCCGTCGTGTAACTCTTGCGGGGATCCGAATCCGGCAGTTTGGATTCACCATGACTAATTTCGTGAGGCCGAGAGATGCGGTCACAAAGCGGTTGGAGTTTTTCCGAGTCGTGGCTCAGTGGAACCACCGAGTTAATCCCGTTAACCTCGTCGAAAAAGGCGATGAAGCCCATCGAGATCGCGCAGATCATTCTTGAGAGCGGGCGCAATTGCCTACCCAGGGCCGCAGTTGAGCGACCGAAGAAGACGGGGCAAGAATACTTTCGTTTTGTTTGATGCCAATCCACAACTAGACCAACAAGCGTTCTTGCATCTATACGTAAATTGAAAGATTATGAAAAAGAAAAAGCAAACACCATCACCTGATGCCGGCAGAGTCTGGATTGATCTGGAGAATTCGCCTCACGTACCTTTTTTTGCGCCCATCATCGACGAACTGGAGAATCGTGGCTACTCGGTTTTAGTGACTGGGCGCGACTGTTTCCAAGTTGCTGAGTTGACCAAGCTTTTTGACATAGATTGCAAACTCGTTGGACATCACAGCGGCAAGAACAAGATCGCCAAGTTGCTGGGGCTTTGCCAGCGATCCCTCCAGCTCGATCTGGCGGTGCTGGGGAAAAAACCTAGGCTGGCTTTGTCTCACGGTTCCCGGTCCCACTTGCTTGCTTCTGCCATCCTGGGTATCCCCCACTTGATGCTATTTGACTACGAGCACGCCAAGCCGATGCCTTTGGTGCAGCCAGATTGGGCAATGGTTCCCGAAGTGATCTTGACCGAGGACGTTCCATTTAATGCAGATCGTGTTATCAAATACCCAGGCATCAAAGAGGACGTCTATGTTCCCCGATTCAAACCCGATCCGAGTCTTCGAGCCCGCTTGGAAATCAAGGCTGAAGATTTGCTGGTCACCATCCGGCCGCCCGCCAATGAGGCTCATTACCACAACCCTCAGAGCGACGAACTCTATCACGCCGTGATCGATTTTCTGGGGGCCAAGCCCAATACCAAAGTTGTGCTTCTGCCTCGAAATGACAAGCAGGCGGTTGCGGCGCGAAATAGGTGGCCCGAGCTGTTCGCTGCCGGGAAGGTCCAGATCCCGAATGAGGTTTTAGATGGCTTGAATCTGATCTGGCATTCTGATCTTGTGATCAGCGGCGGCGGGACGATGAATCGCGAGGCGGCTGCACTGGGAGTCCCGGTCTATAGTATTTTTCGCGGCAAGACAGGAGCCGTGGATCGGTACCTCTCCGAGAACGGCCGTATGGTTCTTCTCGAAAGCGTGGAGGATGTACGGACAAAGATTGTCTTGGCTCGCCGGTCGCTTTCCAAACCCAACACCGCAAGTTCCGTGACGTTAGAATTCATCATCAACACTGTGGTTTCGCTCATGGAGTCGCCGGGCCAACGGCCGTCGCCCAGAGTCCAATGAGGGGTATCGGGATCTACCAGCCTTCACTGCCTACCAGTGGCGCTTGAGCGTCGCGGAGTTCGCTTCCAATCATTGCGCCCGTTAGACACCGCGGTTACTCATGCCCCCCGGCTGTCTTGGTTGGAAAGAAGAACAAAAGTCAGTGTAAGCAATTTAGTTCTGAGAAGAAGTGAAAAAATGCTACATCATATGCTAGAACTATCTGAGGACCACCCAGGGCCCTCTGTACCGGATTCTATGGGGGAGCCTTCCATGGGTGGATTCGAGGGTCGCGTAGCTCCAGGAGGTCAAAAGAAGATCTGGATCGATCTGGATAACTCTCCTCATATTCCTTTTTTTATACCCATCATTGAGGGGCTTGAAAAGCGGGGTCACCAAATCCTGCTTACGGCTCGAGATTCCTATCAAGTTTGCGAGCTTCTGGAGTTTCATCATCTCCCCTGCAAAGTCGTTGGGAGCCACTGGGGCAAGAACCGATTCCTCAAAACGGTGGGAACCCTAGGGCGTGCCGCGCGACTTGTGCCGCTGGCGATAAGAGAGAAGCCAGACCTGGCCATCTCGCTGGTGTCGCGCGCCCAGCTTTTGGCATGCAGAGTTCTGGGTATCCCAACCATTGTGATGTTTGACTATGAGTTCGTAATGAAGATGCAGTTTTTGCACCCGGATTGGATCCTTGTACCGGAAGTGATGCCGGACTCCGGAGCGGGTGTTGCCAAGAGAGAAGTCTTGCGTTATCCGGGGCTGAAGGAAGATGTATATGTTCCGAAGTTCAAGCCGGATGCGACGCTGAAAAAACAGCTCGGAATCAACGGGACCGACTTGCTCGTTACCGTACGCCCTCCAGCCACTGAGGCTCATTATCACAATCCAGAAAGCGAGAAGCTGCTGAGTGCGGCTCTCGATTTCTTGACTCACCAGCCCGATGTGCGTGTGGTCTTGCTCCCCCGTAATAAGAGGCAGACCGTGGCATTGCAAAAGGAGTGGGGAGATTGGATTGCGAAAGGTAAGATTGTCATCCCCGAGCATGTAGTCGACGGATTAAACCTGATCTGGTTTTCCGACCTGGTGATCAGCGGCGGCGGGACGATGAATCGCGAGGCGGCTGCACTGGGAGTCCCGGTCTATAGCATTTTTCGCGGCAAGACAGGAGCCGTAGATCGGTATCTCTCCGAGAACGGCCGTATGGTTCTTCTCGAAAGCGTGGAGGATGTACGGACAAGAATTGTCTTGGCTCGCCGGTCGCTTTCCAAACCCAACACCGCAAATTCCGTGACGTTAGATTTCATCGTCAACACTGTAGTTTCGCTCATGGAGTCGCCGCGCCAACGGCCGTCGCAATGCTCCGTGCCGAGCAAGATCTAGAGAGACAGATAATGAAGATTCTTACTGTTGTAGGCGCGCGTCCCAATTTCATGAAGGCCGCACCGATCATCGCGGCAATCAACAAGCACAACGAGAGGATTGCGGTAAGCTCCGCCGAGGGGCGTGAACTGCCGGCAGAAACGATCCAGCACGTTTTAGTTCATACCGGTCAACATTACGACGACGTCATGTCCGGTTCCTTCTTCAGCGATCTCGAGCTCCCGCAGCCGAATATTCACCTCGGCGCTGGTTCCGGTACTCATGCGGTGCAGACTGCGGAGATCATGAAGAAATTCGAAGACGTAGTGTTGAGGGAGAAACCTGCGATCGTGATTGTGGTCGGAGATGTGAATTCGACCGTTGCCTGCGCCTTGGTTACGGCCAAAGTCTCCTTCGATTCCGCTGGTTCTAGACCGTTGATCGCTCACGTGGAAGCGGGTTTACGCTCTTTCGATCGGTCGATGCCTGAAGAGATCAACCGTATTGTCACCGATCATGTGTCCGACCTGCTCTTTGTGACAGAGGAGAGCGGGATTCAGAATCTGCGTAACGAAGGGGTCGCGCCCAGCAGTATCCATTTCGTCGGCAACACCATGATCGACTCCCTGCTTACCTGCAAAGAGAAAGCGGAGGCTTCGATCATATTGGAGGAGTTAGGGCTTCGTACGCAGATGGGGGAAAACGGCAAGAGCAAATCGATCACCCGTTATGCGCTCCTGACTCTGCATCGACCGTCAAATGTGGACAACCGAGATGCCTTTATGAACATCCTGGCGGGGCTGGAAGAACTGGCGGCGGATTGCCCCATCATTTTTCCCGTACACCCCCGAACACAACAACGAATTAAGGAATTCGGTTTGGAGCTTCGCTTCGGGATGAATGCAACGAAAATCAAAGGCGAGGCGCGAGATTCCGGAAACAGCCGCAAAGGAATCATCCTGACAGATCCTATGGGTTATATAGACTTTCTTTGTCTGATGAAACACGCAACCATCGTCGTGACCGACTCAGGCGGCATCCAGGAAGAAACAACCTGTCTGGGGATTCCCTGCGTCACGGTCAGAGAAAATACCGAGAGGCCTGTCACCGTAGAGAGCGGGACAAATATCATTGCGGGGACAAGAAAAGAGAGCATCACGGACGCCGTCCGACGCCAGAGGGAGAGGAAAGGCGGCGAGAGCGTGCCAAAGAACTGGGATGGGCAAGCCGCCAGACGCATCATAGACGTTTTGATCCGCACCCACAACGAGAAGACTGCATCTCGACAGTCTCTTATCTCGCAACCCTGTGTTTGAGAGTCGATGCCATGGCCCCAACCTACTCACTCGTGATAGACAACGACGCTAAAGCCGCGCTCGGAAAGCTTCTGGACTATTGCCGCGCGAACGAGTGGGCCGGTTACGACCCTTATGATGCTTTGAACAGCAGGATTTTTGCGGGGCTGCCATTCCTGAACTCCAGGCTTCCTCGGCTCGTTCTCACCCAGGCCTTGAAGCGGAGCCCGATTAACATCCGCCGCCTCATGCTTATTCCGAAGACACAGAATCCAAAAGCCATAGCGCTCTTTCTCTCAGCGTTCCTTAAGCTCTCGAAAATCGAACTGGCCGACCGAGACAGCCTCATTGAGCTGATGATCGATCGGTTGATCGCCCTTCGGTCACGAGACGTTCCTTACTGGTGCTGGGGATACAGTTTCCCCTGGCAGACGCGCACAAATGTGGTGCCCACAGGGGCGCCAAACCTGGTCTGCACGACATTCGCTGCCAGCGCACTTCTGGATGCCTATGAGCAGCGCCAAGAGTCACGGTGTCTAAGCATGGCGGTGAGTGCGGCGGAGTATATCCTGAACGAGCTTTACTGGACCGACGGCAGCTCGGTTGCCAGCTTCAGCTATCCGCTGCGCTCTCTTCAGGCTCAAGTCCACAACGCGAACTTCCTTGCTGCTGCTTTGCTGTGCCGTGTATACAAGCACACGGGCGAGGTGAGATTTCTCGGTCCGGCCCTCAAGGTTGCCCGCTTCTCGGCCGCAAAGCAGCACGCAAATGGCTCATGGGACTACGGCGAAGCGCAGGCACAACGATGGATAGACAACTTCCACACCGGATACAACCTTTGCGCGTTGCAGTCCATCGGCCGCTCTGCAGAGACAACGGAGTTCGAATCGTGCATACGGCGCGGCTTCGAGTTCTACCGAGCCCACTTTTTCCGGGAGGACGGTGCAGCCAGATACTTTCATAACCGCACCTACCCTTTGGACATTCACTGTGTCGCGCAAAGCATGATCACGCTTCTGGCGCTCAGAGATCTCGATCCGAGCAGTGTCCCGCTGGCGCGTTCTGTGTTCCAATGGGCTTTGAATCACATGTGGGACGAGCGGGGCTTCTTTTATTATCGGGTCCTTCGCTTGTGCACCATCCGAACCTCGTACATGAGATGGTCTCAGGCGTGGATGGTTCTGGCCATGTCCGTGCTCCTGAGCGAATCGGACGCAGCGATGAAAGGTCCCCAGACCCAAGATTCAGTTGCTTTCGTTAAGACATGCTAGCCTTCCCTATCTACGTTCTTATTACCCCGGTACGGAACGAGGCACAGTTCATTGAACTGGCCATTAAGTCCGTAGTGGCTCAGACGGTCCGACCGGCCAAATGGGTCATCGTCAGCGACGGTTCAACTGATGGCACGGACGACATCGTGCGCAAATATACGGCGCAGCACGCATGGATTGGGTTGGTTCGCATGCCCGAGCGCCGCGAACGGAATTTTGCCGGAAAAGTTTATGCCTTCAACGCCGGCTACGCCGGAATGAAAGACCTAAAATATGATGTGATCGGGAGTCTGGACGGCGACATTTCATTTGACGAAGACTACTTTTCTTTCTTGCTTTCGAAACTGGCTGAGGATTCCACGCTAGGGCTGGTGGGAACGCCGTTCAAGGATTGCGGCTCAGGTCAAACCTACGACTATCGTATCGTCAGCATCGAGCACGTATCCGGCTGTTGCCAGCTCTTTCGGCGTGAATGCTTTGATGCGATCGGTGGATATGTCCCAGTTAAGGGCGGCGGCGTGGATCATATTGCGGTCATCACCGCGAGGATGAAAGGTTGGAAGACACGAACGTTTACGGAGAAAGTGTGTCTCCACCACCGACCGATCGGGACGGCTGAACGCGGTGCTTTGAAGGCAAGGTTTAGAACCGGCGCCCAGGACTACGCTCTTGGCGGCCATCCGATCTGGGAACTCTTCCGCACGGTCTACCAAATGACCAAAAGGCCTTTCGTCATCGGAGGGCTATTGCTGGGGGCCGGTTATTTCTGGGCGCTGGTTCGACGCACAAAAAGGCCGATTTCCCGTGAGATGGTGGAGTTCCGCAGGCGTGAGCAGATGCAGCGCTTGAGCTCATGGACAAGCCCAGTGCCGCCGAAGCGACCATGCGCATGAGCCCCCTCAGAAAGCTTTCTGAAGCAGGCGACCCGATGAAGCGCGAAGCAGATGCCATCCCGGCACCGTCTGGCAGCCTCTCCGTGCCGTTGGAAACCATGTCTCCTGACAGCACTGCGCCGTCCACGGTACAAGCACCCCGGAGTGGCGAAGCGTTTCAAGAAGGCCTTCTCATCGTGAATGCCGACGATTGGGGGCGGGATCACGAGACGACCCAGCGAACCCTGGAGTGCATCCTTTGTGGAAGCGTCTCTTCGGTGAGCGCCATGATGTTCATGGAGGATTCCGAGCGGGCCGCGACCGTCGCCCGTCAGCGTGGGATTGACACGGGCCTCCATCTCAACTTGACGACACCGTTTTCGGCTCCAAATTGTCCCGCGCGGCTCGCGGAACACCAACGCGAGCTCGCGCGTTGGCTGCTGCAAAACCGCTTTGCCCGGGTCGTTTTTCATCCGTGGCTCGTGCGTTCCTTCGAGTACGTCGTAGAGGCGCAGCGGGAGGAGTTTGGCCGCCTCTATGGAGCACAGCCTGACCGTCTCGACGGCCATCACCATATGCACCTCTGCACCAACGTGCTGCTGGCCGGGCTGCTCCCGCGCGGAACCCTTGTTCGGCGGAATTTTTCATTCCAGCCGGGAGAGAAGGGCTCGTGGAACCGTCTCTATCGCCGAATCGTGGACCGCATGCTGGCCCGGCGCCATCGTGTCACCGATTTCTTCTTCTCACTGCCGCCGCTGGAGCCTCCGAGCCGCTTACAGCGGATTTTCTCCCTGGCTCGCCAGTTTACAGTTGAAATGGAGACGCATCCCGTCAACCCAGATGAATATCGATTCCTGACCGAAGGCGAGATTTTCCGCCGCGCCGGAGATCTTTCGATTGCGCCACGTTTCGCTTTGCGGCGGCCGGCATTCCCCGGAAAGGTAAGCAATCGATGAAACCTAGGTACGGCAGCACGTATGCCCCTAGATGCAATGACGAACCTGACTGAACATATTAGCGTGTGCGTGTGCACGTACAAGCGGCCGCAACTGCTAGAGCGCCTATTCAAAGAATTGAGCGGCCAGGAAACCGGAGATCTGTTCACCTTTTCGATCGTGATCGCCGACAACGATTGCCTGCGCTCAGCCGAGTCCGCGGTGCGGGGTTTCACAGCTGCGTCGGCTATTCCCGTCAAATATTGCGTTGAGCCTCGGCAGAATATCGCGCTGGCGCGGAACAAAGCCGTTGAGAACGCCACCGGTGACTTCGTCGCCTTCCTCGACGATGATGAGTATCCGACCAAACGCTGGTTGCTTACGTTGTTCGAGACATGCAAGAAATACAACGTCGACGGGGTGCTTGGTCCAGTCAAGCCACATTTCGACGAAAAGCCGCCAAAGTGGGTTAGTAAGGGGAAGTTCTACGAACGGCCGACTTACTCGACAGGCTTTGTCATCGACTGGAGAAAGGGACGGACCGGCAATGTGCTCCTGAAGAAGTGGCTTTTCACGGCAGACGAACCGCCGTTCAGACCGGAGTTCCGGACCGGAGAAGACCAGGACTTTTTCAGAAGAATGATCGAGAAGGGATACGTCTTCATTTGGTGCGATGAAGCCGTCGCGTTCGAAGTTGTGCCCCCGATTCGCTGGAATCGCACATTCATGCTAAGGAAAGCCTTGCTCCGGGGGGCAAGTTCCGTGGCTCATTCGACCTTTGGGGTGCGCGACGTGTTGAGATCGAGTATCGCCATCCCAACTTACGTGTTGGCCCTGCCGTTTGCGCTACTGTTGGGCCAGCACAGGTTCATGGCTCTATGCATCAAACTGTTTGATCATGTTGGCGCAGTTCTTGGGGTTTTGGGTATCAATCCGATTAAAGAAGCATATGTCACGGATTAGGAAAGAGATTTGGGCCAACTAGAAAACGACGTTTTCATTATTGGACTGGACGATCCGATCCTGGTGACAGGTGCAACTGGTTTTATTGGGTCCAGACTCGTGGAGACTCTGCTGGACCTTGGGTTTCGCAACTTGCGCTGTTTCGCCAGATCCTCGAGCAAACTGGCCAAGATGCAAGCCCACTATGGTGGCCGGTGCGACGGAGCGCGAATTGAAGTAATCAATGGCAATCTTTTGTCGCCTGAGGATTGTGCTGCTGCTACTAAAGACGTTGCGGTCATCTTTCATTTGGCTGCAGGCAGAGGGGAGAAATCCTTTCCTGACGCGTTTATGAATTCGGTGGTCACAACTCGAAATCTTCTGGAAGCAAACGCGCGGAACAAACACTTGAAACGGTTTGTCAATGTTAGCTCGTTTTCCGTATACAGCAATAGGCACAAACCTCGATGGAGAGTTTTGGATGAGACCTGCCCGGTAGAGACGCGGCCTGAGCTTCGCGGAGACGCCTACAGCTTCGCAAAGGTGAAACAAGACGAGATCGTAACCGAATACGCACGAAAGTACGGGACGCCCTATGTGATTGTTCGACCAGGATATGTATATGGCCCCGGCAATGGCGGCATCACTGGCCGGGTGGGTCTCGGCACATTTGGTGTTTTCCTGCACCTCGGTGGTTCGAACAAGATTCCATTTACTTACGTTGACAATTGTGCGGAAGCCATCGCCCTCGCCGGGTTGCAAAGGGCAGCGGCCGATGGTGACGTATTTAATGTAGTTGATGACAATCTTCCTTCCAGCCGGCGTTTCTTGCGCCTCTACAAACGGAATGTAAGACGGTTTAAATCAATCTATGTGCCTCACATTTTGAGTTATGTCTTCTGCTATCTGTGGGAGCGATACTCGGCGTGGTCCGAGGGACAGTTGGAACCCGTATTCAATCGCAGGTCTTGGCATGTCTATTGGAAGAAGACGCACTACAGTAATGAAAAATTGAAAACGCAGCTAGGCTGGAAGCCGCGGGTCTCTCTGGAAGAGGGACTCAGGCGGTACTTCGAGAGCTGCCGCAACGGAGGGCGCGATGCTTAAGGTTGCCATCATCGGATGCGGAAAGATCGCCGATTCGCATGCGTCGCAGATCCAAAGGATCGAAGGATGTGAGATCGTAGGAGTTTGCGACAAAGAACTCTTGATGGCGCGTCAGCTCCATGAGAGATATCCGGCGAAACAGTATTTTGACAACTTGCAGGAACTCCTAACAAAAGCACAGCCGGATGTTGTTCATATTACGACACCGCCCGATAGTCATTTCTCCATTGCAAGGCAATGCTTGGAATCAGGGTGCAACGTCTATTTGGAGAAACCTTTCACCCTGAATGCGGAAGATGCGCAAAAATTGATTACACTTGCTGAGGATACCGGGCTCAAAATAACGGTTGGGCACGATGATCAATTCAGACATGCCGCAAGACGCATGCGAACTCTGGTCCAGAGCGGCTTCCTGGGAGGAGGCCCTGTGCACATGGAGAGTTATTACTGCTATGAGCTAGGTCCTTCCGCATACGCGGGAGCACTTCTAGGCGACAAGCGACATTGGGTGCGGAGGCTGCCGGGAAAGCTGCTTCAGAATATCATTTGCCACGGCATCGCTCGTATCGCGGAGTATATGACAAGCGAATCGCCTGAAGTGATCGCGCATGGGTTTGTGAGCCCGCTTCTCAAAAGCCTGGGAGAAGAAGAGATCATTGATGAACTGAGAGTTATTATCAGTGAAAATGAGAGCACCACCGCCTATTTCACCTTCTCATCGCAAATGAGGCCCTCTCTCCATCAGTTCCGAATCTACGGGCCAAAGAACGGCCTGATTCTGGATCAAGACCAGGAAACACTCATCAAGCTTCGCGGTGACAGATATAAGAGCTACGTGGAGAAGTTCATGCCCCCCCTCGACTTCGCGGGACAGTATCTCGGGAATCTCAAAACAAACATGGGGACATTCCTGCGGAGTGACTTCCAGATGAAGTCCGGCATGAAGTTCCTGATCGAGTCTTTCTATCGGTCGGTCAGCGAAGATGGGCCGGTACCAATTCCGTATCGGGAGATTCTCCTCACGACCAGAATTATGGACGCCATTTTTGCTCAACTGAATGCTTCGCAGTTAAAGGATCGGCCTTTTCCTGAGGCCTCCGTGCACAGCGCAAGTGAGGCAATGCAGGAGAAGGCATGATCGAGCCCTCCTGACAGGTAGCCAAAGTAACGGTTGAGAGCCTAGCCAGGGATGTGCATCTGTTTGAGGAACCGCCCGCACACGAGTAAGGGAGATTATTTGTGATTTCACTTTGTGGCAGAGATATTCGGATCAAGGGCCGATTGTTGCGGGTTGCTCGCCTCGATGCCGACAAATACCATTTCTTGGATGATCCAGAGCCAGTGCTCGAAGGTTTGCGCAAGTGCGGCACTCGGGTGGACCTGTTCACATTTATGCAGAAGTTGCCTGAATCATCTCCGAAATATGCATACCCGATGGAGTGGGACAACTTCGCCGCACTGCCGGTAACTACTTTCGACCACTGGTTTATGAAACAGATCCGTTCTTTCCCTCGGAATAGGGCCCGGCAGGCGGAGAAGAAAGGGGTGACACTCCGAGAAGTACCTTTCAATGATTCTCTTGTTCGGGGCATCTGGGACATCTACAACGAAAGTTCCGTCCGCCAGGGAAAGCGGAACGCCCACTTTGGGAAGGACATCGAAACGGTATACAGAGAAGAGGCAACTTATCTTGATAGCAGTATTTTCATCGGGGCGTTTCTCGACGATAGGCTGATTGGTTTTGCCAAACTGACATGGGACGAAACTCGGACGCAAGCGAACCTGATGAACATTGTCGCAATGATCAAGCACAGGGACAAGGCTCCGACGAATGCACTAATCGCGCATTCCGTTCGCGCCTGTGCCGAACGCGGCATAGCGTATCTCGTCTACCAGAGCTTCTCCTATGGCAAAAAGCAGGACGACAGTCTGAGCATTTTTAAAGAGAACAACGGGTTCCAACGCATTGATGTGCCTCGTTACTACGTTCCTTTAACTTTCATCGGTCGGGCTGCCTTCCGCTTGGGCTTGCATAAGAAGTTTATTGACCATCTTCCGGAACCCCTAATAGGCAAGCTCCGCGAAGTTCGAAAGCTCTGGTACAACCGCAAAGTCCGCTCTGTTGCAACTTCTTCCTAGGAAAGGTAGCAATGCCTGGAATCATTGGTCTTGTCACCAAAATGCCTCGCGAATGGGCCGAACCGCAACTAAGAAAGATGGTTGAGGCCATTCGCCACGAGTCCTCTTACTCCGAGGGAACATGGGTGGACGCGTCGTCGGGAGTGTATGTTGGATGGACGGGGTGGAAAAACTCCTTTTCAGACGGGATGCCGCTTCGCAATGAACGAGGAGATGTCGTTCTCGTTTTCTCCGGAGAAGACTTTCCAAAACGAGGGATGGCTCAGGCTCTCAAAGAGCGGGGACATGCGGTACAGGCGGAGGGACCTTCCTACCTGGTGCACCTCTACGAGGAAGATCAGAGCTTCCCGGTTGGCCTAAACGGAAGATTTCACGGGTTTCTTTCGGACCGATCCAGCGGCACGGCGATGCTCTTCAACGATCGCTACGGAATGCACCGCATCTACTATCATCAGTCCAAGGAAGCTTTTTATTTTGCCGCGGAAGCAAAGGCGATTCTCGCGGTTCGTCCCGAACTCCGGGTGGCCGATTCTCGCAGCCTGGGGGAGTTCATCTCCTGCGGCTGTGTTTTGGAGAACCGCACGCTGTTCAAGGGAATAGATGTCCTGCCCCCTGCGGCCTCCTGGATATTTCGTGACGGGTCAATCGAGCGGAAAACAACCTACTTCCAAGCGCGAGAGTGGGAGGATCAGGTCGCTCTAGATCCTGAATCATACTATCAGGAACTGCGCGAGATTTTCTCACAAAACCTTCCACGGTACTTCAGTGGTAAGGCGCCGATCGGCATGTCCTTAACTGGGGGTTTAGACACCCGGATGATCATGGCGTGGCAGAAATTTGCCGCGGGATCCATGCCGTGTTACTCCTTCGGGGGCATGTTCCGTGATTGTCATGATGTACGTATTGCACGGAAAGTGGCTGCGGCATGCGGGCAGTCCCACGAAGTGATCCCTGTAGGCGACGAGTTCCTTTCACGGTTTCCTCAATACGCAGAACGCACCGTCTACCTCACCGACGGTTGTGCTAACGTGAGCCGTTCCGCTGACCTTTTCGTTAATGAGCGAGCCCGCCGGATTGCCCCTGTCAGGATGACGGGAAACTATGGCGGAGAGGTACTCCGACGGGTTCGGGCATTCAAGCCGGTGCAGCCTTTACCCGGATTGTTCAGCCCCGAGTTGCTGCCTTATCTTCGCCAATCGGAAGCTACATATGCTGAGCTTCTCCAAGTTCACCCGCTTTCCTTCGCCGTGTTTCGGCAGGCCCCTTGGCACCATTACGGTCTGCTGGCGCTAGAGCAGACGCAACTTTCCCTTCGCTCGCCGTATCTCGACAACGACTTCGTGCGGACGGTTTTCCGTGCCCCGGAGTCCGCCTGCGTCAACAACGACGTCTGCCTGCGGTTGATTGCCGACGGGGACGCGGCTCTTCGTCAGATCCGAACCGACCGTGGCCTCGCTGGAGGCCCAGGACGTTTATCCTCAGCTGCCGTCCGCAATCTCCAGGAATTCACCTTCAAGGCAGAATACGCCTACGACTACGGTATGCCCCAGTGGGTGGCCCAGATCGATCATTTCTTCTCGCCGTTTCACCTCGAACGCCTTTTCCTCGGGAGGCACAAGTTTGCCCACTATCGCGTGTGGTACCGCGACGCTCTGTCCGGGTATGTTCGAGAAATGCTGCTGGACCAGAAAACTTTGTCCAGGCCATACCTCGATAGGAAAAGCGTCGAGTTCATAGTGAATGGACACCTGCAGGGGAACAGGAATTACACCAATGAAATCCACAGTTTGTTGACTCTGGAGCTCGTGCACCGACTTTTTCTTGATGCATGCTGAATCGGCTGCCGGAGTGCTCAAGGCGATCCATCGGGGAACACAATTCCATTGAAACTCCTTGAAGATCACCTGGCAGCTCTCACAGCCCCAATAGTCCGCCACGAGACTATCTGCAGGCTCGGATCTGACTCGAGTGATGCCGTTAGACATCGCGTTAGGGAGTCAAACGATGATCGCAACTCACAGCAAGACCGACCGTATTCCAGCACTCGATTACACCAAAGGCGCACTGGTACTAATCATGGTGCTTTATCATTGGCTAAACTACTTTGTCGGGACTCAAGGATTTTATTACCGATACTTAAGGTTTCTAACGCCCTCGTTCATCTTCATCACCGGGTTTCTGATCTCAAACGTATATCTTTCCAAATACAGAGTAGATGATCCGAGACTCCCCAAGCGATTGATGCGCAGGGGATTGAAGATATTGGCAGTGTTCCTCTTGTTAAATGTGGGCAGGAGCCTGTTGCTCTCCGGGTTCCACAGCGCGAAGATGTCCTTTGAGTACTTATCACCTAGCAATATGGTTCCGATTTATGTTTTGGGAAACAATTTATTCGCTGCGACGGGGAAGATAGTTGCATTCTATATCCTCGTCCCGATCAGTTATCTGCTGGTGTTATCGGCGTTTCTGTTGATTGCCTGCCGATTGTATAAGTATACTTTTTATGCCGTTTGCGTCTGTTTCTTGCTATCTGCCTTTGTTTTGGGTTTATATGGTGTCCATAGTTCCAACTTGGAGCTTCTTGCCATCGGATTGCTCGGTGTGATTTCCGGATACCTCCCCATCGGGAAGGTTAACGGCTTCTTGAGGCACCCCTACATGCTTGCTTTTGCCTACCTGTGTTACGCGATAGCGATATCCATCTGGAATGTGATTTATCCCCTGCAAATTCTCGGCGTCTGTCTTAGCCTTATGGTCATTTACCTCCTGGGTTCTGGAAACAGTGAACCTGGCAGGATTCGGCGCCATATTATCCTCCTTGGTAAGTATTCTCTCTTTGGGTATATCGCCCAGATCGCCATCCTCCAACTGCTCTACAGAGGCTTGGGGCACGGCAATCTAAGGGCTAGTATATTGGGGATGTCGTTCCTCATGGCCCTTGCTCTCACCCTCTTGTCGGTGGAGGTGGTCGATCGCGCGCGAGCAAAGGTAACCGCTGTCGACCGCTTCTACAAAGTGGTTTTTTCCTGACTAATCTGAGCGTCGCTAATGGCCTAATGATGCCCGGCTGGAAATGCCATCATCTAGTCGCGCGTCCTTGGAGAAACATCGACCTATTCCAGAGGAATCGGGGAAAGATATGCCCGAGCAAAGCTCTGCTCCAGCCAGTGCCCTTAGGCTCGGCGCCAGCCATCGCGAGGCTTTTCAGAAACAACCCTCGGGAATAAACTCGCGCAAGAGTGTGGTTGACCAGAAATGACTATGCGCTTTCCATTAGAGACACGGCCACTGGTACTCAAAGGTGAGCAGCGATGACCCCGCAGATTGCCATCATTGGCTTCGGGATCATGGTGCTTTTCCTGCTCGATCGTGATCCGCAGGTCCGGACTTCCAAAGCTCTTTGGATTCCCATCGCGTGGTTATTGATCGCAGCGTCACGAAACGTTTCTGAGTGGTTCCAGACTGCGCCACGGCTGGATTCTGGCGACCCCTACCTCGAGGGGAGTCCTTTGGACCGGTACGTATTGACGGGACTCTTGGTGCTTGGCGTAATTGCGCTTTTTATGAGACGGCGCCAGATATGGCTGCTCCTCCGAGCGAATACTCCCATCCTTTTGTATTTCCTTTATTGTGGCGTAAGTATTCTCTGGTCCGACTACCCTGACGTATCCTTCAAGCGCTGGATCAGAGCCTTGGGTGACCTCGTGATGGTCCTGGTCGTCCTGAGTGATCCTCATCCGTTGACAGCGCTCAAGCGCCTCCTCGCGCGGGCGGGTTTTGTGCTCTTGCCTCTCTCCGTCTTGTTGATCAGGTATTACCCTGACTTGGGGCGGGCATATAGCTGGGACGGGACGCCTGGTTGGACTGGCGTCACAACGAGCAAGAACCTTCTCGGAACAATCTGTCTGATCTTCGGACTCGCATCGGCGTGGCGTTTTCTCAAGATGTATGGAGGCAGAAAGGGTACTCGCAGGGCTGGGCCGCTCATTGCCCACGGCATCCTTCTAGCAATGTCATTGTGGTTTATCTGGAAAGCCAATTCGGTCACCTCCTTCGCATGTTTCCTCTTGGCGGGCGGCGTGATGTTCGTGGCGAGTCGACCGGAACTGGTCCGAAAACCAGCATTTTTGCATCTCTTCGTAGCGGCGGAGCTGTCCGTTGCATTCTCTGCCCTGTTCCTCAACATCGGCAGTGGCCTCCTGGAGAATATGGGAAGAGACGCTACGCTCACTGGCCGGACCGCAATTTGGAGTCAGGTCCTCAACATGAGCGGGAACCCGATGTTCGGAACCGGCTACGAGACGTTCTGGGTCGGGCCGCGACTCGAAAAGATGTGGACCATCTACTATAATCACGTGAACCAGGCACATAACGGTTACCTTGAGGTCTTCTTGAATTTAGGGTGGTTGGGGGTGGGCCTGCTCGCCGTCGTTTTGATCACCGGGTACCGCAGTGTTGCTTCCGCAGTCCGCCGGCAGGAGAGTGCAGGCGGCCTGAGGCTGGCGTATTTCGTCGTCGCGGTCGCCTATAATTTCACGGAGGCAGCATTCAAGATGATGCACCCTGTATGGATCGCCTTCCTGCTGGCGATAACCGTCAGTCCGGAACCTTCCGTTCCGGAAGACCTGTCCCCACTCGACCTTCGTTACATTGATAGCTCCACTGACTGCAGGCCACACGTTGAACTTGCGGCTGGGGTCGGGTTGCGTAAGGGGGCTAATTGAAGCCTTTCGATGCAAACGGCGCGTTTCGGCCTGCCGCGGACGGGGTGCGCCGATTAGCCGTCCGAGGCGCCGCAGTTACAGTGCTGTTTTCGGTCTTAGGATTAGGCATTCAAATCATTTCCACCGTTGTCTTGGCTCGACTCCTCACTCCGAAGGATTTCGGATTGGTCACCATGGTCACGACTTTCAGCCTGCTTCTCATGAACTTTGGGCTGAACGGGTTTACGGAGGCCATCCTCCAGCGGGAGGAGATCGATCATGCTTTGGCAAGTAACCTGTTTTGGATCAATGTAGGCATTGGCCTTCTTCTTACCATCGGGTTCGCCGGGGCAGGAAATCTCTTGGCACGATTCTATGGCAATCCACTCGTGGCGCACGTTGCCATCGGGATGTCCTTGACGATCTTTATCACTAGCACTTCGGTCCAGCACTTGGCCCTCCTTAAGCGGGCCATGAGCTTCTCTTTAGTGTCTGCCAACGACATACTCGCCCGCTTTGTTTCGGTAGTTGTATCCGTATCCCTCAGCTGGGCAGGGTGGGGGTACTGGGCACTGGTCGCCGGAGGCGTCGCCCAGCCTCTTTCACAGGCCATCGGGGCTTGGTCGCTCTGCCGATGGATCCCCAGCCGTCCCCGGCGCGTAACCGGAACGGCATCAATGGTCCGGTTCGCGCTGAGCGTTTACGCACGCTTTAGCTTCAATTACTTCGCCCGCAATATGGACAACCTCTTGGTCGGCTGGCGATTTGAAGCGCAGTCTCTCGGCTTCTACAAGAAAGCGTACGACTTATTTGCTCTTCCGGCGGGCTTACTCGTGTCATCTCTCACCTCCGTCGCCGTGTCGGCCTTGAGTCGCTTTAGACGGGATCCCAAACAGTACACCAGGTACCTTCTTAGCTCGCTGGGAGTGATGGCGTTTGTAGGCATGGGGTTGGGCGCGGATCTGACTCTGGTCGGGAAGGACGTGATTCGCCTGCTGCTGGGGCCAGGGTGGGAAACAGCGGGCAGGATTTTCACGTTTTTCGGGCCCGGGATCGGGGTCATGCTTCTTTACGGCACCCACGGATGGATCCATCTTTCCATTGGAAGGGCCGACCGCTGGTTCCGCTGGGGGATCGTAGAGTTCACCGTCACGGGCTTGTTGTTTCTACTAGGACTCTTGTGGGGCCCTGAGGGAATTGCTGTGGCTTGGGCTGCGTCCTTCTGGATTCTCACGATTCCTGCGCTTTGGTACGCGGGGAGGCCAATACAGCTTGGGATCGCCCCGGTGATCGCTGTCGTGTGGAGGTACCTTCTTGCATCGCTGCTGGCGGGCTGCGCATCGGCCCTGATCATTCGAAGAATGCCGTCAATCGTCGCGGCGTCGGGTTCGGTTGGGGCCGTCATCCGTATTGTGCTGGTCTCTGTGTTATTTGGAGCCCTGTATGTCGGCGCGGTCATTCTATTGCACAAGGGCTGTGCACCTCTCTATCAGGTCGGAAGGCTTTTGCACGAGATCGTTCCCTGGGAAAAGCTCACGAGGCGTTCTCAGCCTGTCGCCGCGCCTCCACTGCCCGGGGCGGAGCGGTTAGGCTGACAGGAACATCTCAACCGAGGCCGACTATTGTCGGGACACTTCAAGGATCAGTGCGCGTTCCGCGGAGGCAGACCTGGAGGACATGGCAAGCGCCTCTGGTGATAGCCGGATCGGTCCTCTCTCACAGAGCGGGCCTAGGCTAAGAGAACCCCACGTGCTCAGCGCGAGGGATACATCATTGAACAGAAACACTGAGATTCGTCGGAGGTGCCGGTGCTGCTGCTGATGAGGATGCATAGCACGCACTCGCGTCGAAGTTCAGGACTCCATTGGTGTCCTTCGAAGTGTTGTTGTAGCAGAGCTGTGCGGGAATTAAATAGACGTGCCCGCCTGGGCCTGTTCCTCCTGTCACATCAGGCCCAATTGCAGGCCACTGCGGGGTGCCCCAAGGAGTTGACCACCAGGCAGGTTGTGAAAAGAGATAAAACGATGCCGGGAGGTTGTGATTGCTAGGGGTGGATTGAGCATTGATGTAGGTCACGGCGGCGGGTGAGGATTCTGCGTTGTCCCAGCGTACTGCCCCATTCACTACATCGTAATTCCCCCAGCGCATTAAGGAGGATTGGGTCAGCGAGTCACGGAACATCGTGGTGCCGTTTACCGAGCAATCCGAGATAGCGATGTTATCCACGTTCTGGCAGAAGCCGAGCACATATATGGTCTTTTCGCTGGCGGTTGTCTGCCCGTTTACGATGCTGTCCTCGTAGTGCGTGTGGTAGCCTGACGTGCCCAGGACGTTCCCAATAACATTGTAGCCTCGCGTATGAGTGTAGAGGAGGATAGGAACTGTCTGCAAAGTGCGCGTTCCGTCGCGCCCGCTGAAGTAGTTGCGGAAGAGAGTCTCTTGGTTGTGGGTGCCGTGAATGTTGTCGGCGGTGTAGCCGTCACTGACGTTTCCTTCGCGCAGGTTGAATAATGTGCCGACAGAGTGTGCGTAATGTCCTGCTTGCTGCCAGTTGGCGTTCACGTAATCGTGATCTGTGTCGTAATTATACGAGGCGACCATGCCCATCGTTACGTCCATCATCGTGTCTTCAGGAAGGTGCTGGAAAATGTTGTTTTCAATCAATGGGTCGGCGCAGGTGAAACCCTCGAAGGCGTAACTCAAGTGGCTGGCATTCTGCGTGCCGTAGAAATAGCTGTCGCGGACGACCAGCCGCGTATCTTGGTAGCACCAGACAGCATTGCGGTTGGCATTGATTGACCGGATGTTCTTGACCCAACACTGGTCGCAGCCTTTGAAGGAAATGCCACTCATAATGGTAGTGCCACTTGCCGTGTGGTCGAGCGTCAAGTTCTCGATGCCCACGCCAGTGACTTCGGGACCGACCCACCAAGCTGCGGGTGTCTGCCCAGAACGCCAGTTTGTGCCGTAGAGACCAGGCGTGATGGTGACAGTATACGGCCCGCTCCCAGTGATGGCGGTAACATGCTTCGCTTCGGCCTGTCCGCGCCCGCTGCGCCCCGCGCCGCCTACGATGTCGTTTCCACAAGCACCGAATACCTGGCAGGTATAGACGCCGTTGGTGTCGGAGGCATCATCGAGCTGGTCAAGCCATAAAACTTCTCCCACGGTAAGCGCATTCCCTGCGCTTCCAATTGTATCGAGGGTGATTGACGTTGTGCCCTGCGCGTAGCCTCCCGTCCAGTTCGCTGCGTGTGACCCACCCGGCTGCACCGCCGCGCTGATCCAGACAAGGCCGCTCGCCAGCCGCACACACACATCCGCGCCGTTTGAAAGAGGGCTTAAGCATCCTACTCCCCCCGTAAACTTCACGATGGTCTGCGTCGGGCCCGCTCCTCGAAGTGTCACGTTGTTGTGCGAGCCAAAGTCTATTCCGTTTGCGATGGTGTAGGTTCCGGCAGCCAGGGAAACGACCTGCCCGTTAGCACACGCGGCAATGGCCGCGTTGATTGTTGCGCTGGTGGCTGAAGAGGTCAGCGACGCGCAGATATTGTTGCGAACAGGGACGCCGCCTGGAATTCTCACATTTGACCAGTCCATGGCGCGGCTGGGGTCGATGATCCCGTTCGCATTCTGGGCATGGGAATACGTAGAAAAGCACAGCAAAATGAGGAAAAATAGAAGCAATCGCCTGCGTTTCATGTCAGCTCCTCGATGCCCCGATGAATACAGAACCCGCGCCGTTGACTGGTTTCATTGAAAACTCGTAAAAAGAATACAATCGATGTGACCGCTCGTTGCAGACGCTATTGTTGAAAACAGCACCGCCACTCGCCCCCGCTCGCAGGGGAAAGTATTCACCACTTCCAAGGAAGACATATCTCATATTCTTACAAAACCATGCCACCTATGGCGCAAGTTCCTTTGCGTAAGCGACCAAGGCTAATTATACTTCTTCATCCTTAAGCAGCTTAACTCTCGACTTGGGTTGAAACCTACTGGCAAAGCGAACAGATTACGAGCAGGAGCGAGACCTGTACTTGTGAACAGTTAATGCCTCCTTCAATGGAATGCGATATTCGGGAGACACCTAAGGCATGCTATTGCAAGTAATAGTCGCGAGGTGAGGCACTCGCGCGGCCTTGATGCGCCCGCCGGTGGACGGATTTTAGATGGGTTCGATCTCCGGATATTTGGAGGAAAGACCATAAGTTTTATCGCAATGCCGAAAAAGACGAAGTGGCTCCGGCTCCTAACCCGGTGTCATCACACAAGAATCTTCTGAGAGGAATCATCGTGCAACAGGCCGGAATATGAGCACGGTTTATGCTTTTGATCCGACCCAAGATCCGCGATGGGCGGAGTTTCTCGAGCGGCATCCGCGGGCGAGCGTGTTTCACACGCCGGGGTGGCTCGAGGCGCTGCACCGAACTTATGGATATGAGCCGGTCGCCTATTCTACTTCTCGCCCGGGCTCGGACCTAAACAGCGGGCTGGTCGGTTGCCGTATCCATAGTTGGCTCACGGGGCGGCGCTTAGTGTCATTGCCATTTTCGGATCACTGCGATCCTCTAGTCGACCGGCAAGAAGATTTCTCATCCCTACTGCATGGTTTACAGCGCATTCAGGTGGACGAAAGATTAAAGAGAGTCGAAATCCGGCCGCTGGAAAGCTCGACCATCGATTGGGGGAACTTTGCTGCAGCAGAATCGTTTTATCTCCACAAAGTGGATCTTCGTCCCAGGCTGGACCAGTTATTCCGTAATTTGCAAAAGGATTCAATGCAAAGAAAAATCCGACGTGCCGAACGGGAGGGATTGATCTATGAGGAGGGAAGGTCGGAAGCCCTGCTCGGCAAATTCTATCGGCTGATGTTGCTCACTCGGCGCCGGCACGAACTTCCTCCCGCACCAATCAATTGGTTCCAGAATCTGGCGGACTGCATGCGTGAAAAACTCACGATCCGCGTAGCTTGCAAAAATGAGAGACCGATTGCTGCGGTACTCATCCTCGCGTACAAGAATACGCTTGTTTACAAGTATGGCTGTTCCGACGCCGAGTTCCATAATCTCGGGGGGATGCCTTTTCTGCTCTGGAAGACAATCGAAAACGCCAAAAAAGAAGGCGCTGGGGAGCTTGACCTGGGAAGGTCAGATATAGACAATTCCGGGCTGGTCCAGTTTAAAGACCGGTTAGGGGCCTCTCGATCGACGTTGACTTATATGAAATTCCCTGCGAGCAGGGCACGGAGCTCAAGTGCAACCTGGACGACGCGGATCGCTAAACTGGTTGTTTCCTATTTGCCCGACCGATATCTTGTCACGGCGGGAAGGTTGCTCTATCCTCATATTGGCTGAAAGCTAAGAGGGGCACCGCCTCTACTCGCAAATGCTGGGGAGCGTTCAGATGGTGAAAAACAGTCCTCTAAGAAGAAGTTCGCATCCTCGGCACGGGAAGAATTTTGGCATTTCCAGACTATATGCTGGCACTACTTGAAGCTATCTGCTAGATAACACAAGCCTTACGGGCTATACGGAAGTGGTGCTGGCCTTGCATTCAGAAAGCTAACCGGCAGGAAAGTTATGCTCAACCGAGCACTTATCGATCGATATAAATGCGCCGAAAGCGTTGCTAATTTTAGCTTGGCGGGTGAGTTGTCCGAGGACACAGGATTCTTTCGCTTCGGGCAAGAGGCGATTTGCTATGGGCAATCTGCTGCCGGCTTTCGGAGCATTCATCCCACGGATTCTCTCTATGATGCAGCTCAGGACGTACAGGTCGACGGGGCTACGATCAAGTTGCCATTTGAACCGACGAAGGTGATTGAGAATTTGCGCCTGGAGCGATACGCATCAAACCCAAACCATAGCAGAACCAGGCACATTGCCAAAAAAGTTGTGCGAGGTGCTTACTACGCCCTGCGCCCGCTTATGCCCGTCGCCGTCCGCAAGCACTTTCAGCGACTGTATTTGCGTGGCTGGCAAAGAAAATTCTTCCCCCGCTGGCCGGTGGACCGTTCCGTAGAAGAGATCCTCGAGAGACTTCTTGTGATTTCGATGAAGGCTCAAGGGATCAGCGAGATTCCCTTCATCTGGTTTTGGCCTGAGGGAGCTCCTGGTTGCGTGCTGATGACGCACGACGTAGAGACGGAATCCGGCCGTGATTTCTGTCCCCAATTAATGGACATCAACGATTCCTTTGGTATGAAGGCATCATTTCAAATCGTTCCCGAGAATCGATACTTGGTGCCCGAAGAACTTCTTGCGGATATTCGAGAGCGGGGATTCGAAGTCGCTGTTCACGATCTGAACCACGACGGGCATCTCTATTCTGATCGGGATGAGTTCTTGCGCCGGGCAAAACTGATCAATCAATACGGCAAAAATTACCGGGCCCGTGGTTTTCGAGCTGCAGTTTTGTACCGCAATCTCGACTGGTTCCCTGCGCTGGATTTCAGTTATGAGATGTCCGTTCCAAATGTCGCTCATTTGGATCCGCAGCAGGGTGGATGTTGTACTGTGTTTCCTTACTTTGTCGGCGATATCCTTGAGTTACCGGTGACAACGACGCAGGATTACCCGCTGTTCTACATCCTTCGGCAGAATTCTCTCACTCTCTGGAAGACACAAGTCCGCCTCATTCTCGAAAAATTCGGTCTCATCAGTTTCATCGTTCACCCCGACTACATCATCGAAGAGAAAAATCGGCAAATATACAAGGATTTGCTGGGATATATCTCTCAACTACGTCGGGACGAAAAGATCTGGATCGCTCTTCCCATGGAAATCGACAGTTGGTGGAGAGCAAGAAGCCAGATGAAACTCGTCTCTGAGAGCGGAAGATGGCGCATCCAAGGGCCACAGAAAGAGCGAGCACGCGTCGCATACGCGCGGCTCGAGAATGAACGCCTCATGTATCATATAGAGGGGCGATCTTAACAGTCTTCGGAAAGATGGATGCAGCAGCGCCCTTTCCGGCGGCATGCCCGGGCTAACGCCCACTACAACACCACTATCACTGTCCTACGGTCGTGCGCGCAATTTCTACATTTTCCCGCAGCCTAGTAGAGCCCGCGTAGGATTCTTCACAAGGAACCCACTGAGTAATGATTCAGCACGGAACGCATATCTCGCGATACCACTCTGCCGGTATTTGTTAAGATGGAACCAAATCCAATCACGGAGGCACGATGCAAACGGCGACTACTTTGGGGGCAATGGAATCTCTATTCCAGGATAAGAGAGTTGCGGTTTCCTTTACGGGGCTCAAGGATTACCCCACGGAACTCCCGTTTGATCCTCCTGAAAGGTACCCCGAGTATGCTTTGAAAGGCGTTGACCCGAACAACAAGGTCTACGCCTGGGTCAGAGAGACCCTGCATCGCGCAGGCCTGGACCAGAAGAACTTCGGAACTCCGAATTGGAATCCCCTCGGCGACATCGTACAGCCGGGCATGAAAGTGTTGATTAAACCCAACACTGTCTCGCACATGCATGAGGAAAAGAAAGAATATTTTTCCGTCATCATCCACCCATCCATCATTCGGCCAATCCTTGATTATCTTTGTATTGCTTTGAAGAATCAGGGAAAGATCACCATCGGGGATTCTCAGGTGATCTTTGCGCATTTTGAAGAAGCCATGGCGGTGTCCCGGATCGACAAGCTTCTCACCTGGTATCGCCAGCAAACCTCCATTCCCATCGAGTGCATGGACCTCCGCACGGTCCGCGGCGTGCGAACGTGGATGTACGGCAAGTGGGCACGAAAGAAAGTTGGCCAGGATCCTCTGGGTTACCAGTCCGTTGACTTGGGGAATGAAAGTTTCTTCAAGGATATCGATCCCAAGCGGCTCCGCATTGCCATCGCCAGTTACAAGAAGATGTACCTGCATCATTCCGAAGGCCGGCACGAGTATGTGTTCCCCAAATCCGTGCTGGAAAGCGACGCGATCATAAACATCCCGAAGCTGAAAACCCATCGCCGGACCGCGGTCACGCTAGCCTTGAAAAACTTTATGGGGCTGCCCGCTTCCAAGGACAGCCTTCCGCACTTTCGCACGGGTTCCGTTGAGGAAGGAGGCGACCAGTACATTCATCCTTCCTGGCGGAAGCGGGTTTGCCTTGTTTTGCACGACCAGATCCAGACGCGGTCCTGGGTTCCCGTAAAGTTCATGTTCGCGGTGATCAAGAAAATCATTTGGGATACGCATAAGGTGATTCCCTTCAAGGACGACGTCTATGAGGCGATGTGGTACGGGAACGACACGCTCTGGCGGACCCTGCTGGATGTAAACCGGATCGTCTTCTACGCGGATAAGAACGGCAAGCTGCGCGACACTCCGCAGCGCAAGTATTTCTGTTTGATTGACGGAATCGTGGCCGGCGAAGGAAACGGCCCGCTCTCGCCCAACCCGCTGGCACCGGGCGTGTTGATCGCTGGTTACAATTCGGCTGCCATCGATGCGGTCGCGGCCTCACTCATGGGATTTGACATTGATAAGATTCCGCTCATCAAGAAAGGACTGGAAGATGGCCAGCAGAAGAGGCCGGTCTTTCGGGGAAATCGTGAGCAGATTGAAGTGATCGAAGGTGATCGAATTCTCAGCTTGGCAGAGTTGCAGAAATCCAGGAACCTGAAATTTGAACCACATCCAGCCTGGAAAGGCCACGTAGAACGAGCGTAGTAAGAATCCTTCATTGCGCGGACGAGCAAATAGGGTATGAACTCTTCTCTTCTTGTCCGGAAAGTTCGGCGAAACCTAGAGGACTACGGTTGGTCGATTACTTTAACCAAGAGTCTAGCTTATGTGTTTCAGGCACTCTACGCCCATCAAGTGTATCGGATATATCGGATCGACCTCACGGAGCCGCGTCTTCCCGGGAAGTTCGATAGACAGGGCCTGACCTTTAAGATTCTCAGTCCGGACGACCATCAGGCCATCTCGCAGATTGAGAAGGATCACGAATGGCTTCAGGGCGGATTGAAAGAAAGCATCCAGGCCGGCGCCGTGTGCCTCGCGGCCCTGCAAGGCGAGAAGGTGGCGGGGTTTAACTTGATTGAATTCGGCGCAGTGTTTATGCCATTGGTGAATAAGAAGCGGACCTTTCGCAAGGGAGATGCATGGTCCGAACAGATTGCAGTGATGAAAGACTTCCGGCAAATGGGCCTCGCCTCTCAGCTCCGATACAGGATTTTTGAGGAGCTTGGCAGGCGGGGGTTTAAGCGCCTCTATGGCGGCGCTCTCACCTCCAACGTCGGCTCGCTTAAATTGGCAAGAAAAGTGGGTTTCCGGGAGATCATCGATATTCATTACTTCCGAATACTGGGCCGTGACATTTGGCGGTATAAGAAGGTGAAGCAGTGAGCTTTTTTGAGCACTTCAATGATTTCGTTGTTGGAAACATTACTTTCCCTTTGACGAACTACACGATGAACAGAAAGGGTGTCCTGCGTCATTACCACGAATTGAGGAAGTCCGAACGGTATCCGCAAGAGCAGTTGCAGGAGATGCAGCTCAGAAAGTTTAGAGAGCTCGTAAAGTATGCGGGTAAGCAATGCCCATTCTACACTGCTCGGTTCAAGGAAGTCGGACTCCTGCCGGGAGATATCAAAACATTGGAAGACATTAAGAAAATCCCTCCACTGACCCGCAAGGACGTGATGGATCACTGCCGCGAGGTTCTGGACACGCGCTACTTGCCCTCCATCCCCTCTGCGGATCAATCCACGCGAGGCCCCGGACAGCCGGCGCCATTTGCAAGGTTTCGCAAGCACAAGCTAGTGAAGAATACTTCGTCGGGTTCAACGGGTGCTCCAGTCACCTTTTATGAGGATGGCACGATCACGGGCCGGAATTGGGCTTTGGAACTGAGATTGAAAGACTGGTTTGGCCATAAGCCGGGTGTGCGGGAGGCACGGCTGGTCAGGATTTCAACGGATTACCTTCCAAACAGCAAGACCCTGTTGGCGAGAAAGCGCCTTTGGCACCAACTGATTTTACCCGGAGTGAATCTGACGGATCCGGATTACGCGCTCTCCGTCGAGAAAATAAAGGAATTTCGGCCCAAGGTTCTCTGGGGATTTACTTCCGCACTGACCGGGTTGGCCGACTACATTCGGCGGTCGAATCCAGACATGGCCTCCTGGCGCCCGGAACTTGCCATATCGTGGGCTGCGCCCCTCTACGAACATGAAAAGGCTCTTCTATCCAGCGTCTTCCATTGCGCGCAAACGAATATCTATGGCAGCCGCGAGGTGGGGCATATCGCTTTTTTCTGCCCCGTGGGCAGCTTGCACATCAACCAGGAAGATCTCCTCGTCGAGAGTCAACGGGATAGCGCGGAAAGCTCCCCTGAACACCCCGGAGAAATTATCGTCACTACTCTCGATAGGTCCCCCATGCCTTTCATCCGGTATCAGATGGGCGATATCGGCGATGTTGCTCCCGGGAATTGCTCCTGTGGCCGGTCACTCCTGGTAATAAAGAGCTTTCTGGGGCGAACGGGCGAAGTCTTCTTCACCCGAGATGGTCGCATGCTCTCTCCAAATTTCTGGATGCGCACGTTCATGATTGGGCGCCAAAGCCAGACGATCGAAAGATGGCAAGTCGTTTATCGCAAGGATCGCAGCATTCATCTGCGAATCGTGCCGCGGCCCGATTTTACGCCCGAAACCGAAGCCGATATCCGGTGCCATCTTGAAAAGAACCTTTCGACAGCTACGTCGGTCGACTTCGAATATGTCCCGAAGATCGAACGGCATCCCTCCGGGAAAGAAATGCTGATTATCAACGAAAGCAATCAACTTTAGGGGGACACCGGATGCGTGTGGAAATTCTCGAGGAAAGCAGGAAGGCAGATTGGGATCGGTTTGTCGACACGAACCCAAACGTGATTGCATGGCACAGCTACTATTATTCCTCCGTGCTCAAAAAGATGTACAACCTGCCCTTTTATCCGCTTGCCGCGTACCAAGACTCTGCGCTCTGCGGAATTCTGCCCCTGTACCTCAGCGATACTTTTCGCCGCGGCAGAATCCTGATGTCCGTTCCCTATTTCGTGGCCGGCGGCATTGTGGCAACGAACGAAGAGGCGGAGCAATTGCTGCTCAAGAAGGCGATCGAATTGGGAAAGGAAACCGGCGCCGCCCACATTGCCCTGCGGCAATACAAGATCAAAATCCAGGGCGAACTCTTGACCGATGACAGCTATTACAATCGCGAGCTGGCGCTCACCGAAGACCTCGGCCAGATCTGGAAGAGCATTACCGATCTGAACAGGGCCAAGGTAGAGGAAGCGAAAAAACACAGTGCGGTCCTAGAATATCCTTCGACGGATCTCGACACCTTTTACAAATTTCTCTTGCACGACCAGCATGGACAAGGCCTGCCCTGCGTCAGCCGGCGCTGGGTTGAGCTCCTCCTGGGGACCGGAACCTACCACATCGCTTTCTTGAAGCAACAAGGGACCGTGGTTGCGGCCACTCTGGCGAAACGCTTCAAAGACACGGTTTCCTTCCCACTGACCTGCCTGCCCCGGCATGACAAACAAGGCGAGCTCTTTGCCTATGATCTTTATTGGCGGCTCATTACCAAACTCGCGGAAGAAGGAGTTCACATCTTTCATTCCGGGAGGATCCCGCGGGGAGATGTGGCTCCCCCTTACCGTCTGGGCTGGGGCGGCACAAAATGCACCTACTACTATCAATCCCCTGGCGTCGGAAGGTCCCAGGCGCAGCAGACAAACACACGCGGAGCGAAGAGGTCCCTGTTCGAATCGATGTGGAAGAAAACTCCTCTGAGTCTGGCAAGAACGCTCGGCCCTATGATTGTGAAGCAGTTCCCATAACTGGCTGGAGGCTGGGTGAAGGGTCCGCCACCCCTGCCAGCGGGTTGGGCTCATCCGGCTGCAGGCGGATGGCGACTCGCCCGCTCATCAGGGTTTGCCGGATGATCTGCGGTGTGACGCTCAGAGCCATCTGGAACGGATGAGTCTTCCAGTAAGCTCAGTACACGCGCCAGATTTCGCGCTTTTCGGTAGAATCGTGGCCATTCCGGCAATCACCGGACCTTCGGCGCTGCCGAGATGGCAGAGCACCCGCGGATTGCGGCGCACGCGCGCTACTTTGTGCGTATCCGACGGCGCGATGAATTCAATGCGCTCGCGGTTACAATGGACCGCACTTCCGTCGCTCTCAGTTCGCCAGAGGTCTTGTACGAACCGAACCAGCCCATGTATTGCTTTAGGGCGCGTTCGATTTCGGGTGTCATGACGGACGAGTTCACGAAGATGAACGCTGTCTTAGGTGTTCACAGGATGACTTGGCAAGAAATCGAAGCTGCCTGGCTCGCTGAACAGCCTTGCGGGGTTGCGGCCGCTCATCCACTTTGCGCGTCCCGATTACAGAAGCCGGAAACTCCCCATGACTCCTCCTTCCTCCCCATCCACTGAAATCACCTCGTTGAGCGCCACGGAAATTACCAGGCTCGTGGCCTCCGGCGCACTTTCGGTGCGCGAAGTCGTGGACGCGCACATCCGGCGCATCGAAGCAGTCAATCCACGCCTGAACGCCGTCGTCGTCCCGTTGTTCGAATCGGCCAGGGCTGAAGCGGCGGCTCTCGATTCCGCGCGGGCCCGCGGCGCGGCGACCGGCCCGCTCTGCGGTGTGCCACTGACCGTAAAGGAAGCGTTCGAGGTCGCTGGCACTCCCAGCACCATGGGGCTGACCGAACGTGCGGCGCACTGCGCCTCCGCCGACGGCATCCTCGTGGCTAGGCTCCGCCAGGCGGGTGCCGTCCTGCTTGGCAAGACCAACGTGCCTTTGCTCATGAAAGGCAACGAGACCTCCAACCCACTTTATGGCCGTTCCAACAACCCTTGGAACTTGGAGCGCACGCCGGGAGGTTCTTCCGGTGGGGAGGCCGCCATCCTGGCTGCTGGCGGTTCGGCCTTGGGCCTCGGTTCCGATTATGGCGGCAGTCTGCGCCTTCCGGCCCATGCCTGTGGCGTTCACGCCTTGAAGCCGACCTCGGGACGCCTAACGATGCGCGGTTATGCGCGTTTTCGTTTCGGCCAGGAAGCGATCCTTCCACAGCCGGGTCCGATGGCCCGAAGCGTCAAAGATCTGATCATGGCCATGCGCATTCTGGGGGCACCAGGGCAGGAAGCCACTGACGAAAGCATTCCCCCGGTGGCGCTTGGCGACCCGGCGGCCGTGGATTTGAAGAGGCTCCGCGTGGGCTTCTACACGGACAACGGCATCCTGACGCCGGCACCCGCCCTGCGGCGCGCGGTGCTCGAGGCGGCCAGCGCTCTTCAGCAACACGGTGCCGAAGTCGAACCCTGGCAGCCCCCGGACACCGCCGAGGCCTGGGAAATCCAGCTCCGCTTGATCTGCGCCGACGGCATGGCCAGCTACAGAAAAGCCATGGGCAGAAGCCAGTGGAATCCCGCCCTTCGCAGGAGCCTGCGCGCCGCTGCTCTGCCGGGATTTGTTCGCGACGCAATCCGCGTGTCGCTCCAGCTCGCCGGGCAGCATCATTACGCCGAGCGTCTGCGCCGCAGGGGTGGCATCTCCGTCGAAGAATTTTTCCAGCTTGTCGAGCAGCGCTCCAATTACCGTAGAAGGTTTCTCTCCTCTCTGGACACCGGGCAGTTCGACGCGCTCTTGTGCCCGCCGGATGCGCTGCCTGCCGGGCTCCACGGGAAGAGCTTCTTGGTGGGTGATGCGCAGAGCTACGCCGGCCTATACAATCTGCTCGGTCTGCCGGCTGGCGTGGTCACCGCAACGAGGGTTCGCCCGGAGGAAGAGTCCGATCGGCCGGCGACTCGGGATGTCGCGCGGCGCACCGCGCGCGAGGTGGAGAAAAGAAGCGCCGGACTGCCCGTGGGCATCCAGGTCGTGGCGCGGCACTGGCGGGAGGACATCGTTCTGGCTCTCATGGCTGCCCTGGAAGACCATTTCCGGCGCCAGCCGGACTATCCCGTTTGCCCGCCGATTTGATTTGGCTAGGGGTCTCCCCACTCCCGCCACCTTGCCAAGATAGGACTCTCGTGACTCGCCACGCCCTCCTGGGATTACATAGAGATCTGTGCTTAGTTCGTCTAGGGCTTTCGAGTGTCTCTCCTTCTGGCGGGCGTCGAACCTGCAATTCAATGCGAATTCAGTCACGGAACGGACAGCCTTCAAACCTAATAGTGGGAATCTGAAAACTGCTCCGGCCACAAGAGATCGGTGTGCAGCTGACTGAGGGGTTCATGATGGATTTAGAGGCGAGTGCCAGTGCATTGTTGCTTCATCATCCGGATTGCAGCTACTTCGGCTGGTATGAGGGCGTCGAAGAATAGGCGTCTTCAAGTGTCCACGCGGCTGCGGCGCCAGATTCTCTTTCATGCCGCTGTTGCGGGTTTCTCAACCGCGCGAGAATTTCAGCGCGGTATTGAGTCGAGAGAGCCGGGTACCTGTGGTAACGCTTACCCGTTAAACAAATCCCACAACTTCGAGTATACATAGCCTCCCATGTTGCGAACGACGATCCTGATTCCTCTTTTTGAGACTAGCCAAAATCTGGGATCGAAAGAGGCCTCGGGTCCTGCGATTATTCCAACCCGATATCTGTCGCTGAGCGCGTGTCTGGAAAAGATCCAACTCTTTCTTGCATGCACTCCCACAGTGAAAACATCCACACAACAGACGGAGGTTCCTGAACGGTCGAGCCAACGCCTAACCTCTGTTTCCCCCGCCAGGGTACGTCCGAACGACACGGCCGGGACGTCGATCTTAACTAGCTTCTTAGCGTCAAATCCGAGTTCTTCGAATTTACTCGCGGCCAGGTCGGCGTAGGTTGTGGGATGATTGGATGCGCTGCCACTTCCCTGGATCGGGCCACCCACGACGATAAGGTAGCTATAACGTCCGGAGTTGAAGACTTTTACAGATTCAGCGAGTGTCTTGGCGGGGATCCAGGCTTCGACCACAAGGACTCCCTCCCCAACTGGATTGCTTACCGCGAGAAATCCGTAAATGGAGGCCAGGAAAAATATCAGGACGCCACAAATACCCGCCGTCACCCAAAGCCAGATCCTTTTGGAGGCCAAGTACTTGCGCGGGTCTGTCCAAATGCTCATTTGGGAATCCGCAAACAGTTATGATGGTTCGCTAGCGAACTTGCCTAGTCTACACCGCGATCATTATTTTCTTTGAAACAAACCGTGACCCCGCCCTTCGCGGTGTCCCCCGCTTGGGTTAGTATGACGTATGTTGGGAATTGGACTGAAATGAGTACTCTGCAGAATAATGACGCCTCTGATATTCTCATCATTCCGCTCCTCTTTGCGGGGGCGATACATCTTGCACGTCGGAAGGATTTTTCATCGAGCCTCCGCTGAATTCGCCAGTGAGGCTCTTGTTTGACTTTCGCATTCACTACGCCGCGCCGGATTAACCGGCGCACAGGGAGAACATGGCGATGAAAGGCGTTGTTTTAGCGGGCGGCAAAGGTTCCCGGCTTTACCCTCTCACTCGCGTCACCAATAAGCATTTGCTGCCGGTCTATGATCGGCCCATGGTTTATTACCCGATTCAGACGATAGTGGACGCGGGTATCCGCGACATCATCGTCGTAACGGGTGGCCAGAACTCCGGTGATTTTCTGAGACTACTGTCGAACGGCAAGGATTTCGATCTCCACCGCATCCACTACACCTATCAGGAAGGCGAAGGCGGCATCGCCGATGCACTCCGCTTGGCGGAACCCTTTGTTGAAGGAGAAAAAATCTGCGTCGTCCTCGGTGATAACATCATTGAAAACAACATCATCGCCGCAAAGGAAGCTTTCGAAAAACAACAGCGTGGCGCTCACATCATTTTGAAGGAGGTTTCCGATCCCGAGCGGTTCGGATGTCCAGACATCTTAAACGGTAAGATCCTCGGAATCGAAGAAAAGCCCAAGACTCCTAAATCAGCTTTTGCGGTAACTGGAATCTATTTTTATGATGCGACTGTATTTGAAAAGATTGGAAAAACGAAAGCAAGCTGGCGCAACGAGCTCGAAATCACTGACGTTAACAATATGTACCTCGAAGAAGGTACGCTGACACACAGTATCCTTGATGGCTGGTGGACGGATGCGGGAACCTTTGAATCTCTGCTGCACGCCACAAACCTTTCTGCCAAAACCGGGGCCAATAAGATTCCCCGCCGCGGCGCTCCACCCCGCCACACAAAGTCTTCGGATTGAGTCATCTCGGGCCCATTGAGCTCATGGAAAGAATTGCCATTCGGAAAGAGAGAGCAGCGTGAAAGTCCTGGTTACAGGTGGAGCGGGATTCATCGGTTCAAATTTTGTCCGGCATCTGTTGACGTGGCGCAGCGATGTTGAAATATTTAACTTCGACGCCCTTACCTATGCCGGAAATCCGGAGAGTCTTGCGGATGTCGCCGACGATCCACGTTATCACTTTCTACGCGGCGATATCGCCGACCCGCGAGCCGTGAATGAAGTCTTCACCAAGGGCGTGGATGCCTTGGTGAATTTCGCGGCGGAAACTCATGTGGATCGCAGTATCGAAGATGCTTCCCCTTTTCTGAAAACCAATATTTTAGGCACTCACTGCCTTCTCGAAGCAGCGCGGCGCTTCAAACTGCCCCGCTTTATCCACATCAGCACCGACGAGGTCTACGGTAGCGCGCCTGCCACCGTGAGTTTTACGGAAGAAGCGACCCTTGATCCGCGCAGTCCCTACGCGGCCAGCAAAGCTTCCGCGGATCATTTCGTAGCGGCCTACGCCAACACTTATGGGGTGTCGGCGATCATCCTCCGCTGCACGAACAATTACGGCCCCTTTCAATTTCCCGAAAAACTCATTCCCCTCATGATCGCCAATGCCCGGGAGAATAAATCGGTTCCCATCTACGGTGACGGCCTGCAGGAGCGCGACTGGCTTTTTGTGGAAGACTATTGCCGTGCGATCACTCTGGCCCTCGAAAACGCCAAGCCCGGCTCCGTCTATAACGTCTCAGCGGGAATGCCTCAGCCTAATTTGCACATTGTGCGCACCATTCTGCATCATCTCGGCAAACCGGAATCCTTGATGCAGTATGTAAAGGATCGCCCCGGCCATGACCGCCGTTATGCGCTGGATAGCTCGAAGATCCAGCGCGAACTTGGATGGTCACCAATGATTGGTTTCGAAGAGGGTATCCGTAGAACAATCGAGTGGTATGAGTTGAATACACCATGGCTTGATCGCGCCCGTTCCGGTGAATACCGCAACTATTACGAAAGGCATTACGACCGCCGTTCTGATACCTTTGCCGGGTAGTGGTGCGTAGCGATATTCCATGGGCAGATAAATGGGAGAGGTATTGATTCATTCGAGTCTAGTAATTCAGAAACGGTACACTCGGAGTGCCCAGATTGCATCCTGCTGAATCGCAAATAGCCTCAAAGCGCTGGCTGCTGTTTGGCCTCTGGTGTACTGCATCCCTTGCTCTTTTTTGGCGTCCCTCTTCAGCGCTTGTCCAGTATGCCCTACATAATGACAACGCCTCGCATGTTGTTTTCATCCCGATCATCAGTGCCTGTTTGATTTTTCTCGAACAAAAACAGATTTTTCGCCAAGTCCACTTTGATTTCTCTTTGGCTGCTATCCTTCTGTTCCTCGCCTCCCTCACCACTGCCTGGACCCTGCGATTCAGAACAACCTGGACACCAACTGACGCTCTCGCTGGATTTGTACTCGCGCTAGTGGTTCTGTGGATCTCGGGGTTTGCTCTCATTTTCGGGAGGGAAGCGCTCAAAAATGGCCGCTTTTCTTTGCTCTTTCTCTTCCTCATGATCCCTTTGCCCGACCCTCTGCTGAATCATTCGATTTACTTCCTCCAGAAAGGCTCCGCGGATATCGCGGAAATATTTTTTGATCTCACGGGTGTTCCCGCGCTCCGGGATGGCTTCGTCTTTCACCTTGCACACGTGAATATCGAAGTCGCCAAAGAGTGCAGTGGCATCCGTTCCAGCCTGGCATTGCTCATCTTAGCGTTACTCGTAGGCCATCTTTTCTTGCGCACCTTCTGGAAACAAGCTGTTTTTGTCCTTGCTGGCATTCTTGTCATGGTTGTGAAAAATGGCATCCGCATCACCACTTTGACGATTCTTTCGCAATATGTAGACCCGGGTTTTCTTTACGGGAGACTTCATCATCAGGGTGGAATTGTGTTTTTCTTGCTTGGTCTTTTACTGCTGCTACCCTTATTTTGGCTCCTGGAGCGCAGCGAGAAATCTGTGAGGACTCCGCGGACGGTGAGCGACTCCCAACCTGTTTGAATGAGACTCAGGCCACAACGGGCTTTCTAGCAAAGCGGCAATCTGCAAATACTTCGGCGGCCTCTACCCCACGAAAATGTTCCTGCTCAGGTGCCTTAATTCTATTCCTTCTCTTTCTCCGCCACGGGATAGGCATAGTAATATGCGCCGTAGGAGTCGCTCTTGTCGGCGCGGTTCAGCACCACACCCAGCAAATTCTTTTCCCTGAATTCTGCGGACGCTTTTCCCGCCATTTCGAAGTCGGTATGTCCTGCTCGCACAACAAACAGTACCCCGTCACAAAGATCGGCAAGCATGCTGGCATCGTGGACCGGCAGTGCTGGAGGTGAATCTAGAATGACCCAGTCAAAAACGGGCGTCACCAGTTCCAGAAGACCCTTCATGCGTTCTCCCAGCAGAAGTTCACTTGGGTTTGAAACGGAATTGCCACCCGGAATGAAACAAAGATTACCTTCCTGTCCTCTCTGAATCACTGCAAACTCATCCGCCTCCCCGCGCAAATACTCAGTCAGGCCCGGCGCGGCTGGAGCCCCCAAAGCCTGGTGCAGGTGCGACGCCCGGAGGTCCGCATCAATCAATAGAACCCGGCGGTCGTTTTGCCGCGCAATGGATCGCGCCAGGTTCACTGCGACAAACGTCTTCCCCTCTGCCGGAATACTGCTTGTCACCAAAACTTTTTTCAGCTGACGAGTTTCCGCTATTTGATAAAGGCGGGACCGCAGCGTACGAAATCGCTCTGCTCCAACTTCTTTATTGTCCACCCCGTGAAAAACGTCTGTTAGCGAATCGGGTTGCCATTTCGGGTTTGCGCACCCCTTGACAAGTTCCTCGAATCGCAGAAATGACGCATCCACTTGCTTGCGAACCTCGGGGAGTGTCCGCGGAGTGCTCTCCGTCATCCCCACCGTCGTCCGTTTTACATCCGTCGCCACATCTACAAAATCCGCCGCACTCCCGGACGGATGGCGTGATGACCGCTCTTCCGCGGCTTTCTTCAATGCTTCGTGGATCCGGCTCATCTTTTCCTCAAGTGGGTGTGCGGTTAGCTTCTTGTAGCTACCGTATCGTATATCTTTTCTTGTAAGTTCGCCGTAGTTCCAACCTTGCCTGTAGCTACATCCAACGTTGGGACTAGTGCAAGGACCGGCAGCTTCAGCGCGACTTCCACATCACGCTCCGTGTATAACGACTTGTCACTGGCAGCTATCAAGTACAGAATCCCCAGCCCAAGCGCGAATCCTCCACCCAATCCGCTACCAGCAAAATACGTTTTCTTTGGAAATGACGGCTTATCGGGGAGGCTCGGCGGATCATACACACGAAACTGCTCGCTCTGCTGTTGACTCTCCAGATCGCCAGCGACTCCTGCATTCTGTCGTTTCTTCAACAGGTCGTTGTAGAACTCCTGTGCTGTCTGGTAACTGCGTGTCAATTCCTTGAATTGTTGTTCGACGACAGGGCTAGCCTGCACACGCCCCTGCAATTGGCGGATCTGCTCTTGGATCTGGCTCTGCCGGTGAGTTAAGTCTGTAATACTTATCGCATCCTGCTTCAGATTTGCCCGAAGTTGCTGAATTTGTGGTGGCTCGTTGCCCACGGGTGGCGGGCCGCCGTTTCCTGGCCCATTTCCCTTTGCCGCTTCTGCCATCCGCTTCTTCAGTTCTTCAATCTGATTCTTCAGCTTTATAACATCTGGATGTTCTGCGGTGTAACGCGCTTGCATACTTGTGAGCTGATCTTGCAGCCCGCCCAGTTGCTGTTCCGTGGTCTCGGGGTTATGCCCTGCTTGCGAGGTCTTCCAATTTGCTTCCTGTTGGCTCAAAAGCGATTCGTTAAACGCCTTATCCTGCTGCGCGCGGCTCAGTGCCTGGGTATTGGCCTCCAATTGCGCATTCATGCCCATCAAGATGCTCAGGTTGGTCTGTTCTTCTTCTGGAAGCGATCCAAGATACTGCCGCTTAAACTGCGCCAGTTTGCCATCCTGTTCATCCAGGTTCTTTTTTGCCTCTTCCAACTGTTGGCTAAGGAAATCCGTTGTCACCTTCGCCTGCTTCTTTCGGTCCCCGGCATTCTGCGCCAAAAACATTGACGTAATCTCGGTACATATTTGCTGCGCAATCTGCGGGTCATCAAACGTCACGTTCACATAGAAACCCGGTAGTTGGCTTCTCTGCGTGCCCGGCGTTGGCTCCAGTGGTTTGATTACCACTACAGTTCGCAATCGCTCCACAAGATCATCGATGTGTATGCGATCGCGTTCATTCGCGTATAGCCCGAATTTCTCAATGATGGGCTGCAACCGCGTCCGGCTCAGAATCTGTTCTTGCATGGACGAAAGGCGGTGATTCAGGTCTTCCGTGATGACTGGTTTCACGTAGTCCGCCCCAACCGTTGGCTGCTCCACCAAAACCATTGTCTGCGAGGTATATTTCTTCGGCAGCACCAGCGCCGCACCCAATCCGATTGCTCCGCAGAAAATCGTCGTGATCGGCAAGATCCACCAATACCGGCGCAAAATCCTCTTCACGTCTGCCATTCCGATCTCGCCATTCCGTACCATCGCAACCTCTCTGCTCCACTCAGACGCCCAATCCCCAAGGGAGACTTCGCTTGCTTTAGCCTCGATACTCCACTTTCACCAGGAATCCAGGCAAACTTCCTCGCACTTGGAATGTTGCACGGCCCTTGCCACGATCCTACGAACAACCGACTTCCACTTGGCGATTCAACTTTCCTATTATCAATTACTTACGTATAGTGTATCCGGCTCCTGGATACTCCGGGGAAAATCCCAATTCCATCTTATTCGGTAAAGTGGAATTATTCTATCCATATTGTCCCGTGAATTCTCCTTGTTCTAACCACCCACCCAGAGCCATCGCCCTTTCTCGGAAACCTGGGAGTTCATTCTTTGTCTCATTGTTATATTAACTTCTTTATTTTCAATATATTACAAATAGGCATCGCTCAACCTCCTCTTTCCTATCCCCAGGGTGTAAAATTGCACCTCCCAAGCCTCGAAGGGCCTTGTGTGCGCCTTAATGGCTGGGATCTATCGCCCTCTATGCAGAGTAAGACAAATCTTGCGCTCTTGGTTAGCCTCTCCTTGCTCCTGACGGCCTTTGGAGCTGGCTGTTCCCGCGATCCCAATGTCCGGAAGCAAAAATTCTTTATACAAGGAAACACCGATTTTGACCGGGGCAAGTACCCAGAGGCCATGATCTCCTATGGCCGCGCCCTGCAAATCGACCCGCGCTTCGCCGAAGGGCACTACAAACTTGCGCAATGCCATCTGAAGCAGGGGACTTGGATGGCCGCCTATCAGGAGCTCACAAGGACCATTGATTTGCAGGCGGAAAACTGGCCTGCGCAATTGGACTTAGCCAAGCTCTTGCTGGCAGCCGGAAAAGCTCAGGAGGCAAAAGATAAGTCCTTGCTAATCCTGCGCAGCAACCCCAAACACGCGAACGCTCAGATGCTTCTATCCAATGCGGACGCCCTCCTCGGCAACCTGAAGGACGCCCTGCAGGAAGCGAAAGATGCCACCGCCATGGCGCCCGATCATTCAGCCGTTTACCTCAATCTAGGCATGGTCGAAGCCAAAGCAGATGCCTTCAACGACGCGGAAACAAATCTGAGGAAAGCACAGACACTCGACCCGGTTTCGCTGCCAACCCTGATGACTTTGGGTAATTTCTATCTACAGCAAAAACGCTGGGCTGATGCGGAAAAAATATATCAATCGGCAATTTCCCTGGCGCCGAAGAATGCTCTTCCACATGCCGCGCTTTCCAGCCTGTACCTCAATCAGGGACAGGAGGTTCTTGCCGAAAAAACTCTGGCGGACGCAAAGCAGCAGTTAAGTGATAACCCCGCGGGATACCGTATGCTTGGCGACTACTATCTGAGTCGCGGAGAACATGCCAAGGCGCTCACTGAATTTGGCGCTCTCTCGGCGGAACATCAGGCCGACCTGCCGGTTCGCAAGATTTACATTCAGCTTCTGATCTTGAATCACCGCATCGACGAAGCCGCTCGATTGAATGACGAGATTCTGAAAAAATCGCCTCAGGATGCGGAGTCGCTCATCCTAAAGGGGCAGGTCCAGTTCCAACAGAAGAAAGTAGATGAAAGCATCCAGACTCTGCAGCAGGCGGTCAAGAACGCTCCTGACAACGCCGCCGGTCATTATCAGCTGGGCGTAGCGTTTCAACTAAAAGGCAATACTTCGCAGGCGGAGAACGAATGGCACAAAGCGGTCCAATTGCGTCCAGCACTGGCAGAAGCCTGGCTTGCACTGGGCTCCGCCACCATGCAGCGCGCAGATTGGAGAGCGCTGGAACCCATTGGCGATCACCTGAAGAAGATTGCGCCACGTTCTGCCGAAGGCTATTTGTTTCATGCTACGGCTCGTATCAATCAAGCTGACCCCGTGGCAGCGGAAGCGGACCTGAATCAATTGATCCAGATTGCGCCACAAAATGCTCTTGGATACATCAAGCTGGGCCAGCTTCGTGTCGCGCAAAAACGTTGGGACGAGGCGGAGAAAATGTACCGCCAGGGTCTCACTCGTGACCCCAATTCCCTCGACGCTGTTCAAGGACTTGTCGATCTGGATTTCCGCAGAAATAAGTCAGCCGATGCACTGCGTCTCATTCAGGCGCAACTCGACCACAATCCGAATAATTCGGCGCTCCATTTGCTACAGGGAGAGGCACTGCTGAAGAACAAGCAGCCGGAAGGGGCTGAGCGCTCGTTTGAACGCGCCGTGGAAATCGACAAGCAAAACGTCAAAGCTCTGGTCTTGCTTGCCCAAATCCATTCTTCCCACGGAAAGCTCGATCAGGCGATTGCGAGTTATAAACGTGCCCTGGAAGCTGCTCCAAGCAACGTCAGGCTCTACGTCGCGCTAGCCAGCTCGTATGAGGCCCAGGGGAATTGGCAACAAGCCCAAACTTTGTACGAGAAGGCTCTTGCCATCCAACCGGATGACGCTCTCGCCGCAAACAATCTCGCCTACATCCTGCTGGAGCACGGCGGCAGCGTGAACGTCGCTCTGACGTATGCACAAACTGCGCGCCGCGGCTTGCCGGATCTGCCAAATTCTGCTGATACCTTAGGCTGGGCCTACTATCACAATGGTGCTTTCTCTGTAGCCGCACCTTTATTTGAAGACGCCGTCAAGAAGGTTCCTGGCAATCTGACCTATCGCTATCACTTGGGGCTGGCTTATCAGAAACTCAATGACTTTGTGCAGGCGCGCACACAGTTCGAAAAGATCATCAACGTAGACCCAAAATCTCCGGTCGCGGAACAGGCGCGCCATGCCTTAAGCGGCATCTCCGGCCGCTGAAGTAGCTCCGCTATTGCCACGGATGCGGTATTGTATTTCAAGGCCAGAAAAGAGAGGCACGGAAATGGCAGCTGAGGTGTCGGCAACACAAAAATCGGATGAATCGACCGTACCTCTCGGTACAAAGAACGGCATCGAGATGGCCATTCTCCACAGATCGGAAAAGACCTTGGGGAAAATCATCGCCAAGCCCGATTCATCCGATCTCATCGAGGGCGTGAAGATCGAACCGCTCAATGTCTACCCGGACGATCGCGGCTTCTTCATGGAATTGGCACGCCTCGGTAAAGGACTCGCCGCGAAGATGCTTCCCGATGGAAATCGCCAGATTCAAGTCTCTTTCACGCTCACTTACCCCGGCACCATCAAGGCCATCCACTATCATTCGGAGCAGACAGATTTGTGGGCGCCGGTATCGGGCATGGTCCAGGTTTTTCTCTACGATCTTCGCCGTAAATCGAAAACCTTCGGCTTGATCAACACGATCTACGCCGGCCGCTTCCGTCCATGGGAAATCCTCATTCCTCCCGGTGTCGGTCATGGCTATAAAGCGCTCGGCGTGGAACCCATCCAGCTCCTCTATTTCACAGACCGCCACTACAATCCGGCCGACGAATTGCGGCTCGCCTATAACGACCCCGCCATTGCCTACGACTGGGAAACACAGCACAAGTAAACCCATGCGGATCTTGATTATCGGCTCCAATGGGATGCTGGGAAAAGACCTTGTTCAGGAGTGGACGCAGGACGAAGTGTTCCCCGCCACGTCTCTCGATGCAGACATTCGGGATATCGAGCAAGTACGCCGGCTGGTTTCTCGCGAGCATCCAGACTGGATCATCCTAACCGCTGCTTACACGGACGTGGACGGCAGTGAGCGGAACCTCGAACAGGCTTTCGCAGTCAATGGCGAAGGGACGAAAAATGTTGCCCGCGCAGCGCAAGAACACGGTGCAAAGCTTTTCTACCTCAGCACGGACTATCTCTTTGACGGCACCGCAACGCATCCCATCGAGCCGGAACACCCGATCGCACCACTCAATGTCTATGGCCAGTCCAAAGCCGCGGGCGAAAAAGCGGTCCAGGAAAATCACAAGGCATGGTGCATTGCACGCACATCCTGGCTTTTCGGCACTTCCGGCACCAGCTTCCCAGAGAAAATCCTGCGTGCTGCGGAGACGCGTCCAGAACTGACCGTGGTGGTTGATCAAGTGGGTTCACCGACATTCACACGTGACCTCGCCAAAGCAATCCGCGACCTCGTCCGCGCTGACGCGCGCGGCTTTGTGAATGTCACGAATACAGGTTCCTGTTCTTGGTATGACTTCGCTCGAGAAATTCTTCGCCAGACGGGCCGCGATTCTGTTCGGGTTCTGCCCATCACTACGGTACAAGCAGGACGCCTGGCGAAACGCCCAGCCTATTCCGTCTTATCGCCCGCGAGCCTGAACGCCCACGGTATTAAAATGAGAAGCTGGCAAGACGCAGTGAGCGCTTACCTGGATGAACTACGCGCACGCGGGAAGCTTTCCTGAGGTTTTTTGACGGATTCTGAATGCCCATGACTACCCACCTCAGGTACTGGTTGCCAGCGATTCTCGTTGCGACCTTAATTTCAGTTTTCTCTACCCACTATTTCAGTGGTGAACAAACAGCGCGGGTCATCATTCCAGTGCTCCATTGGTTTTTCCCGCGGGCGACCTCCCACTCGCTTCACCTGGTGCATGTCGGCGTTCGAAAACTCGCTCACGTCACCGAATTCGGTGTTTTCAGCATCACCGTGTTCCGTGGTGTCCGCGCCGGGCGCTCCGGTTGGCGCCTGAACTGGGCCGTCATCACTCTCGTAATTGCGGTCGCCTACGCCGGCCTGGATGAATGGCACCAGTCCATCGTGCCCTTGCGGGAGGCCCGCCCGCAGGACGCAGCAATTGACGCTCTCGGAGCAGTGTTGGCGCAAACACTCGTCTGGCTTTATGCCAACTGGAAATGGAATTTCGCAGCGCCGCCGGAAGTGCAGGCTAACGCTGCGAAGCAGTAGTCAGAAGGAATGGCTGGTTACGGAATGATTGCTCCGGCTTCGTTCGAGTAGATACTCTCGGCGCCGCGCGCATCTACCGCAGTTGTCACGTAGTAGTAGGTCTGCGCGCTTTGCACGGTTGAATCTGTGTAGTTCAGACTTCCCACCAGCGAAGTGTTCATCTTCGCATATCCACTTCCGCTGATTGCGCTCCGGTACACGTTGTATCCTGAAACCGTCGATGTACTGGCATTCCAATTCAGTGCCACGGAATGTTGCACCTGCTGCACGCCGGTACCGGACAGCGAGACGCTCGCCGGCGATCCACTCGCATTGCTTGCAATGGTCAAGCTGCCATTCGTGCTACCCACCACCAGCGGGCTGAATTGCACCGTCACCGTCAGGCTCTGCGAGGGTGACAATGTAACAGGAGTACCCGCGCCGCTCAGTGAAAAACCGGATCCGCTTACGTTGATTTGCGAAATCGTCACTTTCGAGTTGCCCGTATTCGTAATCGTGACGTTTTGCGAGGTTGCGCTGCTCGTATTGACATTGCCGAAGCTCAGGTTCGATGAACTGAGCGATAGCGTGAAGGTAGCGGCAATCCCGTTCCCGCTCAACGCCACTGCGTTCGGAGAACTAGGTGCATCACTCACCAGTGAGATGCTTCCACTCACGTTCCCGGTGGCCTGTGGCGCGAATTGCACGTTAAATGTTTTGCCTTGTCCCGCGCTTAAAACCAACGGCACAGAGAGCCCGCTCGTGCTGAAGTCGCTCCCTATAACGTTCGCCTGAGAAATTGTCAGGTTGGCATTGCCTGTATTGCTGATCTGCACCGTTTGCGAATTGGTTGACCCAGCAACTACATTGCCGAAGCCGATCGTTGCTGGTGTTATGTTCAAGCCCGGTTGCACGCCGTTTCCCGTTACGTTGACGTTCGTGCTCGATCCCTGCGTATTCACCAGGGTGAGATTCCCATTCACAGATTCCGCGGTTGTCGGACTGAATTTGACGTTCATCGCAACACTCTGCGTGGGTAACAGCGTGATCGGTGTCGTAACCCCGCTCACCGCTACGTCTTTCGCGGCCACGTTGATCTGCGAAATCGTCACACTGGTGTTGCCGCTGTTGGAGACGATGACGCTTTGCGTAGAGCTCGTGCCCGCCTTGACGCTTCCAAAGCTTATGCTTGAAGGATTCGTCACCACATTCACGGTCGCCGCGACGCCCGTGCCGCTCAGTGAAATTACTGTCGGTGAGTTCGGCGCGTTGCTCACCAGGCTAAGGCTGCCACTCAGGTTGCCGGCGCTCTGCGGCGCGAATTGCACGTTGAATGTGCTGCCCTGTCCCGCACCGAGCGTAAGCGGGGTGAAGAGTCCGCTGACGCTGAAGCCGGTACCACTCAGATTACCCTGCACTATGGTTAGGCTCGCGCTACCGGTATTCGTGACCGTGACCTGCTGCGGCTTTGAGCTGCCGTCCACGACGCTGCCAAAATTGATACTGGCCGGTGAAACGGTCAGGTGCGACACGGCTGCATTCGTTCCCAAACCCGAAAGTGCGATGATGGCTGGAGAGTTTGCATCATTGCTGGTTATCACGATGCTTCCGTTGGCGGCGCCTGCCGCCACGGGCGAAAAAGTCACAGTCATCACTGCGGACTGCCCGGCGCTGATGGCCTTTGGCGTCGTGATCCCGGAAATTCCGAAGGGAGCACCATTCACCGTAAGCACCGATACCGTCAGATCGGCTGCCCCTGTGTTGGACAAGGTCACCGTCGAAGATCCTTTCGAACCAACCGTCACGCTCCCAAAATCAACACTCGTCGCGCCGAGGCTCAATTGTGCCTGTGGCGCCAGCGCTGTACCGGTGAGTGTGACAACCGCAGGAGGGGTTCCGCCATTTGCCTGAACCGTCAGCGTTGCCGTTGATTTTCCCGCCGCCGTGCCATTGAACCAGACGGAGAAATTTGTCCCCTGCCCGACCGCCAAAGAGAGCGGAAAGGAAACCCCGGAGACTCCAAATTGACTATTGGAAACGCTTTCCTGGGTAATGGTAATGGGAGTATTTCCGGTATTTGTTACCGTGGCCGTCTGCGACGTTTTCTTGCCCATCGCGATACTTCCGAAATTCAGGGTTGCAGGAGTCAATTGGAATGATGTCTGTGTCTTGGCGTTCTGCGCGCTCACCAATGCCGAACAACCGCTGATTGCCGCCAGTGGTGCCAGCGCCAATATCAACAGGAGAGCCTTGCTCGATCCCCAACCCACTTTTGTGCGGGTTAATTTTGTCCGGCCTTGCCGTGACTCCGCACGCCCAATTAACATTCGCTTACCCTCCAGATCTAACTCCGCTATGAGGGTAAGCGTCGAACTACATCGAAGAATACTGGTGGGAGGAACAATTTAGGGACAGTCATTCCGCCTGACCGTGCGAACACCAAATTACCCGGCCTATTTCTTGCGGGGTATGCCTTCGGAAAAAATGACGGATTATCTGGACTTTTGAGGTTTTCTGCTGGCCTTAAGAACACTCTCTCGCGGGAACTTAAGCACGGGTGATGACTCCAGCCGGCTTCAGTCGTTCAGAATTCTGGCAGAGAATGCGGAGTCGAGCGGAAAAACTTCAGTCCAGGGAAGAGTGGGGAACCTGAGATACCGAGCCTGTCCCGGCAGTCCGAATCAGCGTCTTGCGCGAGACTAGACCCGCGTCTCGAATCTTATAGATCAGCGCTCGATAACTGATCTTCAACGACAGCGCCGTCTTCCGGCGGTTCCATTGGTTGGCACGCAACGTCTCGAGAATCACATTGCGTTCCATCTCTTTAATCGCGTCCTTCGCGAGGCGTTTCAAGGGCACCGCACCAGCTTCTCCGGATTCACCTCTTACCTCTGCACTACGCTTATGCGGTGGTTCTTGCAGTATGGCCGCTTCCGGACCGATTAACACGTACCGGGCGATGCCATTCGAAAGCTCCCGGACATTTCCCTTCCAGTCAAGACTCTGCAAGTATTCGAGCATCTCCGCGGGAAATGGCTCGGATTTCTTTGCAAATTGTTTTTCGTGGTGTTCGCGAAAAAACTCCGCCAGTAGCGGTATATCTTCGCGCCGGTCACGAAGTCGCGGCAATTGCAGCCGGAAAACGTTAATGCGATAGAAGAAATCGGCCCGGAAATGACCCGTTCCAATCAACTGATCCAAGTCTCGATTTGTGGCGCAGAGCAGCCTGGTATCCACACTTCTCTCGGATTGATCCCCCAGCCGTGAATACGATCCATCCTGCAGAAAATGGAGCAGCTTGCTCTGCAGATTCATGTCCAGGTCGGCTATCTCATCAAGAAACAGCGTGCCGTTGTGCGCAAGCTCCACGCGGCCCGGCTTCGAGTTGTTCGCTCCCGTAAATGCGCCCTTCTCATAGCCGAACAGTTCGCTTTCCAGGAGCATCCCCGGAATCGCCGCGCAGTTTACCTTGACGAATTCACCCTTCGCATAAGTCGAATTTGCATGGATCCAACGTGCCAAAGCTTCCTTCCCGGTCCCGCCCTCGCCACACAAAAGAATGGGAAGATTTGTCCGGCAGATCTTCTCCGCCCGTTGCCGCACCTCCGCCATAGCTGGAGAACGCCCGAACAGCACTTGTTCCGGCGGAGAAGGGTTTAGTTTCTCGGCCGGATTGTTCTTCCCTGTGGTCTCGATGGGCATGGTGCTGGTTTGTTCCCCTGGGTGGAGATGCACATGGCGGACCACTGAAAGTTGTAAGTCAGAGTACAGAGAAGAAGGAGACCCCTACATTAAGTCTATTTATTTCAGTTAAATACATGAATGTAAAACTGATAGGTACTAGGACTAGGCAAGGCAGGCCACTTAACACTACTTTACGCTAAAGAGAAAAAATATCATCCAGCGCGGGAACCATTTTCTCATTGACAACCAGAGAGCCTCCGGCGACCTTTCTCAAAACGGTTACTCCCAGGCGGCCTCTGGGTCTCTATCGCGGTGGGAAGATGAAGGCCTCAAATAAGTCCGCTCTCGCCTTCTCGTCGGAGGCAATCACCCGCACGGCTTTACGCCTTAGCTGTTTCACCGCGAATGATGTCGTAACGCTCGAGCACTGCCGCTACACCCAGGCGCGCGCTTCCATCTTCCATGCGGTTTTCCACGCGTACCACCTTACCCAGCGCGCGCACGAAAACTTCCGTCCCCTGCGTTATTTCCGCGGGAAGTGTGAGCGTTATATCCAGTTCCGAACCGGCTTGCAGATTTTGGTCAATGACGAAATACAGGCCGCGCGTAGAAATATCTCGCGTCTTACCCTCTTGCTTATCCATCGATCGTTCCGTAGGCACCCGGATCATCACAGGCAGTGACAAATCATAGCGCCGAGCGGTACGCCGTTCCGTCATTACGCCCATCCTAAGCTCCGTCAGCGGCCACACTGCGTCCGGCCGTACTGTAAAATTTACTTTATCAGTTCTTACTAAATAAGCATACAACTTCGACGTGCCGGAGGTCCAGGATTAATTCAACTCCTGCCTGTAGGCCCGGGAACTACCCCCTGGACCTTCGCTAATTCTAAATTTGAACTTGCATCTAGGCAGCCAGGCGATCCGCTCACCGACTTGCCCCCGCAACTTTCTGGATCCGCGCTTCAGAAGAACCTGAATGCGGCGTGTCGCTTCCGTTTGTATCCTAATGGAAAGCCATCTCTGTAACATTTGTTGCACGAAGTGGAAACTCTGCTGCAGTAATTTCCAGCAGGTTTTCGCGACGCGGTGGGAACAATACCGCTCTCCCGTCCGCGCAGCAAGAACGGATTCCTGTTATTCTTGCCCGAAATAGGCAATCGCGCAACTCCCCTGGCCTTATTCGTTTCGCACTGCTCCAACAGGAGCAGTTTCTGCTACCACAGGTGCCGTTGCCGTGCGTCGCGTTCTTGGAGTGTCCAGATTAAACTGCCGCATCTTATAAAGCAGTGCTTTGTAGCTGATGCCCAGCATTTTTGCGGCATCCTTGCGGCACCAGCGCGTCTTTTCCAGCGCGTCGGCGATTGCTTCCATCTCTGCTTCGTCCTTCAATCCGCGGACCAGTGCTTTCAGGCCCTGTTCACGCGGCGGAGCAGACTCTACGCGAGGTGATGTCCGCTGGCGCGCCGAGGACATCTCGATCAGTTCGCGCAAGCTGCCTTCATCATCTTCCAGAATAACGTAACGCTTCACGAAATTCTCCAACTCACGCAGGTTGCCCGGCCAAGGATAATTCACGGCAGCATCAAGCAAATACTTGGATGGGTCAGGTGCCGCCTTTCCGAATTTCTCGCTGTACTTCTCAAGGAAGTGCCGGAAGAGCAGTGGAATTTCCGTGGTTCGCTCACGCAAGGGAGGAACATTGATCGACAGCACATTAAGCCGATAGTACAAATCCTCCCGGAAGCGTCCCGTTTTCATCGCTTCCTGAACGTCCACATTGGTTGCAGCCAGCACGCGGACGTCGGTATCTACCAAGTGCCGTCCGCCCAGGCGCGAATACTGGTGATCTTGCAGCACGTGCAGAAGTTTTGCCTGTAGGTGCGTGGTCATCTCCGCTATTTCGTCCAGGAAAATCGTACCCTTGTTCGCCAATTCAAATTTTCCAGGTTTCGCGCGTACCGCTCCCGTAAATGCACCTTGTTCGAAACCAAACAGCTCGGATTCCAGCAACTCCCCCGGCAGCGCCGCGCAATTCACTTTGACAAACGCCTGGTTGCGGCGCTTCGAACGCAGATGAATCATCCGCGCAACCACTTCCTTTCCGACGCCACTCTCTCCGCAAATGAACACCGGAACGTCCACCGGTGCAATCTGCAGGATTTGCTGGCGGATCCGCACCATCTGCGGGCTCGCCGCAAGGAAGCTGATGTCCTCAGTCACCTGCTCGCAATAATCCCGCAGCGCTTGGTTTTCCTGTGTAAGCTGTTTCTTCTGGCGCGATTTCAGCATCGCCGCATCCAGCTCAGTCTTCTCGAACGGCTTCGTCAGGTAGTCATGCGCTCCGATACGGATCGCTTCCACCACCGTCCCGACTTCGTTCGAGCACGAAAGCATGATGACATTTAGGCTGCGGTCAACCTGCATCAACTCCTTCAACGTGTCGATACCGTTCATCTCCGGCATCAGCACATCCAGGATGATGAAGTCCGGCCGCTCTCCACCGCTGATCTTCCCGATCGCTTCTTTCCCAGTGCTGACAGCCTCTACGTCGTACCCATCCACTTCCAGAAGTGTCTGCAAGTACTTTCGAATGCTCGGTTCATCGTCCACAACAAGAATCTTTTCTTTTACGGCCATTGACGCCTTCCTTCCGTGTCTCCAAATCGACTTGAACTAACTTTGGTCCATCGGTAGCAAAAACGTGAACACGCTTCCCTTGCGCGGCTCGCTCTCCACCCAGATCTTCCCGCGGTGCGCCTGGATCAGGCGCTTTGCTATGGCCAGTCCCAGTCCCATCCCGGAAGTGTTGCGGTCCACGCGGACGAAATCCTCGAATATCTCTTGGTGATGCTCCGCCGCAATCCCCGGCCCTGAATCGGTAACGCTTACCTCAACGCTATTCGGGCGCGGCAGACGAAACCTCCGGCGCTCTTCCACCGGGGCGACCCCTGCGACTCGTCGCTCCCAGAAATGTGGTGCGGCGCGCAGCGTCACGCTGCCTCCCGCGGGCGTATGTTTCAGCGAATTATCCAAGAGATTCGCGGCCGCTTGCTGCACTTTCTGATAATCAAATTTGAAGTTTGGAACTGAGGGATCGAAGTGTGTATCCAGTTTGACGCCCTTGCGTTGAAAAGCCTCGGACCAGCGTTTGGCCAGTTCATCTAAGCAATCCCGCAAGTCATTTTCACGAAGCTGCAGCACCAACTTGCCACTTTCCAGAGCCGAGTAGTTCAGGAACATCGAAACAAGACGCACCAGCCGTTCGCAACTATCTTTCGATTCTTCGACGATGTCGCGCTGCTTGTCGTTCAGGCGACCGAGCGACCCGGTGAGCAGCAAATCGTAGTAGCCTTTGATCACTGCAAGAGGGGTCTTCAATTCATGCGCTGCTGAAGCCAGAAATACCGTCTTCTGCCGGTTCACTTCCTGAAGCTTCAAATAAGCAGCCAGCAGATTACGATAGGTGATCTCTCGTTCCTGCAATAGCTCTTGCACGGTCAGCTGCGTGGCCGCATCCGCCACCACTGCGGCTCCCACCTGAGGTGCCACCTGGATCGTCAGCCAGTCCGGTTCTGGCATCCACCGGACTCGGGCCTGATAGTTCTTCTCCCCCAATACCAGTTTGAATTCCACTTCGTGTTCGCCGCTCTCTATCTTGTCGAAAACCTGCTTCGCCTCCATTTCCAGGAGGTCTGTAAACAGGTTGAGCCGGTCAGGCTCGGTGCAACCGTGCAGAGCGAAGCACTGGCGCGCGCGAACATTGACAAAGAGCAGCCGCCCGCTCCGCTCCGCTACCAACAATCCTTTATCTAGGGTGTCGAGGAGACCCCAGACAAATGCAAAAGGAAGGACAGCTGGATTTTTTTGGCGCGATATGCCAGGAGTTGTGATTGTGCCACCCATCTGCAGGCTTCCACCTATCCCACCAAAGAGGAAAATTTTTTCCCTCGGGCTGCCCATACTCCCAGAGGGCTGTCAGACTGTCAATGGTAAAAACGTTCCATTTGCACAATTACGGAACGGAACTGCACATCCAGGAGGATACAGGACTAGGTTGAAAATGTTTTCCCTCTAATACCACTTGTAAGTGTATGTATATGCATAAGTTATTTGTTTTCAGATTATTTGAGTGTGGCAGGCAATATGCTACCCAACGTACTAGTTCAGTAGTACTAAGAATGCGCGTGAAAACAGATATCCTCAAAGAAGGTCAGCGTGTGGACTCTTCACGTCTTCGACGCTCGTCCCGTATCCGTATCCAGGTTCCGGTCTTCTTACGAGGAGCCGACACCTCGGGGGCCGATTTCATCGAATTGACCAAAACGTTGAATATTAGCGCCACTGGTGCTTGTATAGCTTCCACGCATGTTTTGCGGCCTGACCAGGTTGTCTACATGACGATTCCAGCCCCGTTCCCTGCCTCCTCCGGCGTGCTCCCGAGTGAGACGCCCCCTATCGCTGCCAAGGTTCTACGTCAAGATCTCGCCGGAGATGTTCGTCTATTCGGGTTGGAATTTCTCAGGCCTCTTGAGTAAATCTCTGTCTCTTGAAGGCACCTCGCTTCCCTCTGCCTGGGTAGTTTTGTTACATCCCCGACACATCTGCTTGCGTCACTCTGACCTCCAAACTCGCATATACTCCATTTTTGTAATAAGATAGCGCCGTTTTTGGGAAATTGTATCTTGCCAGGGAGAGCTAGCGAGAACCGGTACGAATGGACTCTCGCTTGCTCCCCTCTCTATAGAAAGCTGCGTGTGCGTTCCCCAACCCCCGCGGGGACAGGCAGAGACCAGGTGTATACCGGATATGCCCAGCCCCGGCGCCCCGGCGCCATCGCGTTTGCCGATGGAGGACTTGTACCTCGAGCTGCTCACCGATACGCTCGATAGTCTAGATCTTCCGGCACGTGGACAATTTCTGCAAAGGTATTTTCGCGCTACCACTCACCTGGACTTGCGCGAAAGCCAGTGTCTGCAGCTCTGGGACGAAATGCTCACGCGTCGCCGCGACATGAGCGAGCAACTCGGGCGTGCGCTCTCCATTAAAACCGTCTTGATGGACGTTCTTTCCTCTGCCGGCCTGCTCCGTGTTCCCATCGTCATCGAATACGACGCCCTGAAAAAAATTCAGGTCAATGCCGTCACCGACCCGCTCACTGGACTTTATAACCGCAGGCTCTTCAGCGAATCATTCGAAAAAGAACTAAACCGCGCCCGCCGTTACGGCCTGCCCCTCGGCATCGTTATTCTCGATCTTCACCGCTTCAAGGAAGTGAATGACAAACACGGACATCCGCGTGGGGATGAAGTTTTGCGCGCCGCAGCCACCACCTTGAAAAGAGCGTTGCGCACTTCGGATTCGGCTTTCCGCATTGGCGGCGATGAATTCGCGGTTCTCTTGCCTCAGACAGACGCCGCCCAGGCTCTGGCGCTTAGCCGCCGAATTGGAATCGTCTTTGCAGAAGTCCTGCGGCCTTTGCAGCTCTCCGTCAGCGTTAGCATGGACCATGGCGTGGCCAATTTTCCCCAGGATGGTGATCAAGCGGACCAATTGATTCGCGTTGCCGACGAGCGTCTCTATCGTTCAAAACATGCCAATCACGGAAAGAATGCGACGGCCAGCGCGAGAAGCGAAGCAAATTCACTTGCGGAGAACGCCCCAACCCCATCTCCTGAGCGAACCACTCACGCATCCAAGCCGATTCCCATTGAATCGAAGCGTCCTCAGGAAAAGCCCGATGAAACTCTGAGCGCGGCCGCTTCCGTAGCCGCCGCGGGAATCTCCGCGCGGCCCTTATCGCTCGCTCTCGAAGCGCCCCGCGCCTATACCATGCAACGCAAGGCGGAACGCGTTTCCATGGTAGGGACCAATGCCTACGCCGTGCTGGGAGAACAAGGGACACGCCACGCTCGTGTGATCGATCTTGGCTTTGGTGGTGTCGCACTTGAACTCGAGGCCCCAGAAGAGCTCCCGGAAAGTCTCTTCGCCGTCCTGCATGTCCCTATTCTTCCACCCGTCCGCGTCAGCCTAAAACCTGTCTGGTCTCTCCGCACCGCGGAAGGTGCCTTCCGAGTCGGGTGCTATTTCGTCTCCTGACAACTCATTCCGGACGCTTAGCCCGGTGCGTCTGGAAGATCCTCATAACACTACACCTGTACCAACCTGACCACGGGTACAGGTAACAGGCTGTCCCACAACTGTACAACGTACAAGTTGCGTGGCCTCGGCGCCAACGGTTACCTTTGGCCTATATGCGAGCTACCGGACAGGTGCATGTTTTCTCGGGGAAGCTCGTTCCCTGTGGCTCACCCAATATCTCTCTTCTCGCCACGTTTGCACTCTTCATTGCCGTCATACTCTCAGGATGCGCAGGATTGAGCACGGCCAATAATCCTCCGCCAACAGATCCCCAGCTTGTCATTATTCCGAATAGTGTTGATTTCAAGAATGTTGTAGTCGGCCAGAAGAACACACAAACGCTTCAAATTTCCAATACTGGCGCCGCGCCGCTTATCGTCTCGCAAGTCAAGATTACCGGCAATGGGTTCAGCTTGTCCTCTCCTGCTTTGCCCCTCTCGCTGAAATTAGGCCAGCGCCAGAACATCACAGTCGCATTTGATCCGAAGGCTACTGGAAATTCAGCCGGCACACTGACGGTCATGAGCAACGATCCTCATTCCCCCGGAACCGTTACCGTCGCGGGAGTCGGTGAAAAGGCTGTGGCAAAAATACAAATCAGCCCTGCTGCGGAAAATTTCGGCAATGAAAAAGTGCAGGTCACCACTTCGAAAAATGTGACGCTGAGCAACACCGGCAACGTTACTGTGACCATTAGCGGAGTCACTGTTGCGGGCGCAGGCTTCGGCTACGCCAATATTACGCCTGGCTTTTCCCTCGCTCCACAGCAACAGATGACCTTCCAAGTTTGGTTCAAACCCATGGCAAAGGGTGCCGCGACAGGGAAATTGTCCGTCCTGAGTGCGAATCTATCCTCACCCGTCAGCATGGCATTGTCTGGCAATGGCACAATCAGCTCGTCAAACCAACACACAGTCAAGTTGGACTGGAATCCGAGCACCAGCCCGGTAACAGGCTATCTCGTCTATAGAGGTGGAGCCTCCGGTGGACCCTACGCCCGGGTCACTTCATCCCAGGTGGCCGGCCTTTCTTATGCTGACTCAACGGTCAACTCCGGCGCCACTTACTATTACGTCGTAACCGCCGTTGATACTGCGGGCATCGAGAGCAGATTTTCGAACGAAACCTCCGCCGTCGTCCCGACTCCGTAGCAGCCCGTCCTGCCTGAAAAATCTTCGCCAATTCAGTGTTTCGGCGCCGAGTCCCAGGTCCCGTTTTCAATCTCTCTCCGTCCACAGGGGAGTATGAGGGGTGTAGGCTCTCCCACACTGAACCTCTGCTTGGCAGGCCTTGGCGATTCAAGTATCATAGGAAATTGTCTCGTGACCTAGCGACGCGGCAGTCGCACCCTGGTTATACCGGGGCAGCCGTGCAGACCGGCCACGACAGAATGGAGCTTCATGAAACCCGGTATTCACCCTGACTATCACGCCGTGACCGTGCATTGCGCATGCGGCCATAACTTCTCCACGCGCTCAACCATGAAGGGCGACATGTTGAAAGTGGAAATCTGTTCCAGCTGCCATCCGTTCTTCACCGGCAAGCAAAAGCTTATCGACACCGCTGGCCGCGTCGAGCGCTTCACGAAGAAGTACGCCGACGCCGCTGCCAAAACCGCAGCCGCCAAGAAGTAAAGTTCAGCAGCCCGCCCCCACTTTTGTAGCGGCGCAGCACTGCTGCGCCCTCCTAGTTCCCAGCGCAAAACTCACCCGGTCTGTCGCGTTCCTCTTGTAGAGGACGCAACCTCCTTCTTTCCGGCGGTTCACTGCTTTCACTTTCCCTCCCGACTTTTAACTTTCGACTTTCGACTTCTCTCTCTCTTCCGCCCGTGTACAATGAAGTTCCATCGTGGCCATCCAATCCCGCATGTTCGATGGTGCATCCGCCGGGGAAAACCTGGAAACCGCGCCGCCCCGCGTCACCCTTCGCAATGCCTCCGCGCATCCATTTGATTCCGCCATCGCCGCCGCGCGCACTTGTTACTCCTCGCGGCTCATCGGGCCGGAGGAGATCACCGATAAACAGCGGCTGAACATCGGCGCCGCAACTTTCTACAGCGGCCACCATACCGTGTTCCAGCACGCGCACTTTGAATTCGGCCTGGAGAACGTCAGCCGCCAGTTTGTCTGGTCCTTCCTCCACGCGCATCCCTTCTACAATTCCGAGCAGCAAAGCCAGCGCTACGTCCGCCTCGATCGCGCCCAGGCCTATATTCCTCCCGCATCGCTGTTTTTTGATGAGGGCAGCCGCGCCGTCTACGAGCAGGCTATCGTCCGCGCCTGGGCCTGCTACCAGGATCTCTCTTCCTTGCTCCTTGCCGACGCGCGGGAAATTCTCAGCGACATTTGGCACATTGGGCCGATGTCGCATCCCAAGCGCGCTCAGAGAATCGAGCGCTCCGCGGAAAAGCGCGCTATCGAAATTGCGCGCTACGTGCTGCCCGTCGCGGCCTTCACCACCATGGTGCACACCGTTTCCGGCATCGTTCTGCACCGCCTCTGGCGCATGAGCGCCGCCTCCGATACCCCCAGCGAAGCTCGCGCCATCATCGGTGAAATGGTCGCGCAGGTTCGCAACATCGACCCGCAGTTCTTTGACCGCTTTGCAATCGCGCCCCTCGAAGAAATGCCGGAGTGGGCCGACCGCTCTGCGGTCGCACGTGAAAATGACCGCTCAGCGATTACACCTGAAAATGACTGCTCAGTGGTCGCCGGCGACCCTTTCGCGCGTGAATTCGACGCCAAACTCCAGGGCAAGACCTCGCGCCTCGTGGATTACTCACCCAACGCCCTGCGCGTGATCTCGGAGTCTTACCGTGCTGTGGTCGGCCTCGCCGAAGCGCAGTGCAGCGACAAAGAAGCCATCGATCGCCTGCTGAATCCCGCGCGCAATCTCTATCGCCTTGAAACACTAAACATTGGCGTTCACGCCCCCATGATGCGGGCTCTCCAGCACGCCAATTACACGTTCGCAAAAAAAATTAGCCACACCGCCGACAGCCAAGATCAGCGCCATCGCATGGTCCCCGGTTCGCGCCCTCTCCTCACCCTGGCCGATACCCGCGAGCCCGACTACATCACTCCGGTGCTCCTCGCGAAAAATCCCCGCGCAAAAGAACTTTACGATCGCGCCATGCAGGACGCCTGGTCCGCCAAGAATCAACTCCTCGATCGTGGCGTGCCCCCGGAAATCGCCCTCTATCTCCTCCCCAACGCCAAATCCATCCGCCTCTACGAATCCGGCTCCCTCCTCCATCTCCTCCACAAATGGACCATGCGCACCTGCTTCAACGCCCAGGAAGAAATCTACCAGGCCTCCTTGGACGAAATTGCCCAGCTCCGCGAAGTCCACCCCGAACTCACTCGCTACATCGGCCCGCCCTGCCACCTCCGCGCCGGCATCACCACGCCCATTTGCACGGAAGGCTCGCACTTCTGCGGCATCAAAGTCTGGCTCGACTTTCCCAACATCCACCGCCGCATCTAAGTCTCTTGTAGCGGCCGCCTTCCGAGGCGGGCGCATTTGAAATGCCACAGCCCTCTCAATCGTCCTACACTTTAGCTGGAGGCCCATCATGCTTCGCACCCCTGCACGTTCTCTCGCCTCGGTCCTCGCGGTGGCTTTGCTCTTAACGCCATCCTCGTTCGCCTTCGACACCCCTCTATCCGACCAAGCCGTTCGCGAAGCCTACTTCCTCGGCCAGCGCCACGACGGAACTTTTCCCTCTCTATTGGGCAAGTACATCAAGTTCCTCGCGCCTCCCAAGTCCGGCCCGTACATCTCTTCGGTCAGTTTCCTCACCCCCTTCGCTCAGCTCGTCCAGCTCTCCGATCGCCACGTCGGCAATTACAGCGCTCAGCAGGCCCGGCTCGATCATCTGGGTCAGGAGGAGTTTGTCGAGATCATCGTCGAAATCCAGCTAACCCCTTCTTATGGCGCGTTCATCGCTTCTCCCACGAGCCCGCGCTCCAGTTCTCCGCTGGCTCTCATTCCCCGCCCTCATGATTTCTGGAGAGACTTCCAGGTCCAGATCTACGAGGGCGACCAGCCGCTCCTCCCTTCCGCCTCTCACGGTCACGCCAACTACAATTGCGGGCACGAAGGTCCCTGTTTCCTGACGGGCGCTACTCTCCAATTCGAGCTCCCCGCCGGCGCCTTCACCTCCGATTCCGCCACCATCCAAGTAATTTCTCCCGAAGGCGAACCGGTCTCCGTCGAATTCAATCTCGCCAGCGTCCGCTGAACACCCCGCTCTCGCCCCGGTCAAATAACTCTTGAAATAACTTGACCGATGCGGTATAATTATTTTGCTGAATTTTGCGCCTCTTCCCCAGCATTTCACTCTAAGTTTGAAAATGAAGGATCGAAGTTGTGGCGTGGCGCGAGTGAAATGCCTGCGTCGTTGGTAGCGCTCACCTCGTGCATCCAACAGCTTTGAGGACCCTTCAATATCAAGCACTTACGAATCGCTATTTCGGTAAGTACTTAGTTTTGATATTCATACAAATTGGTGGGGGGTGGGGGGTATCCCCTCCGTCGAATCTGCCCAAATTGGAACGGATAGAGGCGCCTACATCGCTTAGAAGGTCGGTTTACATTCAACTTTGAACTGTCGACTGTAGACTTTCTTCTACGACCGCCACCGCAGCGTCACCGGCCCGGTCATCGGATGCACCGCCGGCGTGCCCGTTCGCCGCGATTCCAGAAGGTTGGCCTTCAACGCAAAATACCACTTCGCAGGACGGTCGGCATCGTCAATCAGCATCAAGCGCGGGTCGTGCTTCAATCCTTCGGACTGCCGGATCATCGTCTCCTGATCCTGCCGCAGAAACTCCTTTGCAAACATTCGGAACACGGGCACCGGCAGAAAAATGTTCCACGCCGCTACAAAATCAATTCGGCAAAGATCCCGCCGTACCGGAGTCACCGTCGCCCGGCTGGAAAACCACAAATGCCCGCTGCGAATCTCTTCCAGCCGCATGTTCGGCAACACAAAATCAATCATCGTGGTCGTATTCTGCCCGGAAAAATAGCGCAAAATCTTGTAAGGTGCGCTGTTCGACGATGGTTCGTGCTTGCTCATCCGGAAGCCGTTCGGGATCGGCTCAAACTGTTTTGCCTTTTCGTGGATGCTGCGCTTGCTCCGCCAGAACCACGATTGGTGTACAAACGGGCCGTGCGCTGGGTCCATCAACCCGATGATGCCATGGTCAATGTGCGACGGAAGCTCGCAAGAAAGATGTGTGATCTTGTATCGATCGTTGAAAATGGGAAGCGCCGGCGCCGGGGGAACGCATTCCGCCGCTTTTCGGTCACCTGAACTCATGTACACCCAAACGTAACCGTCGCGTTCCTCGCAAGGAAAATGTCCTGTGAAAATGCGCTCTACCTTCAATTTGTCCTGGCTGCTCAGCGAAGGAATTTCGACGCACTGCCCGCTGCAGGCCTCGAATCGCCATCCATGATAGCTGCACTCCAGGCTCTGCCCGTCAAACCGCCCGTATGACAGCGGAATCCCCCGGTGCGGACAGGAGTCGCGCATCGCGAACGCCTTACCCTCGGACGTGCGCCCCAGCACCAGCGGCACTTCCAGCAGCATAGCCGTCGCCAGCTTCTGCCCCGTGATCTCTGTGCTTCGCAGCGCCGGATACCAGAAGTCCCACAGAAAACCCGCGTCCGCCTCGGGCAAGGTCTCTCGCACCGACTCGGCATTCGTCTGCAATATCGTTCGTGCCGCTTCGCTCATTGTCGTTCTCGCATCGTAGTACACCATGCGGCGTTCCGGCAACCGCGCGACACCTGCGATTTGCGCGAACTCGCATTTGGCGCTATTCTTAATGAAGAGAACTTTGATGTACGCCGCTTTCTATTAGCTGACCCTTCTTCTACTCCATAAACCGGAGTCACCGCATTATTCCGTTTCGTATTTCGCGTTTCGAATTTCGTATTTATCAGAAGGATTCGCCATGGCTGCATTAACGTTATCGGAAAAATTAGACCAGCTGGGCACGCGTTACGACGAACTGACGCAGCAGCTCTCCACCGCGGAACTCGTCACCGATTCTTCGCGCTTCCAAAAGGTCGCAAAGCAGCACTCCGAGCTTGGAGAAATCGTCGCCAAGCACCGCGAGTTCAAGCAAATCGAGAAAGACCTTGCCGGTGCGCACCAGATGTTTCTGGAAGCCGAAGACGCCGAAATGAAACAGATGGCCCATCACGAAGAAAAGCAGCTTGCCGAACGCAAGGAGATCGTCGAGCGCGAGCTGAAACTCTTGCTCCTGCCGAAAGACCCCCTGGACGAAAAAAGCGTCATCCTGGAAATTCGCGCCGGCACCGGCGGCGATGAAGCCGCCCTCTTTGCTGGCGAACTTTTTCGCATGTATTCCCGCTATGCGGAAACGCTGGGCTGGAAAGTCGAAGTCCTGGAAAGCTCGCCGTCTTCACTTGGCGGGCTAAAGGAAATTGTTGCCGCTATTCAGGGCCACAAAGTCTATTCCAAATTGAAATATGAAAGCGGCGTCCACCGCGTGCAGCGCGTGCCTGCAACAGAAACCCAGGGCCGCATCCACACCTCCGCTGCGACCGTCGCCGTGCTTCCCGAAGCCGATGAAATCGACATCAAGATCGAAGCGAAAGACCTGCGCATAGACACTTTTTGCTCCTCGGGTCCCGGCGGGCAGTCCGTCAACACCACCTACTCCGCCGTGCGTATCACGCACATCCCCAGCGGCCTGGTTGTCTCGCAGCAGGACGAGAAATCACAAATCAAAAACCGATCCAAAGCCATGCGCGTCCTGCGGGCCCGGTTGTATGAAATGGAACATGCCAAGCAGCAAGCCGCCATCGGCGCCGAACGACGCGGACAGATCGGCACCGGCGACCGCTCCGAAAAAATCCGCACCTACAATTTCCCGCAGAACCGCGTCACCGATCACCGCATTGGCCTGACGCTTCACCAGCTTAGCGATGTGATGGAGGGGAAGCTTGCTCTGCTCGTCGAGGGCCTGGTCACCCATTACGAAGCCGAGCGCCTCAAGCAGGAGCTAGCGGAGGCTTAAGTTTTTGCATCGCCGCTCCACCATGGACATCCGCAACGCACTAAAACAAGGCATAGCGCAATTGCGCGAAGCCCAAGTCCCCTCTTTCACGCTTGCCGCGGAGTTGCTCCTCCTGCACACGCTCGGCCGCGAACGCGCCTTCCTCTACGCGCATCCCGAAGAGCAGGTCGCAACAACCGACGCCAAACGCTATTTCGTCTTAATCGCCCGCCGTGCCGCGGGCGAACCCACGCAGCACCTCACCGGTAAACAGGAATTCTGGAGCCTGGAATTTGAAGTCACCCCCGATGTCCTGATCCCGCGCCCTGAAACGGAGCACGTCATCGAAGTAGCGCTGGATCGCCTCGCCGTGCGCGAGATTCGCGCCGGCCGTCCGCAGAAAAATACCGGTGAAAACCTCCTCGTCGCCGACATCGGCACCGGCTCCGGCTGCATAGCCATCGCACTCGCCAAGGAACTTCCCGCGGCGACGATCTATGCAACTGACATTTCCACGGCAGCGCTCGCTGTCGCGCGCCGTAACGCCGCGCGTCATTCCGTCTCCGATCGCATCCAATTCCTCGAGTCTGACCTGTTGGCGCAGTTCGCAGTAGGGGCGGGGCTTGCCCCGCCCGTCGATTCTCACCCATCACGTCTTTTCGATCTCATCGTCAGCAACCCTCCCTATATCGGCCGCTGCGAAGCTGATACCCTCGCCCGGGAAGTCCGCGATCACGAACCAGAAATCGCTCTCTACGGCGGCGAAGAGGGTTACGAACTCTATGGCGATCTCATCGCTCAATCCGCCGCGCGTCTAAAGCCCGGCGGCATCCTCGTTCTCGAACTCGGCCACGACAGCTTGTCGGCTGTCCAGCCCCTCCTCGACGCCCCGAACTGGACAAATGTCGGAGTCACCAACGATCTCGCAGGCATCCCCCGCGTCATCGTCGCGGAAAGATTGTAAAGCCTTAACTGTTGTGAGTCACAACTCTCCAGCGTAGGCTAAGTCCATGCCGGACCTGGCGCGATTTCGGGCGAAACATGGCCCACTCGAGGAGCAATCGGCACTTGCGCATTCCTCCATCCTGCACGTGGATATGGACGCCTTCTTCGTTTCCGTGGAATTGCTCGATCGCCCAGAACTGCGCGGCAAACCCGTGGTCGTCGGCGGCCGGCCCGATCAGCGCGGCGTGGTTTCCGCCGCAAGCTACGAAGCTCGCAAGTACGGCATCCACTCCGCCATGCCGCTGCGCACCGCGGGGCGTCTCTGCCCGCACGCCATTTTTCTCGACGGCAACCACGCCAAGTATTCCGAATGGAGCGACCGTGTCACCGCCATCCTTGCGAGATTTTCTCCAATCGTCGAAATGGTCTCCATCGACGAAGCCTATCTCGACCTCGCCGGCACCGAGCGCCTCCATGGCCCGCCGCTGGCCGCCGCGGACAAACTTCTCCGCACCATCACGCGCACCACGGGGCTTCCCTGCTCCGCCGGCCTCGCCACTACGCGCCTCGTCGCCAAGGTCGCTTCCGATCAAGCGAAACCCCGTGGCCTGGTGTGGGTCGCTCCGGGACAAGAGGCTCGCTTTCTTGCGCCGCTTCCTGTTCGCAAAATTCCCGGCATCGGCGAAGTTACCGAGCGCGCCCTCCGCGCCCTCGCCATCGAAACCGTCGCGCAGCTGGCCGCTCATTCGCAAGAAAAGCTCGAAACAATTTTCGGCCAGTGGGGTACGGCGCTCTATCGCAAGGCGCGTGGCGGTGATTCCTACGAATTCATCATCGACGCCGAGCCCAAATCCATTTCCCAAAATCACACCTTTGGCGAAGACACCGCGGATGTTGCGCAAATGGCTGCCATGCTCAGCCACCTCTCGCAAAAAGCCTGCAAACGTCTGCGCGAGGCAGGCCTGGCCACTCGCACACTTACGCTCACCATTCGTTACGCTGGCTTCGACACCCACACTCGTTCCAAAACGCTCGGGGAAGCCACGCGGCTCGATTCCGATATTTTCGCCGTATTTCAGGAATTATTTCGCGCGCATCGCGATGTGAAAAGAAAAGTCCGTCTACTCGGCGTCAGCCTCAGCGGCCTCACGCATGGAGCGGAACAGCTCGACCTGCTCGAAGCTGGGCGCCGCGAAAAACTCGAAAAACTCGCTCGCGCCACCGACAATCTCCGCGATCGCTTCGGTTTCGCCAAAGTGCAGTTCGGCGGCTCCCTCCGCCGCGATATTTCATAACCTTTCCGTCCTGCCTTCGGCACTACTCGCACTCTCCCCTGTTTCTTCTGCCATCGCCTGGAGCATAATCAGGGCGTGAAGCCTCGCGAACTCGCCAATTCGATCTGCGACGTGCTCTGCCGCAATGGCCATCAGGCCCTGCTCGTCGGCGGCTGCGTGCGCGATCTGCTGCTCGGCCGCGACCCCGCTGACTACGATGTGACCACGGATGCCGCGCCCGATAAGGTCATGGCGTTATTTCCGGAAAGTGTCGCGGTGGGCGCGCAATTTGGCGTCATTCTGATTCCGAGGGATGGCCTGAAAGTTGAAGTCGCCACCTTCCGTTCCGACATCGGCTACTCCGACGGCCGCCACCCCGATAGCGTGGTCTACGCCTCGACGCCCCAGGAGGACGTCCGCCGCCGCGACTTCACCATTAATGGCCTGCTCATGCGCCATGACACCAGTGAAGTTCTCGATTTCGTGGGCGGCCGCGAGGATCTCGGCGGGGGCATTGTCCGCGCCATTGGCGATGCAGATCGTCGCTTCGCGGAAGACAAACTCCGCATGCTGCGCGCCGTGCGTTTTGCCGCGCGTTTCGACTTTACAATCGAGGCCCAAACATTCCGCGCCATACGGCGGCATGTGCGCGAGATCTATCAGGTTTCCGCAGAACGGCTTCGGGAGGAGCTCACCAAACTTCTCACTGAGGGTGCAGCGCGCCGCGGCTTTGAACTACTGGATGAGACCTGGCTCCTCTCCTCGGTATTGCCGGAAATCGCTGCCATGAAAGGCGTCGAGCAGCCTCCGCAATATCATCCGGAAGGAGACGTGTGGATTCACACGCGCATGATGCTGGAAGGACTTCCGTCAGGCACTGCGCCGACGCTAGCTTGGGGAGTCCTTCTACACGACGTCGGCAAGCCGCCGACATTCCAATCCGCCGCGGAGACGGGGGACCGCATTCGTTTCAACAATCACGTGGAAGTCGGCGTACGCATGGCCGAGGCCATCTGCAGGCGATTGCGCTTCTCCAACGAGGACACCGAGCAAATCCTTGCGCTCGTGGACAATCACATGAAGTTCGGGGCCGTCGAGGGGATGCGCACCTCTACCCTGAAGAAGTTTGTGCGCCTCCCTCACTTTGAGGAACACCTGGCATTGCATCGTCTCGACTGTCTTTCCAGCCACCGCCAACTCGATTCCTATGAATTCGTCAGGCGGTTCCTTGAGGTAACCCCTTCTGAACAGGTCCGCCCACCGCGCCTCCTCTCTGGCGATGACCTGCTCCAGATGGGCTACGTGCGCGGCCCCCTCTTTAGCACCATTTTGCGCGCCTTGGAAGACGCCCAGCTCGAGGGCACCATTCAAACGAAAGAGGCTGCTAGCAACTATGTGCGGAACAATTTCGCTCAATCAAGAATGGGAAGCTGAAGTAGAAGAAGCTACTTGGGGAGGTCTGACGGGACCAATGTGTGGGGGGCATGTTAGCAGGGCCGGAAACTATAGAAAAAAATACATTTACCAGACAATTTGCAAAAAAGACGAAACTTCGCTATTATATGAGTGATGTTGACTAATATTTTCTGCCTTTGATTAGTGCATCCGTGCGTACCATTGCCCTTTTTGCTGCATCTAAGCTTTCATAGGTTGGGCTGCTCTTCGCCCCAGTTGAGTCTAGAGGACCTTATGGCTGACAAAAAATTTGCTGTGCCGGACACGCTTCCCATCCTTCCGGTCCGCGACACGGTCCTGTTTCCGGGCGCGGTTCTCCCGCTGACCGTAGGCCGCGAGAGTTCTTTGGCACTCGTGGATTCGCTGCACGGCGAAGAAAAGCTGCTTGCTGTCGTCGCGCAGCTCGACCCGCGCGTCGAGGATCCTTCTGAAGCTGACCTTCACAAAGTAGGTACGCTGGCCAAGGTCCACAAAACCGTAAAAATGCCCAACGGGAATGTCGTCGTTTTCCTGGAAGGCCTGCAGCGCGTCAACCTCACCGAAATCATCAGCCTGCGGCCGTTCCTTCGCGCGCGCATCGAACCCGCCCCGGACATCCTGGGTGAAGCCGACACCGAACTGGAAGCGCTGCAACGCAACGCGCAGGACCTGTTTCGCGATGTCGTCAGCCACTCGCCACAACTCTCCGACGATTTGCATTCCGTGGCCATGAACATTGATGACTCCGGCCGCCTCGCGGACTTTATCGCCGGCACGCTGCCGTCTCTCTCCACGCTCCTTCGCCAGGAACTCATCGAAACCCCCAGCGTGCGCAAGCGTTTGGAAATGTTGATCCGCGAGCTTTCCAAAGAGCTCGAAGTGCTCGAGCTGCGCTCCAAAATCCATGAACAGGTACAGGAGCAGGTCAGTCAGAACCAGCGCGAGTATTTGCTTCGAGAACAGATGAAGGCCATTCAGAAGGAACTGGGCGAAGTGGACGACGCACAGGGCGAGATTGACGAGCTTCGCAAAAAGGTCGAGGAAGCCGGCATGACCGCGGAAGCCAAGAAAGAGTGCGACCGCGAGCTCAAGCGCCTGGCCAAGATGACCCCGGCCTCCGCCGAATACATGGTTTCGCGCACCTATCTCGAATGGATGACCTCGCTGCCCTGGTCGAAGTCCTCGGGTAGCGCGGAAATCGATATCACCAAGGCGCATGAGATTCTCGACGAAGATCATTACGATTTGCAAAAGGTGAAGGAGCGCATTCTCGATTACCTGGCAGTGAAAAAACTTCAGCCAAACATGAAGGGTCCCATCCTTTGCTTCGTCGGGCCTCCGGGCGTGGGCAAGACTTCTCTCGGCAAATCCATCGCTCGTTCACTCGGCCGCAAATTCGTCCGCATCTCGCTTGGCGGTATGCATGACGAAGCCGAAATTCGCGGCCACCGCCGCACCTACATCGGCGCCTTGCCCGGACGGGTCATCCAAAGTTTGCGTCGGGCCGGCGTGAAAAATCCCGTATTCATGCTCGATGAAATCGACAAGATCGGCGCCGATTTTCGTGGCGACCCCGCCGCGGCGCTCCTCGAAGTCTTGGATCCGGAACAGAACAATTCGTTTTCCGATCACTATCTCGACGTCGGCTTCGATCTGTCGGCGGTGATGTTCATCACCACCGCCAACCTCCTCCATCCGATCCCACATGTTCTGCGCGACCGGATGGAGACAATCGAGATGCCCGGATACACCGACCTGGAGAAAATTCAGATCGCCAAACGGTATCTGCTCCCCCGCGAACTGGAGAATCACGGACTCAAGCGCGGCCAGTTGACGATGGCCGATGACGCTTTGGCCCACATGTTGCGCGATTACACGCGCGAATCGGGAGTGCGCAATCTCAGCCGCGAAATCGCCACGATCTGCCGCAAAGTGGCGCGCACGGTGGCGTCCGGCAAACTGGGTAAAACCGCGGTCCACACGGCTGAATTGGCCGAATATCTCGGACCGGTGAAGTTCATCCCGGAGGTTGTCTCACGCGCGGCGCAGATCGGTGTCGTGCCCGGCCTGGCCTGGACCTCGGTCGGCGGCGACATCATCTTCATCGAAGCCACCCGCATGCCGGGCAAGAAAATCCTGACCTATACCGGCAGTCTCGGCGAAGTCATGCGCGAATCCGTCCAGGCGGCGTATTCATGGGTGCGCTCGAATCATCGCCTGCTGGGCTTGGACGCCAAGATCTTCAATGATTATGACGTGCACGTGCATGTCCCGTCGGCGGCGACGCCCAAAGATGGCCCCTCGGCGGGAATCACCATGGCCACCGCGATCTCGTCGGTATTCACGGGCCGATCCGTGGTGCCGCGTCTGTCGATGACCGGCGAGGTGACGTTACGCGGTCAGGTTCTGGCCATCGGCGGCCTAAAGGAAAAGGCGCTGGCCGCCTACCGCGCCTCGATCCACACCGTGCTCATTCCGCGCGACAACGAGAAGGACCTGGTCGACATTCCGGCCGAAGTCAAAGAAAAGGTTACCTTCATTCCGGTGACGACCATGGCCGATGTCATCCGCCTTGCGTTGGCGCCGGCCAATGGCCCCTCAGACGGGAAGCACGGACGACT
>JBGOTL010000001.1:0-117204 GCA_041476465.1 Candidatus Acidiferrum sp. | reverse complement strand
TCACGGTTTCCTCCTTTTGGCGTTGCTTGCGGGAATCGCACCAACCAATGGTCGGAGCGAAATCGCTCTCGAAATTTTGCTGCGTTTCAAATTAAACGATTATGCGCCGCTGGGCGCGCCGAACAACGGCACCGCAACTGACCATGACCATCCAAAGGGTTAAATGTTTTTTCATTTCTATCCTCCTTGGGCACCGCTGCCTGCGTGGAGTTTTCAGAGCCAAGGGGCGGCAGCGCAAAGCTTGTTCGCACCCTACTGAGGTCATAGAAGCGCGTCAATGAATGCGGGGTAGGCTTTGTCTGAAATTCGTATGAAGGGGCAAACTGCTGAAGCTTTAGAAGTTAGCCGAGATTGTTGACCGCCCATTCTCCGGGCGGTATAATCCGTTCACTCCGCGGAAGGATGTGTCGGTGCCTGCCGAGGCCAACAACTCGCCTCTCTTGCAGTTCGGGCCGTTCCAACTCGACGTCCAAGCCTGTGAGCTGCGCAAGGGCGATACCCTCCTTCACCTTGCTCCCCAACCCTGCAAAGTGCTCGCCCTGCTTGCCTCACGCCCGCACAAAGTATTCACGCGCCAGGAGATCCAGCGGGAAATCTGGGGCGTCGAGACCTTCGTCGATTTCGAACAAGGTTTAAACGTCGCTATCAAGCAAATTCGTAACGCACTGTGCGACGATGCAGAGACGCCTCGCTATATTGAAACCCTTCCCCGGCGCGGCTACCGGTTCATCGCAGAGGTCGACGGACAACCTGCTACAGCAGCAAGCGCTCCGCATGCCCCTCCCGAGGCTCTTCGTCCTTCCTCTTACCGCCGCCCGCTTGCTCTTGCAATTAGTCTCGCCTTGGTTGTGGCTGCAGCAGTATTGGTTTGGAGAATGGGTCGCATCCCGGGCAGAACCCCGCCGACTCATATTCAGTCGCTCGCAGTGCTTCCGCTGGAAAACCTCTCGCATGACGCGGAGCAGGAATACTTCGCCGACGGAATGACGGACGAGCTGATTACCGACTTGGCCAAAATCCATGCTCTTCGAGTAATTTCGCGGAACTCCATGATGCAGTATAAGGGAAAGCGCAAATCGACACCGCAAATCGCTCAGGAGCTAAACGTGGATGCAATCGTGGAGGGCACCGTAATGCGGTCCGGCGACCGCGTGCGTATCACCGCACAGTTGATTGAGGCCCTTAATGATCGCCATCTTTGGGCCGAGACATATGAAGGCGATTTGCACAATATTTTGGCTTTGCAGAATGAAGTGGCGGCAGCTATCGCAAAAGAAGTAAAACTCAAGTTAAGCGCGCAAGAGGAAATTCATCTGGCGAACGCGCGCCCTGTCAATCCTGAAGCTCATGAGGCCTATCTCCGCGGGCAGTACCGACTACATGGGATGGCGGCTGAGGCCACCGACACTCTGAAATCTCAATCCATCGAAAAAGCCATCGACTATTTCCAGCAGGCTCTCACCCACGACCCCAACGACGCACTGGCCTACTCCGGCCTGGCCGAAGCTTACTTCGACTTGAGCACTTCTTATCGAGCTCCTCTCGAGGTGATGCCCAAGGCCAAAGCCGCCGCCGTCAGAGCCATCGAACTCGACGATTCGCTCGCCGAAGCCCACTCGTCGCTCGGCTACGTCGCGCTAACCTTCGACTGGGATTGGGTCCGCGCGGAGCATGAGTTCCAGAGGGCGCTCGAGTTGAATCCTAGTTTGCCTCGCGCGCACGCCGGCTACGCAGAATATCTTCTCTTTAAGCTTGGCCGCGCCGATGAGGCGATTCAGGAGCTCCAGCGTGCCTACGCGTTGGATCCGCTTTTGCCGATAGCCCACGTCGACTTGGCGTGGCTTTCTTTCCTCGCCCGACGGTACAAAGAATCCATCGACACAGCCCAGAGATTTGGGCACGACGACCACATCCTGGCGCTCTCTTATGCGGAACTTGGCCAGCGGGACCAAGCAGTCGCCGCGGCAGACCGAGCCGTGAGTTCCACTCGGAATCCCGTGATCCTTTCCCAAATCGCCGCTGCCTACGCTCTCGCCGGGAGGCCCGATAAAGCTCGGGCTATGCTCCCCGCTATCGAAGGACAGGCACGGGAGCGCTATGTCTGCGGGTTTAACGTCGCTTGCGTCTACGCTGCTTTGGGAGACAAGGCGCAGGCCTTTTCCTGGCTCGGGAAGGCCTATCTCGCCCGTTCAGATTGAATGCCTTCTGTCGGGGTGGATCCCCGACTCGACCCGCTGCGAAGCGATCCGCGCTTTGATGACCTCCTGCGCCGCATCGGCCTTACCAAATAAGCGCTACTCCAGAGTCTTGGCTTCGCTTGGCGGAGTCCCGCCGGGCGGGACGGAGCCGAGCGAAGCCAGCCGAGCGAACTTGTACCGCAGCCTCGTCCAGTCCTAGAACTGTCCCTTTATCCCTGTACTTTTTTACCCTTTACTTATATGACCTTTAATGATACTATTTCCTTACGAATGGCGAAGGACGCTTTCTAAGGCTCGGGAATTCCTCATTTCTCCTAAGCCCTTTAGAATCCGCACTGAGCATCCGAGCAAGGATGCGAATCCTGAGCGAGCACCGCGAGCCGAAGGATCTCACGTAAACGCTAAAGTTAGTGGAATGGATACTTGTGAGAAAAACTCCAATAACCACTTTAGAATCCGCACTTATACAAGTGTTCATTCTAAGTAACTTAAAACTCCTTAGAATGAACACTTACGCAAAACAAGGGGGAGGGGGGTACCATCACAAACTAAAGCCGCGGGCTCAGACTTCTGAAAGAGGCGGGCAACCGGGGAATTCACGCAAGGTTGTGTTTCCGATGTATTGCAGATCGGCGATGCCAATTTTGCTGGTGTAGAAGCCGTCGCAAGTCATTTTCCGGAGAAATGCGAAGAAGGCGATTCCTTGACTCGCTGAGGAATCGGTCTTGGCGTTCTTTTTAAACGCGATGAGGTCGAGCACTTCCTTCTTCTGCTGGGGTGTGCAAGCCAAGTACAGAGTCTGGTAACGGTCGCTGCAGAAGCTGTCGAGCCAGGCCAACCCGCCGCCAAGCGCCAATTGGTACTCCTCATTTTCACTGGTGAGCAGATCAATAAATTCCGGCGCGCCGGCTTCTACAGCTCCGCCGGACTTTTCATCCCTCGGAAGTATGGCTTCACACAACACCACAAGGGTTTCGTACTGGTGCGGAGAGAAGAACTTCGGCTCATATTTGCCGGACGGAGAGGCCGCTTTATCCTTGTAAACCATCTGATGCGCATATTCAGCGGCTTGCGCGGGGATCATTTGCAGGACGGACCCTCCCGCAGCCCCCACCGCCAGCGACCTTAAAATGTCGCGCCGGGAGATGGAATGTTCGTTCATCGTTGTGTTCCTTTGCACGCGATTGAACTCACAAATTCCCTTTTCTCGCTTCATCCAGCAAATATTCAGAAGCTTTCCAGGAAAGCGCCATGATCGTCAGTGTTGGATTCTTATCCGGGTTGGTGACCAGGGACGCGCCGTCGGTGACGAAAAGATTCTTGACGTCGTGTGCCTGGCAGCTGCCGTTGAGCACGGAGGTCTTCGGGTCGGCCCCCATGCGGGCCGTGCCCACTTCATGAATGATCTTGCCTCCCGGTTCAATTCCAAAGGGATATTGTCCATCGATGGAAGTCTTGGTGGCATACTCGCCGCCGGCGGCTTCCACGATGGCGCGGAAAGTCTCTTGCATGTCCTGCGCCTGGCGCAGTTCGTACTCGCTCCATTTGAAGTGGAAGCGGAGCACGGGTATGCCCCATTGATCGACGACATCGGGATCGATCTCGCAATAGGTATCGGCATTCGGAATCATCTCGCCGCGCCCCGCAAAACCGATGTCCGTCCCGTACGATTTGCGGCACTGCGCTTTCAGCGCAGCGCCATAACCCTCATGATGTTCGCAAACATCATCAAACATGCCGGCGCCGGGCATTTCGCGGCCGCCCCCCATTTCAATGTGATAGCCGCGCGGAAAGTCATTCTTACGGTCGAATTTCCACCACGGCATGTACATGTGCATGCCGCCGACGCCGTCGTGATTGTGCGGCGGCATTTTTTCAAACTGAGGGAAACGGCCCCAGCCGCTGCTGCCCACGGAATCCATCAGGTAGCGCCCCACGGTTCCCGAGGAGTTGGCCAGTCCGTTTGGAAACAGCGTTGACTTGGAATTGAGCAGGAGCCGCGCGGATTCGCAGGCGCTGGCGGCCACAACGATGGCGCGCGCGTTCACGCGCTTTTCGGTACGCGTTGCTTTATCGACATAAGCAACGCCTTCGGTTTTTCCATCCTTGCCAACGAGAATTTCTCTCGCCATCGCCCCGGTGACGAGCGTGAGTTTTCCTGTTTTCATTGCGGGAGGAATAAGCACCTGGCTGGAGCTGAAGTTGGAGGCCGTCACACAACCGCGGCCGCACTGGCCGCAATAGTGGCACGGCGTGCGCCCATTCACGGAACGCGTCAGCACCGCGAGCCGCGACGGAATGCAGAGGATGTTCAGCTTGTCGCAAGCTTTTTTTACGAACAATTCCGTGCAGCGCGGCTTCGGCGGGGGAAGGAAAACTCCATCGGGCGCGCTGGAAATGTTTTCTCGCGTGCCGAAGACGCCGATGTAGGATTCCACCTTATCGTAATATGGCGACAAATCGTCGTAACTGATGGGCCAGTCGTCGCCCAAACCATCGCGAGACCTCGAGCGGAAATCGATGGGAGAAAAGCGCAATGCGATGCGGCCCCAATGATTTGTCCGCCCACCCACGACGCGCGAGCGGAACCACTGGAAATTCGAGCCGGGCGAGGACGTGTACGGTTCACCGCTAATGGTCCAGGAACCGTTTGGCGCCAGAAATTCGCCGAAATTTTCGGCGGCCTTGCCGCCCACGCCCACGCCGCGATGCGGCAAATCATAAGGCCACATCAGCATCTTGTAATCTTTTTCGGGATTCACCGGCGGCCCGGCCTCGAGCATGATCACATTCAGTCCGCCCTCGGTAAGAATCTTGGCGGCCATTCCGCCGCCGGCCCCGGAGCCGATCACGCACACGTCGTAAGTTTTCGACGAACGAATCACCTGGGCCATAGTCTGGTTCTCTCCTCGAATCTCCTGGCTACAGTTCGTTCTTTTTCATCTGCGCAACGGCAAAATCGCACGCCCGCGCCGTCAGCGCCATATACGTAAGTGACGGATTTACGCACGACGCCGACGCCATGCATGCGCCGTCGGTCATGAACAAATTCTTTACATCATGCGCCTGGTTGTTGCCATTCAACACCGATGTCTTGGGATCGCGCCCCATGCGCGCCGTCCCCATTTCGTGAATCGCCAGTCCCGGCGCGGTGATTTGTTGTTCCACGCTGATATCCCGCGCTCCCGACGCGGCGAGCATCTCCGCTGCCTGGATGGCAATGTCTTTCGTCATGGCCCGCTCATTGTCCGTCCATTCGTAGTGGATCTTCAGCGTGGGAATGCCCCACGCATCGGGCGCGTTCTTGTCGACCTCGGCGTAATTGTTGTGGTCCGGCAAGGACTCTCCAAAGCCGCCAATGCCCATCCGCCACGGCCCCGGCATCTTCAGCATGTTTTTGAACTCCGCGCCGAACCCGCTCACGCACATTCCGCGAGACCACCCGTCGCGGCTGCCGCCGCCCTGAAATCCGTACCCGCGGATAAATTCTTTGTGTTTCGTTTTCACATTTCGGTACCGCGGAATGTAAATGCCATTGGGGCGATTCCCAAAAGGCATCTTGTCCTCGTGGCCCGGCATCGTTCCGGACGCCCCGCTGCCCATGTGGTGGTCCATCAAATTGTGGCCAAGTTCCCCGCTGCTGTTCGCCAAGCCATTGGGAAATTCCGGCGTCGCGGAATTCAGTAGAATCCGGGTGGATTCCAGCGTCGAAGCGCAAAGAAATACCACGCGCCCCTTGAATTCCATTGCATTCTTCGTTTGCGCATCAATCACGCGCACGCCGCTCACACGTCGCGCTTTTCCATCGAGAATCAGGCTATGCACGACGCTGTATGGGCGGATGGTCAGCCGCCCGGTCTTCTGCGCAGCCGGCAGCGTGGAGTTCAGCCAACTGAAATACGATTTGGTGATGCACCCGCGATGACACACACCGCAGTAGTGGCATGCCGCGCGGCCCTTATGTGCTTTCGTCAACACCGCCGAGCGTCCGATGGTCAGGATACGTTCGTCGCCATAATGCTTCGCCATGGCCTCGCGCATATCCAGCTCAACGCAGGTCATTTCCATGGGCGGAAGAAACTTTCCGTCCGGCAACTGCGGCAAGCCTTCGGCCTGGCCGCTGATACCAGCAAACTCTTCCACGTAGTCATACCACGGCGCAATATCCCCATAACGAATCGGCCAGTCAACGGCGATGGCGTCTCGCAAGTTCGCTTCAAAATCCAGGTCACTCCAGCGGTAACTCTGGCGGCCCCAGGTGAGGGACTTGCCACCCACTTGCCTGCCCCGAATCCAGGAAAATGGCTTTCCCGGATCCGTCGCGTAAGGATTCTCCACATCGTTCACAAAAAATTGATGCGAGTATTCATCGCACGCGTAATAACACTCGCGCTGAATGTGCTGGGTGCGCTCACGCTCACCCCGGTTGTCCCAGCCGCGATGTTTGAGCTCCCACACCGGAACGTGCTCCACATAATCCCATTCCGGAACAATGGTTCGCCCCGCTTCCAGAACAAGAGTATTCAGTCCTTTTCCCGTCAGCTCTTTCGCCGCCCAGCCGCCGGTGATTCCTGAGCCCACAATTACGGCATCGTAGGTATTCGCTGCCATGTTCGCCCCCTGCGGCTAAGCGTCCCCGAGTCCGGGGCCCAACGGCACGCAACCATGCTGCGCGCCGGGAATGATTTGCAGCTGGAGTTCCTGCGTGAATCCGATTTCAGAAGTGTAGTACCCGTGGAGCGTGATGCCTTTGAACATCTCGAAAAAATTCCCTCGCAGCTGCGTGTCCCGCTCCTTCGGCCCCACCGACTCATGCTGAGCCCGCTGAATGCGAGCAACCGTCGCGAAATCATCCATCGCCCCCAGCAACGCAACCTGCTGCGCGCTGCTGGCTTCCACAAAATTCTTTCCAAATAGCTCGTTGCTCTGCTTGTCCACGCCGGCCAGCCCATTCAGAAAATTCCGCCGCTCATCAGGCGTGGCCCATTCCGTGAGGATCACATCGATAAATTCATTCACGCGCGCGGCTTTCGCTCCGGGCGTCTCCGTAGCAGGAATGATCTGATCGATCATCGCCACGACCGTATCGTTTTGATGGGGATTCAACGTACGGAGGGTGTACCCCTGGCCCGGCTGCGCCGCCCGGAAGAACGCAAACAGTTCCGGAGTCAAACTTGGTAGAACGACTCCCGCGGTAAGAAGTTTAAAAAGATCACGGCGATGCATAAGGCCTCCCCAATTAATGCGTATGAGCGATAGGTGGTGATTGAATTTTTCCGTATTTCAGAACTGTTTCACGAGCCGCGCGGAGCGCCGCAACAGCGTCACCCTTCGGCTCAAACTCCATGGCTACGTATTGGCTATATCCGATGGCTGCGAGCTTGCGGTAAACATTTTGGAAATTAATTTCGCCGGTGCCCGGTTCATGCCTGCCGGGAACATCCGCGATATGGATCAGGCCAATCAAGCCCGCATTTTTCTCCAGTTTTGCAAGCAGATTTCCCCCGGCAATTTGCTCGTGAAAGAGATCGTAGAGAAATTTGAGGTGCGGGTTACCGACGGCACGCACAATTTCAAAGCCCTCGGCGGAGGAGGTAAGAAAATAGTCCGGATTCTCCTCCGGATCGATGTTTTCGATCAGAAGTTCAATCTGATTTTGCGCGGCGATTTCGCCAGCACGTTTCAAGGTTTCGATACAAGCCGAGCGCATTTGGTCAGGAGTCATTCCGGCAACCTTGTTTCCGGTTTGCAGAATCAGGCGATCACATTCCAATTCTCTCATCGTGGGAAGGAAGCTTGGAATGGCCTTCAAGAAAGCGTCTCGATCGGCGGGATCGGCTAACGAGTGCCACACACCTGCCGTACCGTCGAACTGAATCCCAAGCTCTTGTTTTTTGGCACGAGCGGCCGCGAAATCGGACTTTGTCCAGTGCTCGAATTCGTCGACGAGCTCCACAGCGTGGTATCCAGCTTCGACCACTTCCTCCAACCGGCGCGCAAATGGCAGTTGGCGAAAGACCGTCCAGAGCATGACTGACAGTTTAAATGGAATCTCGCCAGCATCCACATCCGAGACGAGTCTTGCCGGTGCAAGCATGGCTTCACCGCGGCTGCTTGCCGTGAGCATCCCGAGGGCGCTTCCCGCGCAGGTGCCGAGAAAATGGCGCCGCAACATGTCAGCCACCGAGCAACTCATTCCGCACATTCTTCAGAACGTATGCGGCACGCTCCACGCCAACTTCTCCCGCGAGGATAGGATCTTCGTTTTCAATACTAAGGATGCCTTCGTAACCGATATCCATGTAAGCCTTCACGACGGCTTTCCATAAGCTGGCGCTGTGTCCGTATCCGACAGCACGAAACGTGGCCGAGGCTTGCTCGAGTTCGTTGGTTTCGAACGCGAAATTCAGCACGCCATACTTGGCCACATTATCCGCATAGAGCACCGTGTCCTTCATGTGCGCATGAAAAATCGCTCCCTGCTTACCCAGAAAATGAATGACCTCCACGGGATCGCAGCCTTGCCAGAAAAGATGGCTGAGGTCGCAGTTCGCGCCAATCTCTTCGCCAACCGCTTCGCGTAATTTCAAGAGCGTCTTCGGGTTATAGACCACAAAATTCGGGTGCATTTCAAACGCCAGCTTACGCACGCCGTGTTCCCGAGCGAACTTGGCCGCCTGCTTCCAGTACGGCACCACTTTCTCTTTCCACTGCCACTCAAGCATCTCATTGTACTCAGGGGGCCACCGGTAGGTAATCCAGTTCGGCTGCGTTTCTGCCGGCGAACCTCCGGGGCAGCCAGAAAAGCCCACGATAACCTTTACATCCAGCCGCTCGGCAAGCCGCACGGTCTTCCGAAACGTCTCCGCATCCTCTGCCGCATGTTTCGCGTCGGGATGAATTGGGTTGCCATGACAGCTCAGCGTGGCCACGCGAATACCGCGGTCTTCAAATTTCTTCTTCCAGGCCTTGGCTTTCGCAGGATCGGCCAGCAACTCATCAACAGGACAGTGATTCGCTCCGGGGTAACCGCCTGTGCCAATTTCCATTGCTTCCAAACCGAGAGCGCTGACTTTGTCGAGCATCTCGTCGAGGGAAAGTTTCTCGTAGACGGGGTCGAATACACCGATGGGGATCTTGCGTTGCGAACTCCCCGCGCCGAGCGCAGCGTCTCTCTTCACCAGCCCAGGAGCCCCGGCCAATTCAGTGGCATTCGATATGACAGGCGCGGAGGCCGCCAGCAAACCTCCGCCTGCGATCGCAAGAAACTCCCTGCGGTCTATCCCTGAATGGGGCACGGAGCGACCAAGGCGCTTTCTCATGAAGAATTCCTCCAAGGAAGGTAAATGAAGTGACGATTCTTGAATCCGGCGGCATTATACGCTTAACTGAAAGCCGCCGCGGTAACAAAGTCATCCATGGGGGACCACGGGCAGGGCTAGCACTTAAGAGGAGACGCTCAACTCAAACGTTTGAGAAATGCAATCGGGCGATGCCTGGATGTGGAGGGTATTATTTTCGAGAGGCCAGGGCATCGAGAGCCGGGATGGAGACCGGCACGGTCAACGCACGCTCAGGCAGAGGCTTCCCATGCTGCAGTGCATCCACAAACATTTGCATCGCCTGGCCGGTGTTGGGCGGCACAAATACGGTCGCGGTCAGCAATCCACTGCGCACCCAGGATTGGCCGGTCTTGGGCAGACCGTCGCAGCCGGTGAAGGGCAGAGCGAGCCAGCGCTCGCGCTCCGTTTCGTTCGTCAACTCCTGGAACGCTTTGCGTGCGCCGATGGCCATCGAATCATCCTGCGCACCGATCAAGTCAATGGTCGAACGATGCGATGTGCCGAGCTTTAGCCAGGAACGCACCACCCGCAGAGCACTCTCTTCAGTCCATTGCCCTTTCACCAGTGCGACCTGAATGTTCGCCGGCTTGGTCTCCAGCATTCCCGCGGTACGTTCTTTCGCCGCTGAATTCTCCGAAGGCCCCTGGATATAGAGAATCGCGCCGCCCTTTGGCAACAAGGCAGCAAACTGGCGTCCTTGTATTCGGCCGATTTCGACATGGTCGGAACTCACCGCAAAAATCGGGGCCTTAGCCGTCGGCCGAAGCTCCGCGATATAGCTGGCATCCCGGTTTAGAACGGCCCAGCCAATCCCCGCTCCTACGGCGGCGCGCGCCACCTGGGGCAGCGCCGTGCCTCCCACGGGCTCGAACACAATGGCATCCGGCCGGGTTTCGACCGGCGCTTGAATTGCTTTCAAGATTTGCGTGCTTTGATTGATGGCGTCGTTATCGGCGAAAACGATCTGGGCGTCAACACCCAGCTTGCGAGCTTCATATTCGGCAGACTGAGCCTGTTCGATCTGATAGTCGTTATCGTTAGTTGTCAGGGAAACCAAGAATCGCAGTTTTTTCATCTTGCAGTCACATACTCGCGGGCATCTTTAATCCTACACGCTCGTTGCCCTAATTCTAACAAAATCGCCAGGCAACGTGCTCTCAACGCAATCCCCTGTTTCGGAGCCGTTAAGCCCCCGCCGATCTCATCGTCCGCCAGACAAGAGGAAATGGGCCATGGAAAGCCCGATCGCGGATTTGCAGAACATAACTACCACTTGATATTGAAATTATGGCGCGCCTGGGGAGGCTCGAATTCCCCACCTGTGGTTTTGGAGATCACGCCGCCTTTCTGAATTGTTCTGAAAACTTTAGACAATGTGGCCTGGCCTATGCCTGAACGGCCGTTTAGCCATTCCTGATCGGCAAGCACAGCCGTTTTTCGATCGGAAACAGGTTCGAGGCTAAGGCCGTGCGTATTTGAAGTTCAGAAATCGAGACGCAACGCGAACTGTACGGTGCGGGCCGCGGCTCCTTCCGGACCCTGCCGGGAATGGAACGTCGACCCAAAGTTGCTGTCGTTAGCCTCCATGTCCGGTTGACCTGGGTTCAAGTGATTGGTGAAGTTCGTCAACGTGCCCTCGAAGCGGAGCGCAAGACGCTCCGTCAAAGAGAACACTTTCGCAAGGCCGAAGTTCCATAGGAACGTGCCGTTGCCTTTTATAATGCCAACTCCGGAATTTCCGAAGCGGCCGATGGCGTTCAACGCATTGCCGTCCACGTCAAACGAGATTGGCCAATTGTACGTAAAGCAACTGCCTCCAAATACTTGACCCTCGTCGGGGCCCAACCCGGCACAAGCGGATGCCGGAAGGCGATCGGGCCGTTGCTGCCCTGGCCGCCCAGGGCTGTTCGTACCCGAAGGATCCAGGCCACCGCTGTAGAAAGGGGTAAGATACGGTCCCGTTTGAACGACGAAAATATTCGAAGTCTGCCAGTTGCCGGCGACCGCGTTTAGAGTCGAGTTCATTTTACTTCCCCACCGCTGGCCATGCCCAACGGGAATGTCCCACCGCGCGGTGGTCAACCAGCGATGACGCCGGGAGTAGGAGACGTTTCCGTAATCGGCGCGAATATTGAAGCGGTCCGTGATTCGTGGACCGTTCTCATTTACGAAACCCCCATTGGATTCGTCGCCTTCGGCGGTGGAGAGGTTCTTGCTCCAAACCCAGCTCGATTGCAGGAACAGGCCTTTGCTGAAGCGGTGGGTGACCACGGTCTCCAGCCCGTTATAGAAGGCTGATGCGCCGTTTACACGGCTCTTGATCGCGAACCAGTTCGGGAAAGGCGCCAGATCCTGGTTGTAAGCAGATGTTTGTGCATGAACCTGGTTGAGATCCGGGCTAACGATCAAGCCGATGGAACGCAAGCCGCTGTAGGTCACGCGGAGGCCAGTTTCCCAACCGAGATCGCGTTCGACGGTCAGCGTCCATTGCTCGGCGTAAGGATCATGCAAGTGGATCGAGTTTGCAGTGCCGAACACGGCGCTTCCCGCCGGACCAGATCCGTTCGAGACGTCGCCGCTCTTGGTATTGGGAAACTGAATCGCGGGGACGCCGGAAGTGATGGAATTGTTAAATTGCTGGTAGTTGCTGGTATGAATGCCGGTCAAGGAGTAGAAAATAGTTCCCATCACTGTTTCATCGTAAAGACCAGCGCCTGCGCGAATGACGGTTTTGTTCGACAAGCGATAGGCCACACTCAGCCGCGGCAGAATTTTGCCATAGTCCGTGAATCGAAGTCTGTCCGGGATGTGGTCCTGAGCCGCCGTGAGAACCGGGGTGCAAGGAACGTTGGGGTCGAAGGGTGGCGGATTCGGAACGGCGAGACTACAGGCATTGATCGATTGAAGGAAGGGTAGGGTTGCCAAAGCAAGGGATTTCGCGTTGGGCACCACCACGGAGCCATTTGTGGGATCAAAAGTAGCGATCTGCAAGGTGTCGTCGTGAAACGGGGGATGCACCTCATAGCGAAGACCGAAGCTGACCGTCAGCTTCGGGGAGATCTGGAAGGAGTCCTGGCCAAAGAAACTGTAGGCCTTGGCGAACCCGTTGAAGTCAGGCCCCGCGTTAACGATAGCGGTAAAGGACGGCAGGCCCAGCAAAAAGTCCGCAAAATCATTACCCGTGAATCCTCCGTCAAAAAAGAAAGTTCCAAAATTATCAGGTCCGATGAAGTTTTCGAAGTCCGAACTACGTAGGGCCCGGACGTCGAGCCCGAATTTCAGGGTGTGGCGGCCGCGAATCCAGGTGACATTGTCGGCGATCTGGTATTTGTGTTCATGGCGCGCTTCTTGCCGGTTACCAGGAACGGTTGTGAGGCCCGAGCTGCCATCAAATTCAAACAAGGGGAAACCGGACCCCGCCGGAAACGGCCCGAGTTGCTGCAAACCCAGCTGCGTGATGAGCGCAGCACCGTCAGGGAAACCGGGGTAGCCCTGAAGCGTGGTTTGTTTGTTGTACCCGAAGCGGAACTCATTCAGAAGGTTGGGGCGGATCGTGTAGGTATAGGAAAGGCCTAGAACCTTGGGGTTCAGGATGAAGCTGTTCAAGCCGGTCTTGGGCCCCAAATCCTGCGGAGATTCCGAATCGAAGTGCTTCCAACTGAACCGCCCGAAGATGGATTGCTTGCTGGTGAGGTTCTGGTCGATGCGCACATCGAATAGATTCGCCGTGAGAGGAGACGACAAGGTCTTGATGTAGTTGTCGGCGGTATCGAGCGGATCCGTTTTTGCCTGATTGGCAGTGGGATAAAACGTCTGAAGGATCTTCAGAGACGTGGCGTTGAATTGATCGGAAGGAATCATATTGTTCGGAAAAATCAGCCCCGTCAGCGGGTTGACCAGTTGTGTGCTGAAGGAAGAAAAGTCGCCTGCGAGCATCGCCGGGGACGGAACGCTATCGTCGAGATTCACACTTGATCGCTGGTGATTCGTTTCCCAATCGAAGAAAAAGAAGGTGTGGTCCTTGCCACGGAAATGCGGCAAGCGGACCGGCCCGCCGATGGAACCTCCGAACGTGTTATCGCGTTTAGGTGGTTTTGGATCTCCAAAACCCGGGCCGGCGTCCAACTTGTCGTTCTGGAGATACTCATACAAGGAACCGTGGTAGTTGTTCGTTCCACCTTTGCCCGTGAAAGTAATGTCACCGACCTGGCCGAATTCCGCGGGAGCCGCTTCCGAAGTGACCTTGACCTCGGAAATTGCCTCGGTGGAGGGGAACATCTCCACCGCCGGGCCGTTGAAACGCGGTGAGGTAACGGAGAAACCGTCGACGGAAACTTCATTCTGCGCCGGATGATTGCCGGCGATGGAAATCGATGCATTGCCGGTGGCGCCGCCGAGGTCCACCTGGACGCCGGGCAAATTGGTAATGGCGTTGAGAGGAGTTGTGCTTTGCGCACGGTAGTTCAGCGGGAGCTGGCTGATCTCGCGGCCCAGCTGGACGTCGCTCACCGTTCCCGTCTCCGTGGTGATGACGGGCAAGGCAGCATTTACTTCCACAGTCGTGGACGTGGTACCCAGCTCAAGTTGCACGTCGATGCGCACTTCGGAACGCGGATCAAGTGGCACACCTCGTTTGACGGATTTCTTGAAGCCGTTTGCGGAGACCGAGACGTCGTACGTCCCAGGCAGCAAATTGGGAATCTGATAGTCGCCGCGGCTGTCCGTGAGGCGGTCTTTGCTGATTCCCGTCTGGGTCTCCGTCACGGTGACGGTCGCGCCAGTAACCACGCCTCCGCTGGAATCGGTGACCGTTCCGAGGAGCGTTCCGTAAGTGGATTGCGGGCGGGCGGGATACGCCACCAGTGTGCACAGACAAAGAAGCACAGCAGCGAGTTTTGCTGAGAGACTCCCGCAGAATTCGGCCCTGACGGTATTCAAGAAACTCATTGTGGAACCTCCATTCGAAACTTTCGCATGAAACGAGTTGCCACAGTGAAACATGGCCCCGGCGGCTAAATTAAATCGTTTCAATTTGAACAGCCGACTAGCTCACGATGCAACTTCCCTCTGCCCAACTTCGCTCTTTCTGGCATGAGCCAGATGAGAGAAAAACTGGGCCAGTTTAAGACGTTTCAATAGATTGTCAAGGAGATATTTTGAAACGTTTCATTTTAAGCCCGTATTGCTACTCGTTCTCTACTCCGCGTCCGCAACGCACCGGAAACCTACCGTAGCCGATCGGTCCTTGCTGGGCGCCAGCAGCAGGTACTTTCCGTGCTCCGTCAACCTCTGCGCCTGGGGAAAATACCAGATGGTGCCCTGCGGCTGATAATAGCTACCACCCTTAAGTATGGCCGCACGCGTGTGCTCGTCGGTGAATTCATCTGTCCACTGCCAAACGTTGCCCACCAGGTCGGCCACACCGAAAGGGCTTGCGCCCTGGGGATATGCATTTACTGCGGTGGGTTTTCGAACCACGCGGCTTTTATCTGGCGAGGGCACGGCAGACGGCGCCAAGTCATTACCCCACGGGTAGATCCGGCCATCGGTTCCCTGCGCCGCGTACTGCCACTCCCACTCATGCGGCAGCCGTTTCCCGGCCCATGCTGCAAAAGCACGGGCGTCCTCAATCGAAACCCAGGTAACGGGAAGATCGTCCCAGCCTGCGGGGTAGTTTCCATCCTTCCAATCCTTCAGGAAGTTGTGATCATCCTTGGGATGGTAGTGGTCTGCGTCGAGAAATCTCTTGAATTCAGCGTTCGTAACCGGGTACTTGTCTATGTAAAACGACTTCATGCGCATGCCATGCTCGTGGAACCGCCGCGGTGAATCTTCCCAGAAGTACTGCACGTCCACCCCGACACTGTTGAAGCCCTCAATCTCGACGCCGTTGACTCTGAATACGAAATCTCCCGCAGGAATTTTAAGCATGCCAGGCAGCGCGGACTTTGCTGGCTTGGTGGGCGAAATGTTGACCATCTGCTGCGGAAGAAACTTCCATTCATGCGAGAAGCTGCTTAACCGGTGGCCGGAAATTGCGGCCATCTCGGTCATGAGGCGAGCCATAGGCTCGGAAAGCGGCTTAGCAGTTGCCAGCACGGAGCCGAATCCTCTGGCTTCCAAGTCAAAGCTGAGGACAGCGGAACTTCCTTCTTTCTCCGGCTTGAGTTCAACTCCATTCCACAAGTCGTAGTAGTGCATCCCTGCCAGCGACGCCACGCGTAGTTGCCGGCCGTTCACGGCGTGCTCGTTCCGATTGACAATCGTCCATACCGTGCTATCGGAACCCCCAAATTTGCTGGCAAAAACGCCGTAATGCAGCATGGGCGTGTGCGGCTCCCAGTCGGGCCCGGCGAGCAGATCAGCTACCCCGCGCTCGATCCTGCCGATACGCCGCAAGGCCTCCGCATCGCGCGGCGTGATTTCATTCCAGATGCCCCAGATGTTTTCCCAGCTCACGTAGCCGATTCCGTTAAAAAATGCCGTCTGCAAATCATCCGTTTTGTCCCGAGCCCAGCGGTCGGTCATGTTTACCATGTGCCGATGCTCGAGCCACTTGTAACGGCTGACGGCTGGAACGAACAAATAGTCCCAGAATCCCCAGGTCAGATTGTTCCATTGCAACACCTCATCGGCGGGTCCGCCCTCAGGCTCAAGCGCGATCGGGTGGCCGGTCTTGTCCGACGCTGCTCGGAAGGCATGCGGGACGCCTTCCATGGTGTCCCCGTTTATCCCATCGGCGCCAATCTCGGCCATTAGCCTCGCGGTTGCTGTCCAATTTGCCACACCTTCGTCGTGCGTGCCTTGGTCCCAGGGAACGAACGGAAACAAAACACGAACGCCACGCCGATGGAAATCCTTGATCATTTGTTTTACGCCGTCCAATCCCCCGGCCAAGTCGCGCAACATGTCGTACTGGTTCCGGCCGTCGATTCCAAGATTAGGGTAGATGTGCCAGAGCAACACGCTATCGATTCCTCCGTAGCGTATCTCCAAATCATCGAGATAGCGGTCAACCGTGTATTTTCCGGACTCAGCGTCATACAAGTAGCGCTCCTCGACCATCACCTGCGGTTGGATGAAACTACTTTGCGTCCACTGCAGTTCCGGCCGCTCGTATTCCGACGGATCGAAACCAATGCGGATCAACCTTTCCTTACGCCAGTGCGTGATGTCCGCCAACCAGGCTTGGTGGTCACCGGGCCGGCACGGACCGGGTGGCTCAATCCAGAGATTCGGCACACGGGTGCAGCTGGGCCCAGGTATCTGCTCGGCCTCAGGAGGATATTTCACGTCCTGAGCTTGGGCTGAATGGGAAAAGCAGAGCAACAACGAGGCAACGATGGCGGACAGAACGAGGCGCATGTTTGAAAGACTCCCGGCTGTAACGTAGGGGGATTCTAAAACGTTTCAAGAAACAAGCCTAGCGTTTTTTGAAAGTGGAGAGGACAATACCAAAGACTCCAGGACTCCTCCCTGACGTTTATGGCGACGAGATGAAAAAGACCCTGCAGAAAGTCACCATGCGCCAGATCGCTGCCAAAGCCGCGGTGTCCATCGGTACGGTCTCTCACGTCGTTAACAATTCCGCAGGGGTGCGCGAGCCGGCTCGGCGTCGCGTGCTTCAAGCCATTTCCTCTCTCGGCTACCAGCCTAGCCTGCTGGCGCGCGGATTCCGCCGCAACAAGACAACCTTCGTGGGTATGATCATCCCCGATATTTTGAACCCGTTCTTTCCCCAGGTCGTTCGCGGGGTCGAAGACGTCCTGTACAAGAACGCTTACCGCCTCATCCTTTGCAATGCTGACAACGATGACAAGAAAGAACAGGTCTATTTGAACGAACTCTGTGGCTACCGTCTGGCGGGATTGATCGTAATACCTTCCGTCGACAGCCAGCTAACCGCCACGGTCGGCAACTCCAGGTTTGCAGATCTGCCGATGATTTGCCTCGACCGGCAGGCGCCAGGCTGGAAAGGCGACAGTGTTACGGTCGAGAACGCCGAGGGAACCTATCAAGCCACTCGCCATCTGCTCGAGTTGGGTCATCGGTCGATCGCCATCATCACCGGGCCGCTCCACGTGAATAACGCGATCGAACGCCTCAGCGGTTACGAGCGGGCTCTTCGCGAGGCGTCTATTCCCGTCGCCCCGGAGTACATTCAAGAAGGGCGCTTCGACCGGCTAAGCGGATATGAAAGAGCGCTGACGCTGCTTCGCCTCTCGCCGTGTCCGACCGCAATCGTTGCGGGCAACGACTTGGTCGCTTTGGGCGTGCTGGCCGCCCTGCAGGAACTCGCGCTCCGCTGCCCCGCCGATGTATCGCTGATCGGCTTCGACGATCTCGAACTCGACGCTTTTACCAATCCATCGCTCACCTCAGTTGCACAGCCCGGTTACCACATGGGCGCCCGGGCAGCAAACCTGCTTCTCGATAGAATCAACGGAACCGACGCACCAGCACAGCATGTAGTCATGCGAACACTCCTTAAGATCCGCGGTTCTGTCGGGCCACCCCTCACTGCTTTCGACGCCAAGTCCAAGCATAAACTTCGAAGGTGACAGTTGCAGTTTTACTACAGTGCCCTTCTGCGTCTCTTGAGAAATACGCCGAGCGCTTGGAACTAATTGAATCCTTAGGAACAAGTGGCGCGCCGGGGGAGGTTCGAACTCCCGACCTCTGGTTTCGGAGACCATTTTCAGAAAAAAAACCAACTTGTTGAATGGAAGGCAGAAAACCTTGCAACCCTCTTAAGTTCAATTAGTCGAATAGTTGTGGCAAGTTCATTTGAGGTGTGGCAACATCGGCCAAGATGTATGTGGGGTGCCCACAAAAGTCCCACAGTTTGCGATCTTCAATGTTCGCTCGCGAGCCCACAGATACCGTAATGTCTGACAATCTCAAAATGATGGAGTAAGATGACCAGGCATGAGCGCACGACTTCCCGGAGATCAACTGAGAGATATACGTTTTCGCTTGGGAATAACCACGCGTGATGTTGAGAATTTGAGCCAAAAAATCGCCGAAACAGAAGGCAACCCTGAATTTCAAGTCTCCAATGCCTGGCTCACTCAATTGGAAAACTCGGATTCAGTTCCAAGTATTTTCAAGCTTTATAGTTTAGCGACAATCTATCATATTAAGTTTACTGACCTGTTGCTTGTTTTTGGTCTTGATCTGCAAAAATCAGTTGAGCATCAACTTGCTGCGCGCTTGCCCAATACGCATTTGACGACCCTAGAAGTATACGATGCAGAAAAAACCGTATCGTTCCCCGTTCGATTTGACAGGGCCTTCGACTTAGACAATACGAATCTCCTGGCCCGGATGGTAGAGATCTGGGGAGAAGTGCCCATTGCTCTGATTCAGCACTTGGATCTGAGGCATAGCCTATATGGCTATATAGGATTGCAGGATTTTACGCTCCACCCCTTATTGCGCCCCGGTTCTTTTGTTCAAATCGATCAGCGGGTGCGCAAAATTCAGTCGCTCCGGTGGCGCACCGAATACGATCGCCCAGTCTATTTTGTGGAATTACGCGACGGCTATGCCTGCTCGTGGTGTGAATTGCAGGATGGTCACCTCTTACTTTTGCCGCATCCCCTTTCACCGTGCAGCGTTCGCCGAATAGATTATGGGAAAGATGCGGAGATTATCGGACAGGTGACGGCAGTTGCGATGCGGCTGACGGACCCGCCGGATTCTGGCTCTGACGCAACCGCAAGACTTTCAAGGCGAGCCTGACGTTTGAGAGAAACAGCTGCACCATCGTGGAATTGACTTGCATTGGAATGGCAATTCGATAGGGTTCTAATTCCTCCCACGCTTGATGAAATTCTTCCGGAGCCTCCTGCGACATCTGAACATACATCTCCAACTGTTCGACTAATTCTTCCAAGGAAGAAACAGCGAGCCTGCAAAAGACATCTCGATGGGCAGTTCGAAGGGCCATGCGAGCATCCTCTCCGCGATAGCACACACAGAGACCTTCATGGTGATAAGTCCCCGTATTGTAGTCTCGGGTAGAGGCGAGATAGATCAGGCGGCCCAGGTCTCCGGATATTTTTGACAAAGTACGGCGCAAAAGATCCTCATAGGCATCGTGCATGGTCACGCGTTTGGCTGCGTTGCTCATTCCATCTTCACGGGGCACCGGGACTCCGGAATGTTGCGAGCTGGGCCGCATTGGCGAGATCCTGCTGCGCGCGGCCGATCTGATAAGAAAGCTTGCTTGCGTATGCTGCAAGGTCACAAAGCACGTGTGGACTCAGCAATCGAACGAAGATGGCGAGCAACCCGCAAATGGATCGGAGCTCAATGTATTGGAAAAACAGTTTCGCCTCGCCAGTGACCTCCAGGTTTTCGCTTTGCCGGGCGGTCAGTGCGTGTTCGCGCATGACCGTGCGGATCTCGTTGGAAGTCTGCCGTACCCAATGCAAAGCGACACCCCTGCGTTCTTCGCCGTAGATTCGGAGCAATTGGGGTGAACCCGTGCTTGAGATAAACTTCCGGTCTTCCGGGGAAAAGATTCTGCGGGCCAATTCTGGAGAGTAAAGAGTGTCTTGGTATCCATGACGGATCTGATCATCTGGTCTTGAAATTAACTCGCCCGTCGATTCCGCTCCTCTCCCCACGAAAAACAAGAGTAGAAAGAGTAGAACGGCAACAGCTAAGAAGAGGGAGACACCGATCATGGGCGGACTACCCTTCCCAGACTTGCGCGCGCCTCATGGAAGCGACGGTTGGTGGCAGCTATCAGCGCCTTATAGTCATTCTCAAGCTGGGCAGCTGGAATCGTTCCGGGAGTCGGTTGGTAAGCCCATAAAGCTCTTACCCAGATGCCTAGCACGAACAGATAAGACACAGGTTGCGCATAAGACCATAAGAGTTGAATCTTATTCCCAAAATAAGAAACCAATGTAAGTTGAATGACACTCACCGCAATGAAGAAACCATATCCGAACAGAATGCCCTTCAGGTTCCTCCCGAAAGGGATGGCATACACCAGGAACAGCGTAATCAGTGAAATGACGGCGAACGCTTGAACGATCCGCAGATTCCGCTCGAGCTCAAGGGTGGTTTTCGCAGGCCACCATACGGCACCATACGATGCATTGACCAGCGCTTTTGCAAAGATCACCACGAAGACGAATAGGAGCACGTTCCGTGCCATTCTCGCTGTTCCTGGATATGCCGAGAGCCCAATGAGGTAGATCTCAAAGACGAGCACGGAACCCATCATTAAGCCAAGGAACACCGTGATCCAGTAGGTTTGGGGATAGATATCTGGACGCCATCGATGAATCCAAAAGCGCAGGAGATCTTCGCAAAAGACGAACAAAACGTAGGAATAGAATACAGGAAATCTCGAAAGCAATTTCGCTCGAAGTCCCCGAATGAGCAAGAGAGCTTCGAGGAAGATTGCTCCCCACCAAATGGCCTGGATCAGCATAATGCGCAAGCCTCGATCTCAATCCCTTCCATGGGGCCAAATCGTATCACGAGTTGGTGGGGAAGAGTGCCATGTCTCTCCCCCACGCATTCCGTTTACGAATCAAGCTAACGTGCGCTTCCCCCCCCCACCATGGGGCAAAGGAAGTGGCGGTGCGGGCGGGGCACCTCCGTCGGCACTCAGTACCCCGAGTCGGTTTGATTGCACTGCGGGCAAATTCAGCTTGCCACGGCGATTGAAAAGATCGGTAGCAGGCCCAACACAGCAGGTAACAACAAGAAGCGCGACAGAACACACAGCATAAGTAACTTTCATGGAATCCATGGATTCCTCCTGATAGAGATTGGGGAGCCGATAACAAACTCGTGGGTTTCCCGGCTCACGAGTCGGGCGGAGTGTAGGGTAGGAAGGTTTCGAACCAGTGCCGAATTGAAACATGCTCGGAATGCAGAGCAGAACTCTCAAATGATAAGCACTAAACGCATGCTTTTTGCCGTCAAAGAGAAAACTGACACACTGCCGAGGTCTTGCAGTAGGTCGGTCGCTCAGCTAACCATGATGTTATCGCGAAGCTGTAAGGCAGGAGTACTCGCGGCTTAGTTAGGATAATGAATCCCTTGGGGTAAGTTACTCTCGCATAAGCTGATATATATATCCGTACGGGATTTTTGGCTGCTGAGTGTCATTTCTGTCTAGCTCACCTCCTACAAATACGAAAAAACTGCGGTCTATGGATTTGAAGTAACGTCGACTCAACTCGGGGTTTGCGTTCTGGAGGGAATTTGTGTTGCGTTGCTTGCAACTCGAAGCAAGCTACATCTCTTCTGGAAGTACTTCCCGTCTTTAGTAAACACTCTCACCAGGATGAGATCGACCGTCCTTGCGAGCTTGGGAATGGCTGGAAGAACTAGCTGTTCGCAAACGGATTTCTTGAACTGCTTGAGAAAACCTTCTTTCAGTAGAGTAAATCCATCGTTCAGTTGCGCAGCGCGTAATAGTACTCGCCTTCAACCTCCTCAAGTATCCTCCCTCAAGGAACCGCAGTTCATTCTGCCCCTCCTTTATCAATCTCCTTCAACATTCCACCGCGCTGGCGAGTCGTTCATCATGGACCTAAGCAGCGTTTCCTCGTGGACAGAGCCGGGTTCAAATGAATATATCGGTGGCGAAGGATCAATAACACCAGTATGGGGAGAAGTTGGATGGACAAGTCCTTCTCGCGCGGATTTCTTCAGTTGCGTGGGAGGACGGATTGAGTGCCGGAGACGAATCGCCTCAATGAGTGCATAGGGGGGCTAGTTCTTGTGAGAATGAAAGCTGGAGAACGGTTGCGTTGCTCAAATCCTGAGTGCCGATGTGAGGTTCTCGTGGCAGTATCTTCAGAAAAAGAGAGCGAAACGAACTTTCGCTGTTCGTGCGGGTGGGACATTCGGAAGCCTTATGCAAAGCCATTACTAAGGATGGTAAGTGTTAGAGCAGCTGGGGGAACCGGCCATTGACAGCAAGCGACAGTGAAAGGGACCAACGACGAAGCGGGCGCGTATTGCTCAGGTAAAGGTGCGACCTTGAAATTTCATGTTGCTATTCCCTTACGCGAGGAACAGTTCCAACGATTTTATGACAGCTCGATTTTTCCGCCGATCTCTCTGAATCCATCCGAAATTGAAGTCTATAGGACTTGCGCTCACTGGATTGTTTTCTCCTGGCCACTCGTCTTAGCCCTGCTCCTCGTATTCCCTGGGCTGTCCTCACTGATCGGAGTGTTTGAGCATGGGGGCAGCCTGACAGGCTCGGTGATCTTGGCGACGGCCGCGTCGTTTTTTCTACTTACCGCAGCGGCAATAACAGCGATGGCCATCGAGGGATGTCGCTCGACTAAAGCTGTGGTCACGAATAGGCGGGTGATTCTGCGGGCTGGGGTCCTCTGGGCTCGAGTTGCTTACGTTGATTTCAACAAGGTGGAGAGGGTGGTAGTGCGGCAAGGTGCCTTGGGGAAGAGACTGTGTTTCGGCACTGTGTTTCTGCTGCAAGTTGGAGAGCAGTCCAATCGGATCAGCAACATCCCGCACCCCATCAAGTTTTTTCAATGCCTGCAAGCTCAATTAAATTGTGGCACCGATGAAAAGATATGCGTTGGGCCGTAAGGACGCGAAGTGTTCTATGTGTCCGCGTGGAGAGCGATATAAATGAAACCTGAGCGCCGCCGATCGCCACGTTACCCATTCATCGAAACCGCGGAAGTGACGCAGCCGGATTCTGGCACTGTACTCGTGGCTCGTACCAGCGATATCAGTCCCGACGGTTGTTATCTAGATACGATCAATCCGTTGCCGCCAAACACAATTGTGGAAATTAAAGTAATACACCGAGGGCAGCTTTTGGTCGCTGAGGGTGTCGTGACCCATGCGCACCCTAATATGGGAATGGGAGTCAAATTCATCACGTTGGAGAAGGGGTGCGCTATTTTGCTCGATACCTGGCTTCGCGAAACAGCCAGAGTATGAGGGAAGACAATAGTTTCACTTGGGGTGCTTATCCAAGTCACACGCTTTTAGGGTATTTCTGATTGTGGAGGTGAACCAAGAGATGGAACCGAGCGTCACATTCACCACTACCCAAACTGCTTTCCCCTCAAATGTTTCGGAGCACACTTTCAAAGTATTGGTCGCAGACGACTCTCCCATTTACCGGAAGCTGGTAGAGAACACCCTCGCTCCAAAGCACTACGAACTCTTGTTTGCGAAGACTGGCGCCGAGGCAATGAACCTTTTGTCCCAGCATCAGCCTTCTTTGGTAATCACGGATTGGATGATGCCGGATCTAAACGGAATAGAGCTGTGTGAACACATTCGTAGCCATCCCCAGCTTTCATACACCTACATCATCATCCTTACGGGAGTTACGGAGAAGAACAAGGTCGTAAAGGGGCTTGAGGCCGGAGCAGATGATTATCTCACCAAGCCTTTTCATTCTGACGAATTGCTGGCGCGGGTCGGAGTGGGCCTCAGAATCGTAAAACTCCATCGGCAGCTCGCGGCGAATAGCCGACTATTGGAAGAGCTTGCGCTTACCGATGCTCTGACTGGACTACCCAATCGCCGGGCAATTGAAGAGTGGGCCCCCAGGCAACTAAGTGGAGCAATAAGACATGGGTTCTCTTTTTGGGTCGTGATGGCTGACTTGGATCTGTTCAAAAGCGTGAACGATAGCAACGGACACGAAGCAGGTGATGCCGTACTCAAGACCTTTGCTCACATTCTTAAGGAAAATTCTAGGGCTTCCGACATGTGCGGCCGCATCGGGGGCGAAGAATTCCTGATTGTTTTGTCGCACACGGATGAAAAAGGCGCTCTCATCGTAGTCCAGCGCATGCGCGAAGAGATGGCGGCACACAAGTTCCAATTTGGTGCTAAAGAAGTCGTGGTCACGGCTAGCTTCGGAATCGCGGAATACAGCTGTAACCAAGATCAGAATTTTGCTCGGCTAGTCGCGCAGGCTGATGCGGCGATGTACTCCGCTAAACAGCATGGGCGCAATCGAGTGGAGGTAGCTCGTCTTGCTGGCTGAAAGGACATCGATTTATTAACGAAAGCAAGATGAGCGGAAGACAAGATTCAAGATGCCGGGCCCAAATTTTGGAATCGCAAAAAACACGCATAGAGGACGAACGATGACAAACAGGGGACTCCATCAGAATGGCAATCTCGATATCCCCCTATTTGGCCGTCAGCGAACACGTTTTCTCATTGTAGTGATAATCGCAGTGCTTCTGGCTGCAGTACTTTCAATTCTTGTTCTCGATTGATCGTGCCAGTGCGGCAACTGCTTTGGTTTATCGCCGAGCCAATCAGTGTCTTGCGCATGGGAGAGCGGGTCAAGCCGTTTACATCAGGGCGTTGCTTATGACGGTTTGCGAGGGCAAGCATGCTAGAGAAAGACGGTTCCGTTTCGCTCCTTGCGGTCGATGATGATCCAGCTACTCTGGACCTCATCAGAGAAGCTTTGTCATCGCAAGGATTGGAAATTCTTACCGCTGATGACCCCGAGGCGGGCTTGCAATTGTTCCTGCGTATACATCCGCGAATAGTGCTTCTGGATTTAATGATGCCCGTTATGAGCGGCATGGACCTGCTCGAGCGCATCCTCGCGAACGACCCTGCTGCAGAAGTGATCCTAATGTCGGCGCATTACTCACCGGAGTCGGCTGTGGAAGCGATTCAGAAAGGAGCTCGCGACTATTTGACGAAGCCACTCGACTTGGACAAGCTACGTGGTCGTATTGCAGGCCTGCTCGCTGAAGTCTCAGTGAGAAACCACGCATTTCAACTCGATCGTCAACTTCTGGATACTTTTCAGTTCGAAGGCATGATTGGGCGCAGCCCATTGATGCTCGACGTTGTTGCGAAGATTCGCAGGATTGCTCCACACTTTCGGACCGTCCTGGTTTCTGGAGAAACTGGCACAGGCAAGGAACTGGTCGCCCGGGCTCTGCACCGACTCAGCCCGGCTAGTTCCGGACCCTTCGCGGTGTGCAATTGCGCTGCCGTGGTCGAAACACTGTTTGAGAGTGAGTTGTTTGGTTATGTGCGGGGAGCTTTTACCGGAGCTACTCAGGACAAGGTCGGGCTATTGGAATACGCAAACGGGGGTGCGGTGTTTCTGGATGAAATCGGAGAAATGCCACTTGCGACTCAAGCAAAACTACTTCGCGCCTTACAGAGCCACGAAATTCAACGCGTGGGGTCTCCTGCGATTCGGAAAGTGGATGTGCGAGTGATTGCTGCGACCAATCGGGACCTACGCGCCCTTACGCGGGAAGGTAAGTTCCGGGAAGATCTCTATTACCGGCTCGGAACCGTCGAAATTATGCTGCCCCGACTTGCTGATCGAAAGGAGGATCTTCCTCTGCTCGAACGATTCTTCGTAGAGAACTACGCTGGGCAATACAAAAAAAAGATCAATGGTATTACGCGGAGAGCGCAAGCCCTAATGGCCGCTTATTCATGGCCCGGAACCGTCCGCGAACTGGACAACGTGATCGGCCTCGCAGCAATGATGATCGACAAGAATACAATCGATGTCATGGATCTTCCGGAAACTCTGCGCATGCAGCAAACAACGCCCTCCTCAAAGACAGACGACCTTATATCCATGGAGGAGTTGCAGCAGCGTCATCTGCAACGCGTTCTAGAGCATGTTGGAGGTGAAAAAACGAGGGCCGCTGAGATTCTAGGCATTAGCCGAACCACGCTGTACACCCTGCTTTCCAGGGTAAAGAATCCGGAGCAGACGGACGCCGCAAAGGACAAGCATCCAAGCATCCCCTAAGAGGCGCCGAGGGAAAGTCTTATGCCAGATTTTGAAAAGTGTTCAGCGACGATCTTGGTTGCCGATGATGATGAATGTAACCGGGAGCTCCTTTCCACCATCCTGACGGCCGAAGGTTATCAAGTGGTTTGTGCCGGGGACGGTGACACCGCGCTTAATTTGATTCGCGGCCAGAAAATTGATTTGGCGTTGCTTGACGTGGTTATGCCGGGGAAGACCGGATTCGCTGTTTGTCAAATGGCGAAGGCGGCAGCGGAAACCTGCCTGACACCTGTAGTTCTGGTCACGGGATTAAATAGCCCAGATGATCGCATTCACGGAGCTCTGTGTGGTGCCGATGATTTCCTTGGCAAGCCCATAAATAAGCACGAGTTGCTTGCTCGTGTACACTCTCTCGTTCGGCTAAAGCAATTCACCGATGAGATGGACAACGCTGAATCCGTTTTGTTCAGCCTAGCGTTGAGCATCGAAGCGAAAGACCCTTACACGGAGGGGCACTGCGAGCGGCTATCGAATTACTCTGTAACTCTCGCAAGGAGGATAGATTTGCCTGAAGATCTTCGTAGAGCGCTGCGTCGCGGCGGTTTGGTACACGATATCGGAAAGCTGGCAGTGCCAGAACATATCTTGCTCAAACCGGGGCCTCTAACAACTGAGGAACGACAAATTATGGAGCAGCACACTATTGTGGGTGAGCGCATCTGTGCCCCGCTGAAATCTTTCCGCCATGTACTTCCCATTATTCGTCATCACCATGAAAAGTGGGACGGATCAGGTTATCCCGATGGATTGTGTGGGGAACAGATCCCAATTACCGCGCGTGTCTTACAAATTGTAGACATCTATGACGCTCTCACTACGGATCGACCTTACCGAACAGCAATGAAAAGGGATGAAGCTCTTAAAGTGATGCGCGATGAAGTTAACCGCGGATGGTGGGATAAGTCTATTTTGGAAAAATTCGAAACGATCGTTCTTGGGTCCGAGCCGATGCTGCCAACACGGTCATCTAGTTGAGCGCCGCTTGTGCCGCTTAGCGCCAAGGTGGTGGAACGATGCGATGGCAAACGAGAAAGCTGCTAGTTCTTGTAGGATGCGCCTCGGCGGCAACTATCCTCTTCTTTGTCGTGGGGAAGTCCTATCAGCAGACAAGCGAAACCTCCCGTATGGTCATTACCGGCATTCTTGCCAGCATGGTTTCGTTATTGCTTGTTTTCATTTGCCTGCTCTCCGAGCTTTCCGATCGCAAGAGTTCCCAAGAAGCTCTGGCAAGAAGTGAAAAGTGGTTTTCGAGCGCCCTTTCCAGCGTCGGCGACGCGGTAATTGCCACCGACATAAACGGCACGGTGAATCTTTTGAATTCCGCCGCCCAGTCACTTACTGGGTGGAAATTGGAGGAAGCTCGGGGCAAATCCATGGATCTGGTCTTTAACATCGTGCACACGGAATCTCGCCGTCCTATTGAGAACCTCGTCGAGCAAGTTTTTCGCAAAGGGAAGGCCGACGGCTTGGCCGACCACACCCTTTTGCTCTGCAAGGACGGCAGAGAATTTGAAATTGAATATAACTCGGCTCCCATTCTCGCGGAAGGGGGGGCTGCGTTCGGGGTCGTCATTGTGTTCCGGGACATCACCGGAAAGAACCAGGCCGAACGGGAGACAAAACGCCAAAAACAACTTCTCCAATTGATTGTCGAAAGCATTGCCGATGGTGTGGTGGTGGCTGATTCGCAGGGGAAGTTTGTTCTGTTTAATGCGGCTGCAAAGCAAGTCGTGGGCATCGGTGCTACCGACACCACTCCCGAACAATGGTCTGATCAATACGGAGTCTATTTTCCTGACAGCGTCACCCCGTATCCGCCCCACCAGTTGCCCCTGACGCGAGCCATGCGCGGCGAGAGCGTTGACGCAATCGAGATCGTCGTGCGTAATGCCGCTGTACCGCAGGGCCGTTTATTAAGTGTTACAGGCAGGCCTCTCAGAGACGAAGATGGCGCGCTACACGGTGGCGTAGTTGTTCTTGGCGACATTACCGAGCGCAGGCGGGCGGAACTAGCGCTTCGCCAATCTGAGGAAAGATATCACCTGCTTTTCGACAGCAATCCCCATACGGTATGCGTTTATGACTTGGAAACTCTTGCCTTCCTGGACGTCAATCAGTCAGCCATCAGAAACTTTGGCTATTCGCGGGAAGAATTTCTTTCCCTAACGATCAAGGATGTCCATCCACCCGAAGAAATTCCCGCTGTGCTCGAAAGAATCGCGAACATGCCTCCGGTCACCGAAACTGGCGGTTTTTGGAAACAGCGGAAAAAAGACGGGACCTTGATGGACGTCGAGATTAGCTCCCATCCCATAGTTTATGGGGGTAGAAGAGCACGTCTGGTGGTCTCTACAGACATCACCGAGCGCAAGCAGGCGCAAGTGATGCTAGAGAAGAGTGAAATGCGGCTGGCGGGCATTGTCAAATCGGCGATGGACGCCATCATCTCCATCGACGAGGACCAGCGCATCACTCTTTTCAACCCAGCGGCTGAGAAGTTGTTTGGCTGGCCCGCTACCGAAGTAGTGGGCCAGCCCATCGATTGTTTGATTCCGGTGCGGTTCCAAGCCGCGCACGGCGGATATATCCGCGGCTTTGCGAATTCCGGTGTAACCGCTCGCGGGATGGGCTTGCTCCCCACTCTCGTTGGGCGCCGTGCGAGCGGCGAAGAGTTCCCAATCGAAGCGACGATTTCCCAGTTCGAAGTTGGCGGGCGAAGGTTGTTCACGGCAATTATTCGGGACATCTCTGAACGCAAGCAGGCAGAAGAGGCGCTCAAGGCGAGTGAACAGAGACTCAATCTCGCCCTGGACGCGGCTCAGTTGGGCATCTGGGAACTGGATCTCGTAAACGACAAGGCCTATCGCAACCTTAGACATGATCAAATATTTGGCTATGAATCGCTCCAGCCCGACTGGGGCCGGGAAACCTTCTTTACCCACGTTGTCCCGAAGGACCGGGAGGCCGTCAATAAGAGTTTTGAAAAGGCCTTCGCAACCGGCGACCTCAGCATGGAATGCCAGATCGTCTGGCCGGACAAATCGATTCATTGGATCTCCGCTCAGGGCCACGTCTTCCGGAACGACAAGGGCGATCCGGTCAGGATGATGGGCACCGTTACAGATGTCACCGAGCGCAAGCGGGCCGAGCACAAACTCCAGCTGATCACTGCGCAGCAGGATGCTATTCTTAACAGCGCCAATTTCAGCATCATTTCCGTGGATACCAAGGGAACCATACGATCATTTAATGCCGCGGCGGAACGCATGCTGCAGTACAAGGCCGAAGAAATGGTGGGCAAAGTCACGCCCGCCATCTTTCACGATGCGGAAGAGATGGCGCGCCGCGCCCAGCAGCTCACACAGGAGTTGGGCATTCCTGTTGCGCCGGGGTTCGAGGTTTTTGTCGGAAAAACGGTGCGGACCGACCTGCCGGACGAGAACGAATGGACGTACATCCGCAAGGACGGCACCCGCTTCCCGGTGTTTCTCTCCGTGACCACCTTGCGCGACACGGCCGGTAACATCCAGGGCTTCATGGGGGTTGCGGAGGACATCACCGAGCGCAAGCGGACGGAGCAAATCATCTTGCGGGCCAAGGAAGAAGCGGAACGCGCCAGTAAGTTTAAGGATCAATTCCTGTCTACGATGAGTCATGAATTGCGCACCCCATTGAATGCGGTATTGGGTTTTTCTGACTTGCTCGCGGACGAGCGGTATGGTTCGCTGAACGATCGGCAGCAACGCTATGTCGGCCACATTCATGCCGGTGGGAAGCATCTCCTCAAACTAATAAGCGACATTCTGGACATCTCCAAGATTGAAGCGGGCAGAATGGAGCTCGCGTGCGAGGATGTTGCAATTGCGCCGGCTTTCGCCGAGGTGCTCAGCGCCCTTTACCCGCTGGCGGAAAAGAAATCGCAATCATTACGCCAACAGGTTGAGACGAACTTTGTAGTCCGTGCCGACGCTACCCGATTCAAACAGGTACTCATGAATTTGGTAGGCAACGCTATTAAGTTCACTCCGGAAGGGGGCCGGATCGAAATTGTGGCGCACGGCGTGGATGACCGAGTCAGAGTAACGGTGCGTGACACCGGCCCGGGAATTCCACTCGAACATCAACAGCGAATCTTCGAAGCATTCTTTCGAGCGGCACAATCCGGAACCGCGACGGAAGGCACCGGTTTGGGGCTGGCCATCACCGCTCGCCTCGTCGAACTGCATGGCAGCAAACTGGAAATCGAAACCCCGCCTGGTGGGGGGGCCTGCTTCTATTTTTTCCTTCCGCTGGTCACCAGCGTCGTGGAAAAACCCAGCCGACCGATTACAGCTGGATCGAAGCTCGGCAAGGCTCCTCGAGTTCTCATTGTTGAAGATAATAATGCAATTGGCCAACTCATACAGTCTCAGCTAGGCTCTTCCGGCTACGAAACAATCAGGTGTGATCAGTCGGACCTCGCTGTAGAGATGGCTGTTCGGCTTCAGCCGGATGCCATCACTCTGGATCTTCTAATGAAACCAGTTCATGGATTGGATGTATTACTGCAGTTGAAAAATGACCCGTGCACGTCCAATATTCCGGTAATTGTCGTCACCATAGTCGACCAAACGGCCATTGGAACAATTCTCGGTGCTGACGAGTATTTGGTCAAGCCAGTCGATAAATCGACATTACTTTCTGCCGTGGAGCGTTGCCTTCAGCTTCATGGGGGGCCGGTGCCCGGACGGGCCATCTTGGTCGTGGAAGACGATGTGCCCACTCGCGAGATGATTGTTGAATTGCTCACGGTACACGGCTACGCCGTTCGTACTGCGTCCGATGGTGTCGAAGCACAAGCCAGCGTTGCTCAATCCTTACCCGAGTTGGTCATTCTTGATTTGGTACTCCCGAAGAAAAGTGGTTTTGAATTGCTTGCAGAATGGCGGGCCAACCCTCGAACGGCTGAACTTTCCGTTTTTGTTCTGACCAGCAAGGATCTCAGCAAGGAGGAAGAAAAATACGTCCGCGCGCACGCAGAATCACTTTTCCGCAAGCAAGATTCCTGGCGGGGACCGTTGATCAAGCAGCTAGAGCGCGTAGTGACTTCCATCCCGGTGGTAGGAGCTTGAAACATTGTGTTCTGGTCGTTGAAGATAATGTAGTAAATCGCGAGCTACTCCGTGATTGGCTTGAGGTCGAAGGCTTTGAAGTTTGGTGTACAGGCGACCTGAACGCCAGTTACGAGGTTTTTGCAAAGCGTGTCCCTGATATTGTCTTGCTGGACATAAGCCTCGGCAACGAAGACGGGCTCAAACTTCTCGCATGGATGCGCCGTGAACCTAGAACGCGCGATATCCCGGTGATTGTCGTCACCGCGCATGCCATGGTGACAGAGCAGCAACAAATCTACCGGTCTGGATGCCAGGCTTGTCTATCAAAACCCATCGACTTCAACGCGCTCCGGAATTACTTGCATCTCTACCTGAGTACTACCGAAGAATGAAATCCTGCTGAGCGACTTTGGTGGCAGTTACAGGAACGATCTGGGTCGCCGTCCATTTTCTGAACACACGTACAGATACTTGACAGCCGCCACTCGTTCCGTCAGCTAGCTAGCAGAACTTCCTTCCCAGCCGATTAGCCATTCAACTAGCTGATTCTATAGGACATAGTGTTCGTTGGGCACCGATTCTTAAGGTGTGTTCCGAATTGGCATTCACCATGCCCTCTGTCTTAGCGAAAGTAGGTGGCTGCCATGAGATTCCTAAATACTACCGCCGGGGCACTTCTGCTCCTCATCGCGGGCTGCAACACGGGCTCAACCGGGGCCAACGCAGTGCCACCGCCTCCGACGCCGGCCGCGGTACGCACCTACACGGGAACCGCTTCGGTCGGTGACTTCCTAACCATTTCGCTTGATCCCAACAACAAGACAATCGAGTACAAAGATATTAGCAATGGCGATAGCGGAACCGCAACTTTTACGGTACAGGACAACGGTACTTACGCGATTACTGACCCCACTGGGAATCTGATCGCGGCTGATGAAGTGCCAAATTACACTCTCCTCCTTGAGGCCACTAAGGTCGGCCAAGCCCACGACACGAAAGCGCTAATTACTGCTGTTGTAAGCACACCGATTTCGCTAGTGAGCAGTTTCAACCAGACTTTCAACTATATGGAATTCCGAACTTCCCAAGGAGGAATCGAATTCGGTTCTGCAGGAATGGATTCACAAGGGAATATCACGATTTCAAGTTATTGGCCGTTTGGTGACTACTATCAGTCTGTTCCGTTCCACCTGGGCACATTTCCTGCCTCAAGTATCCAGCAAGATCCTTCAGGGAATTTCTTGAAGGTTGGTGATGTCAGTGGTGGTGTTAGCTATATATTCGCAGCGGGCGACGCGTTTGTCGCCGACAGGCCTGACGGTACTTTCTTGGGGTTCGACAAAACAGCATCAAAGGATTTCGATCCCACTTTCAGTGGTACATACAAGACTAGTCTCTACCAAAAACTAGCTGCCTCGAGTAGTCAAGGTAACGTAGAGACTGGCTCTTCAAGTTTCGATAACGGCTCTCTTACAATCAGCGCAAATGGGCAGGTAACCATCTCCGATAGCAAGAAGCAAGTCGTCGTGCAAGGTACACTCACGCCGGTCTCCGACGTCTACTCCCTCTACAATGGTGGATTTCTGAGTCTAAACGATCCCTGCTTCGGCCTCTTTACGTTCCGAGTGACTACGCCAACTTCTCAACAAGATGTCTTCGTGGGTTTCGAAGGGCAATCGGTGATCTTCTCAAGCTTTAGCACCACCCTCCCCCAAGATCGCTCAAAGACTTACGATTATTTTTACGGTGTTGCTCTGAGAAAATAGCCTGGGCAAGAAGCCGTGCGGAAACTGGAGCGGTACAACCAAGATCAGGTGTTTGCTCTCTACAGGTCGAGCTTGGGGTCCCCGCAGAAGTTCCCCCAGTAAGGTTTCGGACTAGAAGCGCGGGCGTGTATGTAGCTGAAAGTATGGCGCGCCTGGGGAGGTTCGAACTCCCGACCTCTGGTTTCGGAGACCAGCGCTCTATCCATCTGAGCTACAGGCGCGCAGTATACGGTGAATCTCGCTTACTTGCTCATTCTATCGTGTCCCCAGGGCTTGCGCCAGAGCGCATCCCTTCGGGAATTCTCTTCCTGATTTACTGCGGCCCCCCTGCTTAGCCTTTCGAGCGGCTCTTGATCTCTCTGGCGAGTTTTTCGATCTCTTCCGCTTTTTTTACCAGGCCCAGCGAAAGCACTTGCGCGGAGTCCGTCTTCTCGACTTCGTCTTTCAATTCGCTTGCCAGTTGATAAAGCTTCTCAGCCTTTTTCTTCAGCTCTTTGGCATTGGCCTCGAGCATGGCCTTGGTCGGAGCTGTCAGATTCGGCGTCTCGGTGCTCTCGGGTTGCTGGCCGGATGCCGGCTTTGATGGCCTCGGTAATTGTGCCAAAAGCGTCACCGAGGGTGCGGCCATCACCATGGTCATTAGAAATTTGCGTCTCGTGTCTGGCACAAGCACCTCCCCGGGGCCGATCGAGGGCTTCCGCCCTCCACTGGCGCAACATCGCTACGCCAATGCTATACTCGCCCCCTTACAAAGCCTATGTCTAGTCTCATCACTCACTGGCCGAAATTCACACTCTCAAACTCTCTCCATCTTGTCGGCATCTTTGTCATCGCGCTGCTCCTGAACCGTTTCCTCCGCGCGGTAACCAACTTGCTCATTAAACCCGCCTCCTCGCAGGTGCGCCTGGCGCAAGTTCGCGAGCAGCAAACTCGCACGCTCGCCGGCGTCCTCTACAGCACCGGAAGCAAGATCATCTGGGCGGTCGCTTTGCTGACCGCGCTCCCGGAGTTTGGGATTAACATCACTCCCGTTGCGGCTTTAGCTGGGTTGGCCAGCCTTGCCATAGGCTTTGGCGCGCAAAATCTGGTCCGCGACGTCATCACCGGTTTCTACATTGTTCTCGAAGATCAGTACGTTGTCGGCGATCTCATTCAGGTAGGTGAAACTATTGGTCGCGTCGAGCATCTAACTCTGCGGCGCACCGTTGTACGCGATGCTCGTGGCGCACTGGTTACCATCGCCAATGGCGATACTCGCGTCGTCGCAAATCTCAGCCGCGACTGGTCCCAGGCATTCATCGACATCGCCATCGCGCCGGAAACGCCGCTGGAGCAATCCATGCCTGCACTAGAAGCCGCTGCAACCGATTTGCGCAACGATCCCGCATGGGCCCAGGCGCTGGTGGACGGGCCGCGCATCTTGGGTGTGCAATCCTACGACCGCACCTCGTCCACCGTGCGCCTGCAGGTGCGGACTGCGCCGACTCGCCAGGATGATGTCTCCCGCGAGCTGCGCCGCCGCATTCAGATCGAGTTTCAGAGAAAAGGTATTCCTGTCTCACAGGTTCAGCGCCTGGAACTGGTGACACTGCCGAACCGGGAGGGAGTGATTGCGCCGGGTCCCACGAATTAGCTTAAGGAGTACGTATAATGCCCCAGATTACCTATGACGAAGTAAATCTAATGCTGCGCATGTACGAGCTGCGCCGCGAACCGCGTCTGCGCCAGGCGCGGGCTTGGTTCGTCGAGCATTTTCATCCCACGTCCCCTGAAGAAATGATGCAGAAGTACCCTCAAGGGACCGAGGAGAACACCTACATTCGCATGGTAACCAGTTACTGGGATATGGTGGCCAGCGTCGTGAATCGCGGCCTGATTAATGACGAATTTTTCTTCGAAAATAACGGCGAGATCGCCGTGGTGTGGGACCGCATGCGGACCATTGTGCCGGTCTGGCGGGTGGCCTTCAAGAATCCACACCTGTTCTCCGCGATCGAGGAAGTATGCAAACGGCTGGAAGTGTGGCGCGAAAAACGCGCACCCGGCTCGGGCGCGGCCATGCGGCAAATGATGGAGCAGATCCGCTCCAAACCAAAATAAGACTAAGCCGTTTATCGATGATTTTTGCTGAGAACTGCGGCGCGTGGTTCTGCTTCCCTGCCCATTTCGCCCCCATGATCCTCCGCGCGGCGGAATTTAGCTAGGCGCACGCAATTCCGGCCGGAAGCTTTTGCTTCATAGAGCGCAGCGTCTGTTTCGTGCAACAATTCTTCCGCGGGCCTTGCTCCCCACTCCTGATTCAGCAAAACACCAAAACTCATGGTAATGGGAAGCGCGCCCTGCGCCGTCAAGACCGGGCGGTTCGCAATGTTTGCGCGGATCTGTTCCGTGCGCGGCACCGCGCTGCCGGGATCGCAGTTGTTCAGAATAACCAGAAATTCTTCTCCCCCATAACGCCCCACAAAATCATAAGAACGTACCGAAGAAAGCAGCCGTTTGCTAATTTCTTTCAGAACTTCGTCGCCCGTAACGTGGCCATAGGTGTCGTTCACCGTCTTAAATTGGTCGATATCGCACAGTAGAATGGCCGTGGAGATGCCTTCGCGCTGCGAACGCGATAGCTCGCGGCTGAGAAGATCGATAATCACCCCACGATTCAGCAGAGAGGTCAGCTGGTCATGCGTCGCCTGGTAGCGCATGCTCTCGCGCGCCTCTACCAGAGAATCTTCCAGGCGCAGAATCCGCTCGCCGGTGCGCACCCGCGCTTTCAGTTCTTCAGCGTCGAAAGGCTTGGTCAAATAATCATCCGCGCCGGATTCCAGCCCGGTCACGATGTCTTTCTTGGATTCTTTCGACGAGAGAAGCACAAGAAACCGATAGGGATGACCCTGCTGCCGGCGCACCGCGCGGCAAACATCGGGTCCATCCATCTCCGGCATGACCCAGTCCAGCAGCGCGAGGCGCGGACTATCCGGCTCGCTCAATTTCTCTACGGCGTTCCGGCCATTTTTCACCGAGACTACTTCATAGCCTGCCCGCTCCAGTGTTTTCTCCAGCAATCGTCGTGAAAACGCCTCATCATCCGCGATCAGAATCTTCACTGCCGCACCTCTGCCATGTACGCGTCCAGCTCCGGCACAAGGCCCGCCACTTCGTGCTCGAAAGCCGCCAAGGCCTCCCTCAGCCCCGACCTTTCTCTCTCTCGCCCCATCTGTTCTAGCCGGGACGCGGCCCGCCCTGCCCTCGTAACGCAGAGGTTGAAAAGCATGCCCTTCAGGCTGTGGCCCGTGACTTCCACCTGTTTCATGTCCTCGCGAGCCACGGCCCCTTGCAACGACTGTTGGAGACGCGGGAACTCCTCCCTGAAGATTCCAATCAGGTCGCAAAGTAATTCGCGGTCATTTTCCACCCGCTCGAGCAGTTCGGGAAAATTCACGGCAAGTCTTGAAATAGGATTATTTGCTTGATTCATGTCCTGTCCTCCCGGCGTCGGCGCTTTGTTGCTCATCTGCTCCGCCCAGCAGTCTCAAGCGTATGCGCCGCTTCCATCCGCCGCGCCACGTAACCCTCCAGGAGCTCGTCCAGTTCCGGCGGCCGGATCGGTTTGGAAAGATACCCATCCATGCCCGCCGCCAGGCAGCGCTCGCGATCCCCTTTCATGGCGTGCGCGGTCAGAGCGATCACTGCTTGGTGGATTTCGCTGCCTTTCTCCTTTTTCCGAATCGCAGCAGTTGCTTCGATCCCGTCCATCTCCGGCATCTGTACGTCCATCAACACCAGGTCGTAACTTTCTTTCGTAAGCGCATCCAGCACTTCGAGCCCATTGGCGGCCACGGTCACGTGGTGCCCCCTCTTCTCCAGCAACCGCGTCGCCAGCCGCTGGTTTACCGCATTATCTTCCGCCAGCAGCACGCGCAAGAAGGCCCTGGGGTCGCGAGCATCGTGCAAGGAGTACCGCGTGATCAGCGGAATTGCGCCATCTTGCTCTCGCGCCCCGAGCACTCTGGCAATGGCTTCGCGCAATTCGGATTGCCGGATAGGCTTCAGCAAGTAGGCAGCAACCCCCAGTTCCCGGCAGCGTGCCGCATCCCCTCGATGCCCCGCGGAAGTAAGCATCATGATGGTGGCCGTCGATAATTCCGGCCTTTGCCGTATTCGTTCCACCAGGGTGAAGCCGTCCATCTTCGGCATATGCATGTCCGTCAAAATCAGCGCGTACGGCTCCCCCGCTTCCCGAGCTGCGGACAGTTGCGCCAAGGCCTCTTCTCCGCCTTCCGCGGACGTCGACTTCATATCCCAGCGCTTCAACATCCCTGCGAGAATCCGCCGGTTCGTCTGGTTGTCGTCCACCACCAGGACCTTCACGCCCCGCAGTATCTCGGGCGGAGCAATGGAACCCACTTTGATGGCCTTTGCATCCGCAGCCCCCAGCCGCGCCGTAAAATGAAATTGCGTTCCTCGGCCAACTTGGCTCTCCACCCAGATTCTTCCTCCCATCATCTCCACCAGGCGCGTCGAGATGGCTAGTCCCAAGCCGGTTCCTCCGTATTTCCGTGTCGTCGAGTTATCCGCTTGAGTAAACGGATCAAAGATCAACCCCTGCTTTTCCGGAGGGATCCCGATCCCCGTGTCCGAGACGCTAAAATGCAAGACGCGATCCTCGCCGCTCTCGCCGTCGGCTTGAACTTTCAGCGCAACTTCCCCCTCGCCCGTGAACTTGATGGCGTTGCCCACCAAATTGACTAGAACTTGACGCACCCTGCTGGAATCTCCCCGCACAACCTCGGGCACTTCGGGAGCTATCTCGCACAGCAGCTCCAGACCTTTTTCGTCCGCCCGCACGGCGAGCGTTTTTAGCGTTTCTTCCATGCAATCGCGCAGGTTGAAATCGACCGCTTCTAAATCGATTCTCCCCGCCTCAATCTTCGAAAAGTCCAGAATGTCATTGATCACAATGAGCAAGGAGTCCGCCGACAGCTTGACCGTCTCCATGTATTCCCGCTGCTCCGGGGTAAGTTTGGTATCGAGCGCCAGATCCGTCATGCCCATGACGCCATTCAGCGGCGTTCGAATCTCGTGGCTCATATTTGCCAGAAATTCACTCTTTGCCTGATTTGCTGCCTCGGCCGCTTCTTTCGCTACCAGCAGCCGATACTCCGCCGCGCGCCTCTTCGTCACATCCTCGATGACGCCCACGTACCCCAGCAGAGTTCCGTCAGGAGCGTGCATCGCGCGCGACTCACATTCCACCCAGTTCACATGGCCTTCCGGAGTAAGAAAACGGTATTCGTCCTTTAATTCCATCCCCATGCCAGTCCCCGTTTTCCAAACGCTCGCTGCCTGCGCGCGGTCGTCCGGATGGATGGCCGTTATCCATCCATTGCTTAAGACTTCTTCGGCAGGGCGTCCAGTCATCTCTGCCAAACGGTTATTCACGTAGAGGATCTGACCATTGGCGTCCGCGCGGAATATGCCTACGGGGGCGGCTTCGCTGAGTGTGCGGAATTGCTCTTCGCTCTTTCTTAGCTCTTTTTGTGCCATCACGTGCGCCCTGATGTCTTGGTACAGCACCAATCCACCGCGAATTTCTTCTTCGACCAAGAGTGGAACTCCGTAAATCTCGACGTCGACAAGTTGGCCGTCGTGCCGCATTCTTTGAGCCGTTTTGTGAACCGCTCTTCGAGAAAGCGTCTCCCCTTGATTGCGTTCCACCTCTTTACGCATTTCCGGTGTTGCTATGAGGTCAAGAATGGGCGTGCCCAGGGCTTCTTCTTTCGTGTAACCAAAAAGGCTGAGAAAGGCCGGATTCGCTAGTTCGACGCGCCCGTTCCGATCGTGCACTATGATTGCGATGGGATTGCTAGCGACCAGAGTGTCGAGAAAACTGGTACGTTCGCGCAAGGAATTTTCCGCCCGCCGCCGATCGAGAACCTCCCCCTCGAGCTCCTTGGTGCGCTCGGCAACCCGGTGTTCCAGTGAATTGCGGGCCTCGTTGAGCGCCAGGTCCCGACGCTCGATCTCCTCGAGCATGTGGTTGAAATCAGCTCCCAGTTGTCCAAGCTCCCCGCCAGCGCCTTTAGGCGTCCGGAGAGAGTAATCTTTTTCCGAAGCCACAAAACGAGCGATCCCCGCCAGCTCGAGAATCGGCCGCACAATCGTTCGGCTAAGCCCTGCGGAAAGAAGGTAGACAATTAGCAAACAAACCAGGGACATTCCCGCCCAAGTCCATACAAAGTGCGCCTCTCGTTCCTGTAAATCGCTTAAATCAGCTTCCAGATAAAGCATCCCGACCGGCTTCCCGTCGAGATACACTGTCTCTGTGAATGACAAGAAATCTCTTGCCCAGACCAGCCCATTCGAAAGTCTTTCGGGAGGTTGGTAGTTGCCGGCCAGGTCCCGCCGGAGATACCACGCGAACCGCCGGCCATCTGCCTGATACAGAATTGCTGTTCGAATACCTGGATACGCGCGCATTGCTTCCAAGGTCTGTTCGCCCGCCCTGGAGTCGTCGAATGCCAGCGCTGCGTTTGCATTGGCGCTCAGCAGGTCAGTAGTCGAAGCGATATCACGCGCTTTCCTTGTCCGAAATTCACCAAGGTCGTAATAGAAAAAACCCGCGCAAACGAACATCAATCCAATCCCGCTCGTGATCATCGTCATCAGCGTCAGACGCTGGCGTAACGTGAGTTCGCGCTTCTTCCAGGTAAACATGCTACCTCCGCGCCTCCGCTACTTTGCTCGCCACGTGCTTCGCCAAAGCCAGCAGCCTCGAGCTGATCTTCAGATGCGCTGCAGTCACCGCATCGAGGTTCACCTCAAACTTGAGTGACTCCTGCTGGAACACAAAGCTCATTGTGCCTCCCACATCAAGAAATTCAGGAGTTTCCCCAATCGTCATGACGCTCGCCCCTCGCACAGCCTCGAATACCTTGTTGTACTTCTTCGCCTCTGAATGGCTGACAAATACGATGTGACACAATCTTAGATTTTCTTCTTTGTTCAGAAGTCGCACCTCCATACGCCTTCCACGAACCGTCTGTCCACTGGCCGCCAGCCCGAGCGACGTCCCAAACGGATAATATCCATAGACACAAAGCAAGATCGGCGCCTGCGGCGAAGAGAAGGCTTCCTTTGGCCATTCCACAAAACTTGGAAATTTGGCGATAAAATTGGCCTTCAAAAGATATTCTGAGGAAGTTGAATTAGGACTCGCAGAGACCATGCTCCGCGGCTGGCACAGTAGACACACCGCGAGGAAGAACCGTAGCGCGACACCCCCGGGCGTCTCGAACTTAATTCGCAAAGCTCTTCCGTCATTCCCCCGTACAACGAACACATTTCACCCCCAGCAACATAGGGCAACTTGACAGCCATTCACAGCCTCAAGACGTTCCTGTAGGCGTTGAAATGAATGGACTTCTCGGATGTAAATCGGCGTCAGGGACAGTTCGAAGGACTCGAATGTAGCGAGTTCAAATTCCTGGTTCAATCTGGAACATCTCCCCTACTCAATTAGTTTGCTTCTACCGTCCGCATTCAAAAGAAAACTAGGGCCACGATTCGATCTCAGCGACCCCTACAGGTGAAGAGTATCTTGCTCTCGAATAGGTTGAGCACGGCGACTGCAAGGACCTTTTCAGATCGGTAGTTGGCGCTTCGTGGGCAGACAGAGCAAATTTCAAAACTTGGTGGGTAAAACGACTAGTAGGAAGGCGGGCGTTGGCAGTGCATGCCCAAAATGCGTGGAGGCGCGGGTGGGATTCGAACCCACGAATGGAGGTTTTGCAGACCTCTCCCTTGGGCCACTTGGGTACCGCGCCGAGACTTTAAGTATAGCGAAAATGTTCAGGGGTGTCAGGGCGCGACACGCTGCACCTTCTGACCGCTGCGCTTATTTTTTCGGCGTGGCCACCGGCGGCGCGATTCTTGCTTCCCGCAAAAACCTGGCGGATTCCTCCGGCGGCGTCGGATTGATATAAAAGCCGGTGCCCCATTCGAAACCCGCCACTTTTGTCAGCTTCGGAATAATCTCTATATGCCAATGGTAGTGATCGTTGATCTCCTCCCCAATCGGGGAAGTGTGGATCATGAAGTTGTACGCCGGGCGGTCCAGCACCACGTCGAGCCGCATCAGCGTCTCCTTCAGCATGCGCGCCAGGCTGGCATACATCGTGCTCTGATTATTCTCATAAGACGATCCGTGCACTTTGGGCAGCAGCCACATCTCAAATGGAAAACGCGAAGCGTAGGGCGCCAGCGTGATGAAGTGCTCGTTCTCTCCAATCACCCGCTCACCGGTATCTCGTTCTTGCCGGATGATGTCGCAGAAAATACACCGCTCTTTTTCGTCGTAATAATGCCAGCAACTATCCACTTCTTCTTGCACGCGCCGCGGCACAATGGGCAGCGCAATTAACTGGGAGTGCGGATGATCGAGCGACGCCCCCGCCGCTTCCCCATGGTTTTTGAAGATCAGCACATAGCGGAAACGCTTGTCATTCTTCAGATCCAGCATGCGGTCGCGGTATGCCCAGAACACGTCTTCCACCGCGCGCTCCGGAAGCGTCGCGAGAGTCGCCACATGCTCGGGCGTCTCGATGATTACTTCGTGCGCGCCCACACCGTTCATCTTGTCGAACAGTCCTTCGCCTTCGCGGTCCAGATCACCCTCAATCCCCAGCGCGGGATACCGGTTTGGCACCACCCGGATGCCCCAGCCTGGCGTGTTGGGCCCGCTCCCGTTTCGCCCGTAGACGAGAATCTCGGGCGGGGTCTTCGCCTCGCTCCCCGGGCAAAAGGGGCAGAGATTGCTCTCTTTGGCGATCACACTCTCGCGCAGAAAATCCGACGGTCGCTTTCCGCGTTCCGTCGATATGATCACCCAGCGGCCCGTGATCGGATCTTTTCGCAACTCCGGCAAAGTTGCCTCCTTGATTGTTCCTCAGCGCTCCAGCGCGGGACGAATGCCAACCAATCCCAAATTGTACCTTTTCTTGGCCTGCCGTGGTGCCATTCGCGCAACATCGGTTACATCTGCGGACTGAAGGCATCCTTATGTAATCTTACGCTGGGAGCCTTGCCGGGAGAATTGTCAATGGCCAGCACGTCGAAGCGGCACGGACATTCTTCCACCCTGCGTTTACCCAGAAACCGATGCGCTGTGCGGATAAGTACGCGCTGCTTCTCTCTTGTGATGCTCTGTTCCGGCAAATCCGTGCTTCCCGCCTTGGTTGTGCGTGTCCGGACTTCCACGAATGCCAGAGTCTCGCCGTCGTAGCCGATTAGGTCGATCTCCCCTTTCGCGCCGCGGGGCATGTAATTCTTCGCCACAAACACGTAGCCTTGCCGCCGCAGATACCAGTAGGCATACGTTTCCCCGCGCACCCCCGTCCTTCGCGCAACGTGTTTCTCTGCTCCCGGGGCGGGCTCCTCATCGTCCCGCAGTCCCCGGCGCGCGGCCCAGCGCACCGCTAGGAACATTAATCGCGAGAACAACGGCATGATTCTGTTACCGGAACCGTCATATGAGCAGCAGTATAAACAAGAAACCCGTGGCTGCCACCTTCATCTTGCGCGGCCACGGGATTCTCAAGGATTTCCTGCTAAAGGCGAATTTGTTCTAGCAGGCTGCTGAAAAAGTCAAAATTGTCATTCTGAGGGTCCCGGCTCCTGTCGGGGCCCGAAGAATCTCAACTTTAGCCGTTTCACCCGCGCAATGCTTACATGCGATTCACGAGCAACCGCAAACCGCTTCCTCAACTCACTTTTTCAGCAACCTGCTAGATCATCTTCTCCGCTTCGCGGAAGCATTCTTCCAGGATATTAATCGCGCAGTCCGCTTGCTCCTCGTCGATGATCAACGGAGGCGACACGCGAATAGAGTTCTCGCCGGAACCGAGCGTCAGCAGGCCTTTGCGGAATGCGCTGTCGACAACCTTGTCCCGCAGATCCGGGGCCTTTTCTTTCGTGCGCTGGTCGCGCACGATTTCAATTCCCACCATCAGGCCTTTACCGCGCACATCACCGACAATTTTGAAGCGGTTCGGCCAGTCCTTGATTTTGCTGAAGATGTAGTCGCCGAGCATCCGCGCGTTCGCCATCAAACCGCCTTCGATCAAATCGAGTGTCGCCAGAGCCGAAGCAACGCAAACCGGATTGCCACCGTAGGTCGAACCGTGCGAACCGGGCTTCCACTGCATGACGCTCTCTTTGGCAATGAAAGCGCTGATGGGCATGCCACTGGCGATGCCCTTGGCAGTGAGCACGATGTCCGGCGTGATGCCTGCATGGTCGTACGCCCACATCTTCCCCGTGCGGCCCATGCCCGCCTGCACTTCATCGAGAATAAGAATAATGCCGTGCTTATTGCAGAGCCGCTGCAGCTCTTGCAGAAAAAATGCCGGCGCAGGAATGAATCCGCCTTCACCCTGAATTGGTTCAACAATGATCGCCGCAACTTCTTCCGGAGCAAACAAGCGCTTGAAGATCTGCTGCTCGAGCAACTCGATAATTTCACCCCCGCAGGTTTCGTTGCCGTGGCCCAGGGCGCAGCGATACGCGTAAGGATACGGGATGTGCTCGACGCCGCCGAGTAACGCCCCAAAGTTTTTCCTCTGCGTGTTCTTCGAGGCCGTCAGCGAGAGCGAGCCGAGCGTCCGTCCGTGGAAGCACCCATAAAAGGCGATGAATTTGTCCCGCTTCGTCGCATAGCGCGCCAGCTTGATCGCGCCTTCTACCGCCTCGGTGCCGGAGTTGCCGAAGAACACTTTGTAGTGGTGGGACTTCGGCATCGTCGCGACTAGGCGCTCCGCCAGTTGCGGCATGTGATGATGGTAAAAATCCGTGCCGGCAATGTGGATGAGTTCGGCGGCTTGTTTCTGAATGGCCTCCACCACTTTCGGGTGGCAATGGCCTGTGGAGCAGACCGCGATGCCCGCGGCGAAATCCAGAAAGGCGTTCCCGTCCGGATCCTCCACAATTGCGCCGTAGCCGCGCTTCGCCACCAGCGGATAATCACGCGAGAGGGAGGGCGAGATAAACCTGGCGTCGTAGGCGATAACTTCCTTGGCCTTGGGCCCGGGCAGCGCCATTTTGATCCTGGGCAGTTTCGTTTCGGTGGCCGTAATCATAATTCCTCCAAAAAAATCCTAAGAGTGATGCTTGGAACTGTTGCCGAAAAAGGGCCGAGCAGGCAACCACAGGAAGATCGCGAGTGTATTCATAAACTGCTGATGCGGCGAATCTAATCTACGCTGTAGAGGCTGGGACGCAGATTCGCAGGGCGGAACTTGCGGGGGACACGAGGACCCACGGCCACGCGGTCATGTTTAAGAAAGTGAAGGTGTTTCATTTGCGTTTCCAGCGGACGGTGCCGTCCTTCATATCTTCAAGGATTATACCACGGTCGGCGAGTTCTTTGCGGATGCGGTCAGACGCCGCGAAGTCGCGCCGCTGGCGCGCCGCCTGCCGTTCGGCCACTCGTTTTTCAACTTCCGTGTCACCAAATTCGTCGCTGGCGCTTCCGTAGCCCAGCGCTCGCAGCCTTTCCGCATCGTGGTCCTTCAGCACCGCGAACACGCGCTCGAACCTGGCCAGAAATTCCTCCACGGCCGGTATATCGCCCCGCCGGAACTCGCCTTTGTCCATGGCGATGTTCGCTTCGCGAACCAGGTCAAATGCCGATGCCAGCGCTTGTGCTGTATTCAAATCGTCGGAAAGCCCGGCGTCAAACTCCTCCCCTGCCAATGCGATGCGCGCGGCCATTCCAGCCTGCTTCCCCGAGGGAAATTTCTCTTGTTTCAACCGCGCCGCAAAGTTTCGCAAACGCTCGACCGAACTTGCCGCTTGCTGCAATCCGTCAAATGTGAAGTTGAGCTGTCTGCGGTACGGCACGCTGGCCAGAAGAAACCGCAGGGACGAAGGCTTGTAACCTTTCGCGAAAAGGTCGCGCAGCGTGAAAAAATTGCCGAGTGACTTCGACATCTTCTCGCCTTCGACCAGTAGATGCTCGGCGTGCAGCCAGTAGCGCGCGAACGGTTTCCCCGTCGCGGCTTCGCTCTGCGCAATTTCGTTTTCGTGGTGTGGAAACGACAGATCGATGCCGCCGGTGTGAATGTCCAGCGTCTCCCCAAGATACTTCATGGCCATCGCGGAGCACTCGATATGCCAGCCCGGGCGCCCCGGCCCGAGCGGTGTCTCCCAGAAGTGCTCGCCCGGCTTTGGCGATTTCCATAACGCGAAATCCCGCGCGCTCTCTTTTTCGTAGCGGTCCACATCCACGCGCGCGCCCGCTTGCATCCCGCTCACGTCAATCTTCGAGAGTTTTCCGTACTTCGAAAATTTCAAAATACGGTAATAGATTGAGCCATCGCTCTGATACGTGTAGGTGCGCTGCTGCAAGCGCTGAATCAGTTTCACCATATCGCCGATATGATCGGTTGCGCGAATCCAATGTTCCGGCGCTTCAATGCTCAGCGTCTTGCAATCATCGAAAAACGCCTGCGCGAATTTCTCCGTGTACTCACGGATGCTCACGCCCGCCGCCGCCGCATTGGCGATGATGCGGTCGTCCACGTCGGTCAGATTCATGACGTGTTTCAACTTGAAGCCGCGCAGCCTCAGAAAGCGCCGCAAAATGTCTTGAAACACAAAGGTGCGGAAATTGCCGATGTGCGCGTAGTCGTATACCGTCGGCCCGCACGTGTACATGGCCACTTTGCCGGGTTTCTGCGGCACGAACGGCTCGGTCTTCCCACTCAACGTATTGTGAAAACTGATTTCTTGCATTGCGCCTCAAGCACATTTTTCCGCGCTTGTGTAAACGCTAGATTGTATCCGAGCTTGCAAAGTCCTAGCAATGTGGAAGCGCGTCCTGGTTTCCGCACTCCCGCGTAATTTCACCCCTCCGGTCCATTTGACGCTGGTCTCCTCCGCGGTTAGAGTCCTAAGTTCTTACCTCAGGGGGAATCCATGAATCACTTCCACCGCATCATAGCCTTCTCAGCCCTGGCCGTTTTCTCGAGCAATCTGGCGGCCCAGGATAAACCCGCCCCCGAGAAAGCCAAGCTCCTCACCCCGGAAGCCACGCTGAACTTGCGCGCCATTTCCGATCTGGAATTCTCCCCCGATGGTAAGCGGCTCGTTTTTGTGGTGGCCGAGCCGCGCAAGGGTGATCAGCGCGCGCGCCACATCTGGGTCTACGAAAAAAGCAGCGGCGAGGCGCGCCAATTTACCTATTCCGAAAAATCAGAAAATTTGCCGCACTGGTCTCCCGACGGAAAACAGCTCGCTTTCCTTTCCAATCGTGGCGAGCAAAAACAGATCTACCTCATGCACGCGGATGGCGGAGAAGCCCTGGCCATCACCAAAGGCAAGCGTGACATCGACAGTTTCTCCTGGTCTCCCGACGGCCAGCAGATCGCCTTCATAGCGCCGGATGCGCCAACCGACGCGGAAGAAAAAAAAGAGAAAGATAAAGACGACGCGCGCGTCGCGGACAAAGACGAAAAGCGCAATCGCGTGTGGCTGCTGCATGTAAAAACAGGCGAAACGCGCGCTCTGACTCCCTCCCATTGGCTGGCCTACGAACTCGCCTGGCTCGCTTCGGGCGAGCGCCTGATTCTCAACGCCACCGAGCACCCTGGCTCGGACCGCGAAGAACATCGTATCTACAGTCTGCAAATCTCCGATGGAACCACCAAGCTGCTGGCTTCACCCAACAGTGGCCATGTGGAGCACCTGCGCGTTTCCCCCGACGGCAAGACCATAGGCTATGTCGGCGTGGGCGTAAGCGGCCCGCAACCGAACGATGTTCTTCTTCTGCCGATCAACGGCGGCGCACCACGCAACGTGACCGGTGGGAGCCTCGACCGGCCCATCTCCGAATTTGAATGGCTGAAAGACGGTGCGCTGCTGGCCGTCTACGCCGATGGGTTCCGCAACAAGTTTGTCCTGTTCACCGCTGATGGCGTTCGAAAAGATCCTGCCGTAGCCATCACGACAAATCCTGGAGCGTTCGCCGTTTCAAGTTCCGGCGAAGTGGCCTTTCCGGGGCAAACCGCAACCACCCCGCAAGAGCTGCGCATCTGGGATCAGAAGACTCCACCGCAGCAAGTCACGCACTTGAACAGCGCCTGGAAAGAGTTCGCGCTTAGCTCTCCCGAGTACTACAAGTACAAATCGTTCGACGGAGTCGAAATCGAAGCCGCATTCCTAAAGCCTGCCGTCTACGACGGTAAATCGAAATTGCCGCTTGTCGCGCTGATTCACGGCGGCCCCACCGGCAATTGGGAAGATATGATCGAACCTTGGGGGCAACTCCTTGTTGCGCGAGGGTACGCCGTTTTTTATCCGAACATTCGCGGTTCCACGGGCTACGGCGAAAAATTCGTGGAGATGAACCGCGGCGACTGGGGCGGCGCGGATTTCAAAGACGTCATGGCGGGCATCGACGACTTGATCGCCCGCGGCATCGCCGATCCTGAGAAACTCGGCATTGGCGGCTGGTCCTACGGCGGCTACATGTCCGAATGGGCGATTACCCAGACAACGCGATTCAAGGCCGCGGTTTCCGGCGCGGGTATGGCCAATCTCATCTCCGAATTCGGCACCGAGGACGACCCGGCGTACGACGAATGGTTTTACGGCGTCCCTTACGAGAAGCCCGAAGGCTTTCTGAATAGTTCTCCTTTCCTCTATTTGAAAAACGCGAAAACGCCCATCCTGATTCTGCAAGGGGATGCCGACACCATCGATCCTCTGGGGCAGAGCCAGGAGCTTTACCGCGGGCTGAAACACTATGGCGTGGAAGCGGAATTGGTGGTGTATCCGCGCGAGAAGCATGGTTTTCAGGAAGAAAAGCACCTCCTCGATCGCCTGAACCGCATCCTGGCGTGGTATGACAAGCACTTGCAGAAGGCCGGAAACAAAGCAGAGGAAGCGAAGCCATGAAGTAATCAACTGAAGTAAGGATTGGCGTTTGGCCGCGCGGAGGGAGCGAGAGCGTTATCGTGAGTTCAACCGAGCAAGACGCGCCGGCAATTATTGAGCGGCCTCGACGGTAAGTCTCAGCCCAATTGCCTTGGTGACCGCGACTAAGGTGGACAAGCGAGGATTGCCGTGAACCGACAAGGCGCGGTAAAGACTTTCTCTCTCAATGCCGGCGGCCTTGGCGACTTTGGCGATACCCTGAGCTTGCGCAAGGTGGCGCAGGGCAATAAGCAGAACGCGTGGTTCGTCCTCATCTTCCAACGCCGCTTTGAGGTACTCGGCGGCAAAATCCGGGTCCTTCCGGAGCCGCCGAACGATGGCCTCATCGTGGGAGATACTCGCTTTGCGTTTCATGAGGTACCGCTCCTTTCTTTGTAGTCCCTGAGGTATTGCAGCGCCCGGTCGATATCCGAGGACTGCTTTCGTTTGTCGCCGCCGCAGAGAAGCAATACACATTCCCTGCCTATCATCGCGTAATAGACCCTGTAGCCCGGTCCCCAATCGACGCGCAGCTCGCACAAACCCTGCCGCAACGGCTTGCAGTCGCCAAAGTTCCCGGCAGCAATCCGGTTAATTCGGCTCGCAATTTTCGCCTGTGCGCGGGCATCCGCCAGTTGTGTCAACCAATCGTCGAAGAGATCTTTTCCGGCGGGGTTGACGTAATGGCGAACCTCGATCACGTCTTTCATTGTAACTTATAAATCACGGCCTGGCAAGACAGATTGTAAGCGGTTTGGATGCTGGGGGATGGCAGGGTGTCTGCTTGGATTGGCACTGGGGAAACAAAAGCACAGCGAAGCAATGAAGTAACGAGGTGTTGTACCCCTCCCTTGTGGTGTTGGCAGGAGAGCTACCATTGGTGGCGTGAGGCTTTACAGAACAAAAACCTCGTGTTAGTGTTCTTTCCCGTACCGCCATCCTAAGTGCGACCGTGAACCGGTCGCCGCGCCAGGCGGCTGGGCCTCTGACTGAGAACCTGCCAAACGTTTACGTAGTCGACTGTTCAGTGGTCGACATGTTGCTCGATAGTCCCTCCCCTCGAGGAACGAAACGTCGTCTTTCTTCGCGTGTTTTTGCCACGGCTGCATGGATTGGCTGGCATTCGCAGTGGACGACAAAAAGGGGACATCTTGCTTAAGCTGCGAAAAGTGGAAATTCTTGGTTTTAAGTCGTTTGTCGAGCGTACCGTGGTCACCTTCAGCGGCTCCGGCACGACCTGCATCGTCGGGCCCAACGGCTGCGGCAAGTCCAACGTGGTGGACGCCATCTCCTGGGTGCTGGGCGAACAGAGCCACAAGTCGCTGCGCGCGGAGCGCATGGCCGACTGCATCTTCAATGGCACGGTGAAGCGCCCGCCGCTGGGCTTGGCAGAAGTCACCATCACCATGGAAGACCCGGAGCTGGCTGAGGCCGCGCGCTTTGTGATGGAAAGCGCGGCGACCGAACCGGAATTTAACACCCCGACCGAGTCGGGGCAGGCGCCGGTCACAGAGAGCACAGAGTTCAACGTGAAGAACGAAATTCTCACGCTCGACGATGCAAGAAATGCAGCATTAAATGCAGAGGGGGCCCCCGAGGGTAGCGAAGCTGGCGTAGAAACTTCCGCTGAGCTGGGATTCAAGGGCAGGCGCCGCAGAAAGAGCGCGGACAGGCCAGTGCTGGTCACCAAGCCCGGCGAAGTAGTCGTCAGCCGCCGCCTGTACCGTTCCGGCGAAAGCGAATACCTCATTAATGGCCGCATCGGCCGCTTGCGCGATATCCAGGAAATGTTCATGGGCGTGGGCCTGGGCCCCGATTCCTACGCGATCATCGAGCAGGGCCGCATCGGAATGATCCTTTCCACCAAGCCCATGGAGCGCCGCGCGATCATCGAGGAAGCCGCCGGGGTCACCAAGTTCAAAACCAAGAAGCGCCTGGCCGAAGCCAAGCTGGAATCCTCGAAGGTGAATCTCTCGCGTGTGAACGATATCGTGGTCGAAGTGGAAAAGCAGCTCGGCTCGTTGAAGCGCCAGGCCGCCAAGGCGCGGCGTTACTCGGAAGTGCGCGAGCAGATGCGCGGAATCGTCCGGCAGATGCTGGCCGGCAAGGCGCGCGAGCTGGACGCCGAAGCCGAACGTCTGGCCAAGAGCCTGGAAGCGCTTTCGGCGACGGAAACACAGCACGCGACAACCATTCAGCAGCAGGAAGGCGAGCAGGACCGCTTGAATCAGCGCATCTACGCTCTGGATGCCGAGCTGCGACAAAATCAAAACGTGCTGAATCACACCGCGCTGGAAGTGGATCGCAGCGAGAACCGCATCGCTTTTAACCGCACGCGTGGCGAAGAACTTGCCGCGCGCCATGGCCAGATCACCGCGGAGATGACGCAAGCCACGGCGCAAGGCGCGGAGTGGGATGCACGGAGCACCGCGCAGCAACAGGGAGTTGCATCGGTGCAAGCGGAGTCGAGTGCTCTCACCCTGTGCGTGGAAGAACTCACCGAGCGAGCCGCATCCCGCGTGGCACAGATTTCCAACTCCGAAATGCGCGTTGAAACATTGCGGCGCTCGGCTTCGGAAGCCGGGGAAAGCCTGCTGCGACTCCACGGCGAGCAAAAGCAGGCCGAAGAAGCGCTAGTCCATCAAGGGGAAGCGCTGCGGAAACTCGAAGCTGGCGAGATGGGGCTTCTGGAATCTTCCATTCGTATCCGTGAGGACGCCGAACGCGCTGCCCAAGAGTGGCAAGCCGCTACCGGGCAGCTCGGCGCGCTGAATCGAAAAGCCGCGGAGTTTCAGGCGCAAATCGCGGAGCTACGCCAGAAGCGCGAAGCTGCCTCGAAAGAATCCGATTCCCTGCGCGACTCCCTGGCGAGCGTCCGCGCCCGCCATTCCACTTTGACGCAAATCCTGAAAGACCGCTCGTACACCACGGACGCGGTGCAGAAGCTTTTCGCCGCCAACGAACGCAGCGGTGGGAGAGGCTTCCACGCCGTCGGCGTGCTTGCCGATTACGCGGAAGTCGAAGAGCAGCATGAAGCCGCCATCGAGCAGTACCTCCGCGAGGAGCTGGAATACGTTGTGGTGCAGACCTACGACCACGCCCGTGCGGGCGTTTCCATGCTGCGCAATGAAGTGGGCGGGCGCGCGACATTTTTCGTCGATTCGCTGCGCGACCTGCGGCTGGACGCGTACGAGCCGATCATCAACTTCCGCGCCGAAGACGGCGTCATCTCCCGGCTCGACAAACTGGTGGAATTCCGCGATCCGCTGGGCGCGGCCGCCAAACAATTCCTTCCGCGCTTGTGCGCCGCTTATCTTACCGACAGCATCGCCGCGGCGGAAAAGCTCGCGAGAGAAAATCCCCAGTACGCTTTCGTAACGCCGGACGGCACCTGCTATCAAGGCCGCATGGTCAGCGGCGGCCGGCCGGATGAAGTGGGCCCTCTCGGTATGAAGCGCGAATTGCGCGCGCTGGACGCTGAAGTAATGCAACTGGAGCATCGTGCGGCCGAGACACAAGCGGCGCTCGATGCGCTGTCCGCTGATCTGGGCAGCGCGGAACAATCGCTCGTGGAAGTCACCGCTGAACAGCGCGACGCCGAGCGCAACCTGTTCGCCGCCAGACATCGCCACGAGCAAATGCAGGGTGAACTCGCGCGGCTGGGCCTCGAACTGACCGTCTGCCAGAATGAATTGACGCGGGTGCGCCGCGAAGTTGAAGCCGTGCGTCTCCGCGCAGAACGCGCCAGGAACCAGCACGCTTCCGCCGCTACTACACGCGCCGAAGCCGAAACCGAGAGCGCGCGACTCACGGAAGAACTAACCCAGTTGCGCGGCTCCATGCAAACCGAGCAGGCGGAACTCTCCGCCGCACGCGCCGAGCTGGCGGCCATGAACGAGCGTCTCTCAGCCGCCGAAGCGCTGGCCACGCGGCTGCAGGAAGAGCGCGCCGAGCTGCAGCGCCGCGAAGCCGCGCTGCGCCAACAGGAAACCACCATCGCGGAAGAGACTGCCGCGCTGGCTACACAGAGCGCGGAACTCTCGCGGCAACTCGAAGGCCTCCGCGCGGAGAAACTCCGCCTGGAAACGCTGCAACGCGAATTGGAACAGGAATGGGACGCGGCGCGCACGCGCGTCACGCAGATGGAAGATCACCTGCGCCTGGGCCGGCAATCGCTGCAGGAGCTCCGCGAGCAGCGCGGCCACGTGGAAGTGGACCGCGCGCGCAACGACTCAGACCGGCAGCACCTCCGGGAAACTTGCATCGCGGAAGTGAACGCGCAGCCCGAGGATTTGATCGCCACGGAAACGGCATTCATGTCCGGCGATGAATTGGCCGCTGCGGAAGCCGGCTACCGCGAAATGAAAGAGCGCATTGAATCCATGGGCGCCGTCAACATGATGGCTCTCGAAGAGTTCAACGAATGCGAGCAGCGGTTTACATTCCTCACGCGCGAACGCGACGACCTGCTGCAGTCCATCGCGGATACTCAGCAGGCCATCGCCGAGCTGGACCTTGCCACCAAGGAAAAGTTCGAGGTGGCCTTCCACGCCATCAACAAAAACTTCTCGGAAGCCTTCCACACCATCTTCGGCGGCGGCATGGCGGAGATGCGCTTGACCGAGCCGGACAGCTCCGGCGACGCCGGCATCGACGTCGTAGCTTCGCCTCCGGGCAAGCGCTTGCAGAATATTCTGCTGCTCTCCGGCGGAGAAAAGGCCATGACCGCGCTCGCACTGCTCATCGCCATCTTCCGTTACCAGCCCAGCCCGTTCTGTATCCTGGACGAAGTGGACGCGCCGCTGGACGAAGCGAACGTGGGGCGCTTCACGCGATTGATTGGCGAGATGAGCAGCCAGACGCAGTTCATCATCGTCACCCACAACCGCAAGACCATGGAGATGGGCAGCGTGCTCTACGGCGTCACCATGCAGGAGCCGGGCGTATCGAAACTCGTGAGCGTGCGCTGGGAAGAATCCGAACCGGCGGCGCCGAGGCAACAGGCTGCGGCGGCTTCTGCGGCGTGAACGGAGGTCCTTGTTCACGTGAATGACTTTCCGGAGTTCATGAAAAATCCCATCAACAAGATTGCGAGCGAATCGCAACACACGAAAGACATCGAGGGATACGTTTTCGACGGAGCGGATGGCAGTCAGGCTTGTTTTTGGAAATGTTCACAGGACCGGGCGAGCACAACTCACCGCCACGAATACGACGAATACATGCTCGTGGTGCAAGGAGAATACACAGTCATCATTGGCGAGGATCGCTTCCGTTTGTTGGCAGGTGAGGAATTCTTGATTCCCAAAGGCGTGACACACGGAGGTGAAGGCGTCAGCGGAACGCGCACCATCCATGTTTTTGGAGGCCAACGCGCCAAGAGAATGCATGAGGTCAATGCTTAAAGCCCGCCTCTAGTCACCTTCCTTACAAACTGAGGCTTCTCGCTACAAAAAATTTTCCTAAGGTTTCCTCCACACGCGCCTTTGACTTCGCGCACCGCTGCGCTAGAATGCTTCTCACTTTGTCGGGGGAATGTTCCGAGTGTCTACAAGTCCTGCAAGCCGTGTCATTCGCGAAACTCAATTTGCGGGGCTCACGCCTGCCGCTCGCGGCAAGGTCCGCGACATCTACGACCTCGGCGACAAGCTGCTGATCGTCGCTACCGACCGCCTGTCCGCGTTCGATGTCGTCCTTCCTACGCCGATCCCCGACAAGGGGCGCGTCCTGACGCAACTCTCCCTGTTTTGGTTCGACCTCTTGAAGGAGGTTGTCCCCAACCATGTCCTCAGCGCGACGGACTTCCCTGCTCCCTTCGACAAGTTTAAGGACGACCTCGCGGGCCGCTCCATGGTGGTGCGCAAAACGCAGCCTCTGCCGATCGAATGCGTCGTGCGAGGCTATGTTTCCGGGTCCGGCTGGAAGGATTACCGCGCCGCGGGAAAAATCTGTGGAATCGCACTGCCTGCGGGTCTCCGCGAATCCGATCGCTTGCCCGAACCCCTCTTTACGCCATCCACCAAGGCCACAACCGGCCACGACGAAAACATCTCGTTCGAACAGGCCGCCGCGCTCATCGGCAGGGATCTTGCCGAACGCGTCCGCGCCGTCAGCATCGAACTCTACCGCCGCGCCGCCGCCTATGCGGAGCCCCGCGGCGTGATTCTGGCCGACACGAAATTCGAATTTGGCATTCTGAATAACGAGTTGATCTGGATCGACGAAGCCCTCACGCCGGATTCCTCCCGATTCTGGCCTGCCGCCCAATACCAGCCAGGCGGCCCGCAGCCCTCTTTTGACAAACAGTTTGTGCGCGACTACCTCGAACGGATCCACTGGCCCAAGACGCCGCCCGGACCCGACCTGCCCCCCGATGTGGTTGCCGCCACGCGTGCCAAGTACCGGGAGGCGTATCGCATCCTGGTCGGGCATGAGTTGAGCTAGCAAGCCGGCCCCCAAAATAGAACGATTGTTTCCGCGGAGCGTGCTGACGTGAAAGACCAATTGGAAGGGCTAGTCGCGCAGATGGTGGAGCGCGGGATTCTGTTCGAGGAAGCGGTCGGTGAATTCGAAAAGCGTTTCATCAAGCGTGTTTTGGACCGCGCGAACGGCAATCAGTCCCGGGCCGCGCAGGATCTCGGCATCCATCGCAACACGCTGAGCCGCAAGATCGACGAATACAAGCTGGACCACCGCCGCGGCCGCCGCTAGCCAGACCTTTCTGGCAGACTTGGCACGCCGCCAAAGGGTTCCTGGCGCAATGTCCGGCCATGAATTCGACCGTCTGAAAAAGTAAACGAGTAAAGTTAAACGGCTCTCCGACGGGTGTCAGAGAGCCGTTTCATCTTCATTCGGGTTGCAACTTGCTCTTACTACGCAGGTTTCTTCGCCACCGGACGCTTGGCCACGGGCTTCTTCACCGGCTTCTTCACCGGCTTCTCTTTTTCCTTCGGAAGATCCTCTGCGTTCACTTTGGCCTTGTCCCAGTGCAGCATGAACGCGGGATCCGGGTCATAGGAAACCAGCGTTCCCGTAATTCTTGGCGCTGAGTCTTTTTCCAGTTTCTCCACTCCTGGCTGACCAGCGACTTTAAATTCCATGTTGGGAGTCTTCGCCGCATCAAATTCCGCCTGGCTGGTCACGAAACCAGTCTTTAGTACCACCGCATCGGCGCCCGGAACGACTTCCAGCAATCTGCCGGGGACATCCGGAAACTCCAAACCGCACGCCGCCAGCCACGTCACTTTGGCTTTGTCGCCGCCCGCCTTCAAGTCCGTGATGACCGATAGGATGGTCATGTCCTTGTGTGCGGCATCCATATCCGCAGCGCTTGGAATCTGGTAGCTCGCCGGACGATCCGCCGAGCTTCCCGCAAGCTGCAGAAGCTCATTCAATTCAGCGTCAGTCAGGTTGTCGCAAGCCGCCTGCTGGTAGTTGAACATCAGTTTTCGCAAATATGCCTTGATGGTCTTCGCCTGCTGCTCATTTGTGCTCTTGGAAGTCACCGCCTTGGCGATATACCAGAACGCATCCATGGGTTTCGGCGGCGCCAAACCCAGGTACGCCTGGCCAAGCTGGTAATTCGATGCGGTATCATCCGGGTTGATCGCGAGAATGGCCATATAGAACCCAATAGCCGCCGGCCAATCCTTTATGGCCCGAGAGGAGAGGGCGCCGGTGGCGTTGAAAATGGTTGTGGACCCGGTCTTCTGGGCCTCGAAGGCCTTGTCGTCCATGGTCGCAGGCTTGGTCAGATGGGGAACGAGTTTCAGGCCGGCGACGGCTGCGTCACGCGCGGCCTTCGCTTGCGCCGCATCGTTTGTGTTGAGCGCGGTATACGCGTAGGCGCGTGCAAAGAGAGCTGACCACTGGCCATTGGTATCAACCTTGTCGCCGAGCGCTACGAGCTTGTCGGAGTATTCGATCACTTTAGCGTAATTCTTCAGCTGGCTGTAAGCCTGGCTATAGATCGGATAGATGTAGAGCAGCAGCGCGGAGTTGGGGTACCTGGCCACAAAATCGTCCATACACTTGATCTGCGGCGCAGGATTCTTCTCCGCCGCGCACGCCTGATAGGCGTTGTACTCCGGCATGGTGTATGGCTGTTTGCTCGCACCTGCGTCTTGCCCCTGCGCCGGTGGTAGTGCCAAAGCGTTCACGCTGCATGCCAAGAAAAGGCCAAGCGCCGCAAACATTGCGAGGCCCGTTATCCTTCGTGTTCCGTTCATTCCGATTTCTCCTCGCTCAAACTACGATGCTGGATTTTCTGAATCCCGTGCACCCTGGAATCTTCTTCCTGGGAATTTCGCCGACCCCGATGCGGTCAGACACGCTGTGGCTCGAAAACTTTGGAATTATAGGGAAAACGACCGGGTCTCTGCAAGGTGTTACCCGGCGTCAAAGTATGTATTTTACGGATTGCTTCCCTCGGCGCGTCAGCTTCTTTTTCTATCCCCCGTGCACCTCCGGGGATACCAAGTCGCGCGTAATCCTTAATGCTAAGATGAGTGTCGCACAAAAAGAGTGGCCTGTACGAGGAGATTTCTGATGGCGCAAATAAACCCGGCAAATACAGAAACAAGGGGGCCAAAGCCTTTGGCGAATTCCGTCGCCCTGGTCACCGGGGGAAGCCGCGGCATCGGCCGCGCCATCGCCTCGCGGCTGGCGTCGCTTGGGGCTTCCGTGGCCATCTGCGGCCGCGATCATGCAGCGCTTAACGTTTGTGCCAGGGAATTGGAAAAATCCGGGGCGCGTGTGTTTTCGCAAATTGCCGACGTCACACGTTCCGCTGACGTCGCGGAGCTGGTCACGAAAACCGAAGCCGCCCTCGGCCCCATCTCCATCCTCGTCAATAATGCCGGCGTTGGCTTGTTTGGCCCGGCACATGAAAAAAATGAAGCCGATTGGGATCGTGTTCTCAACACGAATTTGAAGAGTGTTTTCCTCGTCTCCCGCGCCGTCGCCCCCGGGATGATCCGCCGTGGCGGCGGCGACATCATCAATATCAGCTCCCTCGCGGGGAAAAATACCTTTGCTGGCGGCGGAATCTACTGCGCTTCCAAGTGGGGCGTCCAGGGCCTCTCGGCGTGCATGGCCGAGGACCTGCGCGAGCATGGTATTCGCGTTAGTGTCATCTGCCCCGGCAGCGTGGCCACGGAGTTTAGCGGTAGCAGCCGCAAAGACCCCGCAAAGGTGTTGAGGGCCGCGGACGTCGCGCACGCCGTGGCCATGGTGGTCACCCAGGGCGCGCAGAGTTTTCTTAGCGAAATTTGCCTCCGCCCGCTGCGCAAATCCTGAGCGCCTGAGAATCTTCCGCTCGCGCGAAACGTGTTTTTTTGAGGCCCGCTCGTTTCCCGGGAGTGGCGGACCCGCGCCGGGGGCCTCACGGAAGTCCCGGTATTTTCCTCTTGACACTAATCGTTATAACGACTATTGTCGAGCCATGCGTTCGCGCTCCCCCCATGCCGGCTTCGCTCCCTCCCTGGAAAACGAAATCTTTGTCGCCTTGCTGCGAACGGCAAACGCGCTCGGCCAGAAAGCCGATCAACTGCTGAAGGCCCGCGGCCTTACCGGCGCACAATACAACGTACTGCGTATCCTCCGCGGCGCGGAACCCCAGGGTCTCCCCTGCCGCAGCATCATCGAACGGATGATCTCGCATGACCCGGATATGACGCGTCTCCTCGACCGCATGGAAAAGCGCGGCTGGATCACCCGGGAGCGCCAGACCGATGATCGCCGGGTCGTCAAGACGCGCATTACCGCGCAAGGCCTGGACATTTTAAAAACTCTCGACCAGCCGGTTCGCGAGGCTCACAAGCGCCAGTTCCGGCATATGACCGCCGCGCGCTTGAAAGTCCTCGCCGAACTTCTGCAAGAAGTGCAGCAGGGCGAACCGGAATAACCTGTCCGCGCATTTGTCGCGGGGGTTTTCACGTACCGCCCGTGGCTATTTTTTCATCCAAAGCAGCGAGGCAAAACCATGCAAAAGCCGGCTGAAACTGAATTTCCGGTTCACAATCTCATCCGCAACCGCTGGAGCCCCCGGGCCTTCTCCGAAAAACCCGTATCGCCGGAGATTCTGCGCAGCTTGTTCGAAGCCGCGCGCTGGGCGCCGTCAAGCAGCAACGAACAACCGTGGGCCTATCTCATCGCTACAAAAGACGACCCGGAAAACTATGAGAAGATGATTGGCATTCTCGTGGAGTTCAATGCCAAATGGGCCCGGCAGGCTCCCGTGCTTGTGCTTTCTGTTGCCGAGCTTGCCTTTCATAAAAACGGAACGCCAAACCGCAATGCATTCTCCGATGTCGGGGCCGCCACCATGCTACTCAGCCTGGAAGCAACCGCGCGCAGTTTGTTCGTGCATCAGATGGCGGGATATGACGTCGAGAAAGCGCGCGAAGTTTTTGCCATTCCCAACGGCTGGGATCCTGTCTCCGTCATGACCATTGGATATGCAGGCGATCCCGCTTCACTGCCGGAGCCTTACAAGGAGCGCGAATCAGCTCCTCGCTCCCGCAAGGCTATCCGTGAATTTGTTATGAGCGGGAGCTGGGGGCGTACTGCCCCTTTCGCCGCGAAGTAAACTTTCTGGAGGATTCGTCCGCGCTATGCACAGCACCCTGGAATTTCTAGTCCATCATGGATACGTTGTCTTGCTTGCGTGGGTCTTCGCGGAACAGCTTGGTCTCCCCGTTCCCGCGCTTCCTCTGCTTCTCGCGGCTGGAGCGCTGGCCGGCACAGGCCGGATGAGTTTTTTTGCTTCCCTGTTTGCCGTCGTTCTGGCGGCGATCACCGCCGATTTGCTGTGGTATCAACTCGGCCGCGCCAAGGGCATTAAGATTCTCCAGTTACTCTGCAGAATCTCGCTCGAACCCGATTCCTGCGTCCGGCGCACGGAAGGGGTTTTCGCGAAGCAGGGCGCTCGTTCCCTGCTCTTCGCCAAGTTTCTCCCGGGCCTCAGCACTATCGCTCCGCCGCTTGCCGGAATCTTTCACATGCGGCTGAATCGTTTTCTCCTTTTCGATGTCCTTGGTTCGTTCCTCTGGGCTTTCAGCTTCCTCGGCCTCGGCTACGCCTTCAGCGGGCAGATCGAACGCGTTGCGGAGCATGCCGCGGCCCTCGGCGGCTGGCTGCTGGTGATCCTCATCGGCGGCCTGCTAGCTTACATCGCATGGAAATTCATTGCGCGGCAGCGATTCCTCCGCGAACTGCGTATCTCTCGCATGACCGTGGAAGAATTAAAAGAAAAGATCGACGCCGGCGAAGAGCTGGTCATCGTGGATCTTCGCCACTCCTTGGATTTCGAAGCTGACCCCGAGACAATACCAGGCGCCTTCCGCATGGACGCCAAGGAACTTCAGGAGAAGAACGATCGCTTGCCGCAAGACCGCGAAATCATTCTCTATTGCACTTGACCCAACGAAGCCACCAGCGCCCGTGTGGCGCTGCTCCTCAGGAAACAAGGCATCAAACGCATACGTCCCCTGCAGGGCGGGCTGCAAGCCTGGCGCGAACGAGGCTACCCACTCGCTCAGACGCCGGCTCCCTAGGATTTTTGTCCCAGCAAAAAATGAAAAAGGGCGGCTAACCGCTCTGCCCCTTCCTTCCTGTTTGAGTCCTGATTACAGTCGCGGCAGGACGATACCGCTCTGCGCCTGGTACTTCCCCTTCTTGTCTTTGTAACTCACTTCACAATCTTCGTTGGATTCAAAGAACACCACCTGGCACAATCCTTCGTTGGCATAAATTTTCGCGGGCAGCGGCGTGGTGTTGCTGATTTCCAGAGTGACGAAGCCTTCCCACTCCGGCTCGAACGGCGTCACGTTTACGATGATTCCGCACCGCGCGTAGGTGGACTTCCCCACACACAGGGTCAGCACATTGCGCGGAATCCGGAAATATTCAACGGATCGCGCCAGCGCGAACGAATTCGGAGGAATCAGGCAAACGTCGCCTTTGTAGTCCACCAAAGACCGCGGGTCGAAATGTTTTGGATCCACGATGGTCGAATTCACATTCGTAAAGATCCGGAACTCATCCGCCACGCGAATGTCGTAACCGTAAGACGACAAACCATAGCTGATCACGCCTTCACGCACCTGGCGGTCCGTGAACGGCTCGATCATCTTGTGCTCCAGCGACATGTGGCGGATCCAGCGGTCTGGCTTAACGGACATCCATGCCTCCTCGATTTGTGTTTCAACTAGGATGCCATGACCACCGCATCCCAAAAAGATGTTCAGTGTAGATTACCCGTCACGTCTTGACAACCCACGGCGCATTCTCTAGCATCTGCCCACGGTACGTCGGAGGTCTGCGTGATTAAGCTGGATATAGTAAATGCAGTGGTAACGAAAACAAGCATTAGCCGCACCAAGGCGGAGCAGGCCGTCGAAACAATTTTCGAGGCGCTGAAGAGCGCCCTCGGCCGCGGCCAGCGCATCGAACTGCGCCGCTTCGGCGTCTTCAGCGTGAAGCCGCGGAAGACCGGCATCGGCCGCAATCCACGCACCGGCGAGGAAGTCACCATCCCTCCCGGCAAAGCCGTGCGCTTCAAGCCCGGCAAAGAGCTCCAGGGCATCGGAGCTGCAAAAACTGCTGAATAAACTTACCTCTACAAAGCCAGAATTCTCAAAGCGCCTCGATTTTGTTCTCGCAGTTCCTCTGGCGCATCTTCGCTCAACTGTGCTGTACTGAATCGTGCAGCTTTTTTGTGACTCTCATCTCCCGTGACCACCAACCCAATTTCGGGAAACACAACTCCATCGATTCCTGGCGGCCTCCAGTGGCGCGCCTTTCCGTCCATCGCCTCGTACTACACCGCTGTTCCTCATCATCCCCCAGTCAAGACGCTGGTTCTCGCGGCGGTACTGTTCTTATTAACCTTCTGCAGTTGTCTCGTCGCAGGCGCGCAATTTGCAGCCGCCTACGCCAACAATCAAGCCGTCTCTCTCGACGAATTTATTCGTGCCTGGCCGCTCCTCTATCGTCACCCCACCGCACTCCTTCGCGGCCTGCCGTTCTCGCTCACTCTTCTCACCATCCTTCTAGCGCATGAATTGGGTCATTTCTTCGCATGCAGGAAGCACCGTATCTATGCCAGCTATCCTTTCTTTATTCCGTTTCCCTCATTCATCGGCACATTCGGCGCGTTCATTCTTGTCCGCTCGCCCTTTCGCACCAACCGCGCTCTGTTTGACGTGGGCGCATCGGGCCCCTTCGCCGGTTTTCTCCTCGCCTTCCCCGCGCTCCTCTACGGAGTCCTGCATGCCAAGATTGTTCCGAATCTCACAAGTCTGGAACACGCCGACATTGTTTTTGGCGTTCCCGCCATCTTGCATTTGCTCAGCGCAATCATTCATCCCGGCGTGTCAGCGGGCACTCTTCTTCTTCCTCCCGTAGGCCGTGCAGCTTGGATAGGCTTGTTCGCCACCGCACTCAATCTATTGCCTGTTGGGCAGCTCGATGGCGGCCATATCCTTCGTTCCGTGAGTCCGCGCGGCCATCGCTTGCTCTCTTTCTTTCTTCCCGTTTTCCTGGTCTTGCTTGGGTTTTTCCGCCATTGGAGTGGCTGGTATATCTGGGCTGTAATTCTCCTTGGTCTCCGCTTCTTCCGCTCCGTACCCATCTATGACCCAATGCCGCTCGACCCCCGCCGGCGATTCGGCGCTTTCCTCGCCCTGGTTGTTTTTCTGCTTTGTTTTATGGCGGCGCCGATCTTGAGTCAGTGAATTTTCTTTGCCAATACCCACTTCCTCTCTGTGACCTCTGTGTTCTCTGTATTTAATCTTTTTTATTGGAATTCGTCTTTCCCCTTTTCACCGATTGACGGACGGTCTATGATGCACCCGCACGGCGCGCATACATCTCTGCGCGGCCCCCAAATGCCATCACTCGCACGCACTCTCCGCTTGCGCGACCTGCTCTTCCTTTTCGTCGGCTCCGTCATTGGCTCGGGAATTTTTCTCACCCCGGGCCTCATCCTTCGGCAGCTTGGCGGCTCCGTCGGCTATTCACTTCTTGTTTGGATCGTCGGCGGCGTCCTCTCTTTGCTTGGCGCGCTCACCTACGCGGAGCTCGCCGCGGCCAATCCTGAAGCGGGCGGGTTGTATTGTTATATTCGCGATGGCTTCGGCCGCTTGCCGGCGTTTCTCTACGGCTGGTGCCTCTTTCTGGTCATCGCCAGCGCTTCGATCGCCGCGCTGGCCCGCGCCTTTACGCGATATCTTGCCGAAATTATTCCTCTCGGAATGGCTGCATCGAACCTCGTTACCGTGGCGATGATTGCCGTAGTCACCGCCGTAAACGTCTGGGGCACGCGCAAGAGCTCCGACCTGCAAAACTGGACCACGCTCGTCAAGATCGCCCTGATCGTTCTTCTCAGCGCTATTCTGTTTTCTCTCGGCCATCACACCGCGGAGCTTCCTGTAGGTCTGGGCACAACGCGGCATGGCTTCAGCCTCGCCTCCAATTTTGGTCTGGCGATGATCGCCGTTTTGTGGGCCTATGAAGGCTGGCAATTCGGCACCTACAGCGCCGGCGAGGTGATTGATCCCCAGAAAAGCTTCCCGCGCGCGTTTCTGCTCGGTTCGCTGGCGCTCACCGCTCTTTACCTCATCGCCGTACTGGCGTATCTCGTGGCGCTCGGGCCGGCCGCCGCTACCGCCAGCGATGCCATCGCGGCCACCGCCATCACCACTGTGCTGGGCCCTTGGGCCGGAAAGATCGTCGCCATTACCATTCTTATTTCCACCTTCAGCGCGGCCAACAGCGTCATTCTCACCGCGCCCCGCGTGTTCTACGCCATGGCCAACGACAATCTTTTTTTCAAGAAGCTTGCCGAGGTGCATCCGCGGTTCCAAACTCCCGCCGCGGCCATCGTGGCCCTTGGCGTATGGTCGTGCGTGCTCGCCAGCGCCGGAAAATTCGCGGAACTCGCCGGCGGCGCCATTTTCATCGGTTGGATTTTCTACGGCCTCGGCGCCGCGGCCATTTTTCCCCTGCGCCGCGCCTCGGCTGGCAAGGAGCTTCCCTATCGCGTCCCCGGCTATCCCTGGACGCCTCTGCTATTCGTCTTGGCAGCATCGGCGATCGTCGGCAACGCCATCTACCTCGCCTTCCGCGACCCTCAGCAATTCCGCTATCTGACCTCCGCCATCATCCTTCTTTTGCTAGGCCTCCCTGCCTACTTCTTCTGGCGCAAACGCTCCGTATCTTGAATTCAGTATTTGTAGGGGTGGGGCTTTAGCCCCGCATTTTGTCGGCATACGCCAGTTGGCCCCTCGGGGTGTTGAAAGGGACCATCTTATTCGGACCAAAATCAGTATTGTAAATTGGACTCGCCTGGATTTTCCAGAGTTGCCTCGCGCCTTGGGCGGGCACCTGGCATTTAGTGAAGAGGCCCGGAGCGCATGTCCTCCGCGAAATTCCAAAAGGCCGAGAGGTCTTCTGCCGGTCCGGAACCGAGGGCGCTCCGTTTCTTCAGCGCGTCACGAGCCGCTTGCTCGGGAGTCCACGTTCGTAGAAAAACGCCTTCGCGCAGATAGCGCAGTTGTTGCAGCGTGATGTCGGAAGCGCCTCCGTATTTGTCCACTTGCCGGAGCAAGAACTCGAAGAGCGGCTTGGGAAGTTCGTACGTGTCGGGAACATCACGGCGCGTGTATTCGTAAATCGTCTTCTGACGCCACGGATCGAACTTCTTCGTGTCAAAGCGGTCGGTTTCATCGAGAAAGATCTGGGATGTGGGCACAACCACGCGAACGACGGGGCCCCCCGTTGGGCGCACCACCCAAACCGCAACCGTATGATTCGCCGCAGGCCAAAACAGTCCGACACTCTTGACGCCGACGCGCTCCACAAGAAACGCGTACAGCGCGGAGAGTTCATCGCACTCCGCGGTGGCCGTGGATTCCACGGCCGATGGCTTGCGGTCGTTTTTCCATTGGCGCCAGATACGGTCCGAATTCGGCGGTTGGTCGGTGATGTCCCAATGGAGATTCCAGAAGCCTGCATCCCTGGTCGCCTCAAACAACAAACGCACAACGACGTAGTCCGAATAGCGGATGCTCTCGGGCGGCAGCTTGTGTGCGGATATGAACGCTTGAAAGCCCGACCGCATTCCAGAAGCGCTTGCGAGAGTCTTTGCCTTCGCGCGGAGAATCCTGACAAGCTGCGCCAAATTGTCGTCAGATGCCGGGAAAACTGGTGGAGTGGGCTTCGGAGCCTGAGGGTATACGCTACCCGTCAGCGACATCAGGATGGTGAGCATCCATATGTGCGCGCGGCGAAGCATTGGAGGAAGCCCCTTCATTTGATCACCTGTTGGCCTGATTGTAGAGGCTCACTCCAGATCTAACAACCTTGATCTCTGGAGCGAAAATGAATCAATCCAGAAGTTAGCGGTCCCCCAATTCCAGCCAGCAGGAGATTTCTTGGCGGGTGGCCGATCCATAATTCGATAAAAAGAATTCGCGTGGCGCGTGGCGACCCTTTGCGGGCTGATTTTTCAAAGGAGCTTGTGGTAAGCATAACCGAATCATGCGGGTTTAGAGTCAACTTCGCGCGAAGAACCGACCGGAGTGAGAACGAACTAAGCAACCTCACGATGGGTGGCCGAGCGATAATTCGATAAAAAGAATTCGCGTGGAATGTGACGCACCTTTAACGCGCTAAGACGAATTTGGATGGCCTGCCCCGCGTCTTCAAAGAAGTTCCACAAACTCCTCAACCGTCAGTCCCGCCGCTCGAATCAGCGCCCGTAGCGTTCCGGTCGAAAGCTCCTTGTGCTGCGGAATCGAAAGATTCGTCCGCACACCAGCCTTCGTCAGTACCACGTGACTCCCCACTTGCCCCATGATCTGCCAGCCCGCCTTGCCGAATGCTTTCGTCGCTTCCTTACCGGAAATGTTGCCGAGCCGTCCCATGTGCTCTCGCAACCGTCAAACAGCTACAACAACCGGCGTGCGATCAGGCCCCAGGGCCTTCACCGCCTTCTGATCCTCGGCCCATAACCATGCGGTGATCGCTTCCTTGATGTTCTCCAGCGCTTCCTTCTCATCTCGTCCCTGCGATATGCATCCGGGCAGGGCTGGGCACTGCGCCACAATCCAGCCGTCTTCTGCTTTTTCAAGCGAAACATGAAAAATCATTGGAGGAATGTCCTCATACTCTAGAACTTGACTGGCGGCTCCACTGCCTTGCCAGGAGCACATCATACCAGAGCCCAGCGAATGGCAGGCCCATTATGATTCGCAAGTAACGGGGTGACGCTCCCCGCACGGAAAGTGGATGCAGCAAGCAAGTGCGCTTTCCTCTTGACACATAGTTACCCTGTGTTATAGTTACCCATGGAGACATCTAACTAACCGCTTCATCTCCTTTCCTATTTATATTTTGGTAACTATTTTTCTTGCTTCTTTTGCCCTTAACTCATTTCTCTTGATACATTTGCGTACTCTTTTGCAATCACGCGCTCTTTTGCATTCTCTCAACCCTTTAGAATCAATCTCTTACGCACTCTTGTGCGCACTCTTTTGCAATTGTCTTCAGACCAAGCCCTTTGTTTTCATTTCATTGCGCACTCTTTGGTAAAAACACCGGGGGTGGGTACAGGGGGCTGTTTTGTTACCCAGCAGACGCTTGCGCTTCCCCCGAGCACTCTGTGCCCTCTGTGGTGAGATCCCATCGTATTTCGTATTTCGTGTTTCGGATCCCGCCACTACATCAAACTCAATGGATCCATATCCACCAGCACCGCGGTCTGCGGAATTTCTTTGGCATCGCAATAGGCCATGGCTCCGCTCAGCAGCTTCGTCAACACCGAGCGCTTCGGAGACTTCAGCAAAAACTGGAAGCGATGCTCCTTCTTTAGCCGCGCCAGCGGGGCCGTTGCAGGCCCCAGAATCCGCGCGTCCTTTCCATCGCGTGGAGAGAAGTATTCCGATAGCTGTCGCGACCAGCGAATGGCATTCTCCAGGCTGGTATCCCGCACAATGACGTTCGCCAGCGAAGTAAACGGCGGGTACGCCATGGTCCGCCGGAAGTGCAGCTCACGTTCAAAAAACGAAATGTAATCTTGTTTCACGGCGTCTTGAATCGCGTAATGTTCCGGATAAAACGTCTGGATCAGCACGCGCCCTTGCAAATCGCCGCGCCCCGCGCGGCCCGCCACCTGCGTCAGCAATTGAAAGGTGCGTTCCGCCGCGCGAAAATCCGGCATGCTCAGCGAGGAGTCCGCGGAAACCACGCCGACCAGCGTCACCTTTTGAAAGTCGTGCCCCTTGGCCAGCATCTGCGTGCCCACTAGAATATCCAGAGCGCCGCTGGCAAACGCGCCCAGCATCTCCTGATACTGCCGCTTGGTCCTGGCAGTATCCCGGTCCAGCCGCGCGATGCGCGCCCCGGGAAATTCTTTGCGCAGCCGCTCTTCCAGATTCTCCGAGCCCTCGCCAAAAAAATAAACATATTGCGACTGGCATTTGGGGCACTGCTTCGGCGCCGGTTGCAGCGATCCGCAATAGTGGCACTCCAGGCGATTGCGGTGCTTGTGGTAAGTCATCGAAATGCTGCAGTTCACGCACTGCACCGAAGCGCCGCAGCTGCGGCACAGCACGGACCAGGAATACCCGCGCCGGTTGATCAGCACCAGCGCCTGCGTTTCGGCCGCCAGGCATTCTTGAATTCCCGCATGCAGCGCGGCGGAGATAGGGCTGGTCTGCTGCGTCTTCTGGAACTCCTCGCGCAGATCGACAATTTCAACGCTCGCGAGCGAACGGTTTTCGACGCGCGCGGCAATCGTCAGCAATTCGTATTTCCCGCTTCGCGCATGATGATAGCTCTCCAGCGATGGCGTCGCCGAGCCTAGCAGCGCCAGCGCTCCCTCCAGCTTCGCGCGCAGGATGGCCACGTCGCGCCCGTTGTAGCGCGGCGTCTCTTCCTGCTTGTAACTGTTCTCCTGCTCCTCATCCACGATGATGAGCCCCACATTTTCCAGCGGCGCGAATACCGCCGAGCGCGTCCCCACCACCACGCGCGCCTCGCCATTCCGTACGCGCCACCATTCGCGCGCGCGCTCCACGTCGCTCAGCGCCGAATGCAGCACCGCTACGCCTTCAAACCGCGCGCCAAACCAGCCGCGGCACTGCCGCCCGATCCACAGCGTCAAGGCAATCTCCGGCACCAGCACGATGGCCGTTTTCCCGCGCGCCAAAGTTTCCTGCACGGCGCGCAGATATACTTCCGTCTTCCCGCTTCCGGTAACTCCGTGCAATAGCTGCACGCCGAATTCGCCCAGCTCAAATCGCGCGCGAATCGCCTTGATCACCCGCTCCTGCTCTTCATTCAATTCATGCGCCGGCGGAACATAACCGGCATCGAAAGGATCTTCCGCCGGATCGATGCGCTCCTCCCAACTTTCCAGCAAGCCATCGCGCAGCATCCGCGCGATCACCGCGCGGGAAACCTGCGCCAGCTTCAGTAATTGCGGCACTGGCAATGGCCCGCGCTCCGTCTCCAATAATTCTCTTACTTTTGCTTCTCTCTGCGTCTTCCGTTCCTCTGCGTTAACTTTTTCTCCCGACTTTGCCGATCTCTCTTGCACTTCAAGTGAGCCTCCGCCTTTCCACGCAACCACCACGTGCGTTTTGCGTTTCCTCCCCAGCACGTTCTCGCGAATTTCAATTAGCCCACGCCGCTGGAGTTTCAGCAACGCCGCACCATCGATTCCGACTTTTCCTGCAGACGCAGCCTGCAGCATGCCCTTATTCGCATGAAGCATTGCCAGAAACGAAGCCTCGCGCGTCGCGAGCCCGTGCTCCAGTTCTCCGCCGCCCAAATTCTCGACAGCCGCCCGCCCCGCGTCCGTCAGCACAATTTGCCGCTGCAATTTCAACTCCGTCATCGGCGGCAGCATCGCTCGAAACGCTTCGCCCACCGGGGCCAGATAATATCCGGCGATCCAGTTCCCCAGCTCGATGAGTTTCTGCGTCAGCGTGGGGATCAGGTCCAAAACTTTGATGACTTCGCGGATCTTGAGAGTCCCTGCCGGCGCACGCTCCGCCATCTCCACCACCACGCCGACCAGCGCTTTTTTGCGAAACGGGACAAGCACGCGGCTCCCCGGCTGCAGTGTTGCGCGCAGGGCCTCCGGCACCGCGTACGTGAAGGTGGTTCGCAGCGGCACCGGCAGAGCCACATTGCAAAATATTTCGCTCATCTCGCCGTGTAGTGTATCAGCAGGACCAGCTACATTAGAAAGACAAGCCAGGGGGAGAACTACGCGACGCTCGTGGGAATTATTTGCCTCGATCTGCGCGATGGAATTTTGATTCGCGGCATTCTGAAACTCAGTTTTGCCCCGGCGTTTCGCTCTTGACAACGCGCGGCAAAGCAAAGTAGGTTCGTGCCATTGAGTTTGCTGAATTATAGCAGGGTTGGCCTTTGGCAAGTTCCGGGGTCGGGAATTCAGCGCCGAGCTTTTTTGTTTGACGAATCCTCCGTCGTTTGCGAATTCCCCGATCCTGGAATTGAAAATGCACGCTGCCCTGCTGGTAGTCTCAGCCGGTTCCAAGGCACTCCAAGAGAAAGCAGGGGTGAATACTGTGAAGACAAGAAACATTCAATGGAAGTTGGCGGTAGCGATTCTGGGGCTTTTGCTGGCGGGTAGCTCCAGCTGGGGCCAAGCGACTACCTCGTTACGAGGCACGGTGACCGATAGTACCGGCGGGTATGTTGCAGAGGCCTCCGTGACGCTCACGAATCCGGAGTCCAAGAGCGAACGTGCCGCCACCACAGGAGCCGACGGCGGTTATCAATTTCTATTTCTTCCTCCGGGCACGTACACACTCGGGGTAGCCGCCCCGGGTTTCCAGAAATACGAGCAGACCGGATTGCAACTGCTGGTGAACACACCAGTGACGGTGAATGTGCAGCTCAAAGTCGGCGGCAGTAAGGAGACGGTGACGGTCAGTTCGGAGGAACCCGCGCTGAACATGGTGGACGCCTCGATTGGAAATTCTTTTGACGAAACACAGGTGCGCCAAATTCCTTTGGAAGGCCGAAATGTGCCGGATTTGCTGAGCTTGCAAGCCGGAGTGGCCTACACGGGCAACCGTGTTGCAGACAAAGATCAGGATACGCGCAACGGATCCGTGAATGGCGCGCGGAGCGATCAGAGCAACGTCACGCTCGATGGCGTTGATGTGAACGACCAGTCCAATGGATACGCGTTTACCTCTGTTCTGCCGGTTACCCAGGACTCCGTTCAGGAGTTTCGGGTAACCACTACCAACTATGGAGCGGATCAGGGGCAAGGTTCGGGAGCGCAAGTGGCCCTGGTCACCAAAGGCGGTACGAATATCTTCCACGGTTCGGCCTATGAGAATTTGCGCAACACCATTACCAGCGCCAATGACTACCTTGTGAAACAGTCGGAGCTGAACATTGGCGCTCCCAATAAGCCGCTAAGGCTGAACCGCAATATCTTCGGGGCATCGGTGGGCGGACCGCTGCGCAAAGACCGCCTGTTTTTCTTTATCAATTACGAAGGGACTCGCGAGCGGGAGGAGCAGCGCGCGGAGCGCGTTATTCCCACGCCCTCTCTCTGCCAGGGAATCTTTCGGTACTTGGACGCGAACAGTAATCTTGTCACCTTTACACCCACCGATCTCCTCAACCTCGACCCACGGAGTCAATCGGCAAACTATCCCCCAGGGACCACCCCCATCGGGATTGATCCCGCCATGCTCGACCTGACGAATCACACCGGGTATCTTGACAAAACGTTCTGCACGGGTAAGACCGTGACCAACGATCTTTTCGCGGGTGATGGTTTGAACTATGCCGGCTTCGTTTTCCGCGCTCCCACCAGCCTGGACAACGATGTCTTCATCGCGCGCGCGGATTACCGTCTCACCTCCGACGGCAAGCACACTCTCTTCTGGCGCGGCGCGGTGCAAAATTTGCGAAACCCGGGAGCTCCCTTCCTGCCGGGAGATGCACCCGAGCAAACCACCGCGGACCATAGCAAGGGGTTTGCCCTCGGCTACACCGCCATTCTTAGCTCCACAATCGCCAATTCCTTCCATTATGGATACACACGGCAGAGTTATGGCGTCGATGGAAATACCAATCAACCTTGGAACTCTTTTCTGGGGCTGGATCAAGGCTTCACCTATAGTCACAGCTTCCAAGTGAGTACGCACAACTTTCTGGATGATTTCTCCTGGACCAAGAAGAATCATGCTTTCCAGTTCGGGGCCGCGATTGGCCTGGCCCGCGATCCCCGCACCAGCTATCTGCACTCCTCGCATCTGGGCCTGGGCACCACCAACTGGACCTCCCCGATAGGTTTCGCCTATACCGTCACGAGCACGCTGGATCCCACAAACGTCGGCGCGCATCCTCTCATCAACGCTCCAGAACCGCTGAACGCAACCCAGTACGACCGACCGCTGCTGGCTTTGTACGGCATGATTTCTGATGTGGTAGCGAACTATAACCTGGACCGCGACGGCATCGCGCAGCCCCAGGGCGATCCGGTAAAACGGAACTATGGGCTCAACTGGTATGAATTCTACGGACAGGACACCTGGCGAATTAAACCGAACTTTACACTGACTTACGGCCTGCGCTGGTCGCTCTTCCCTCCGCCTTGGGAGCTTAATGGCTTCCAGACCGCTCCGACTTTCGGCCTGGGAACGCAGTTCGATACCAACGTCAAGAACATGAAACAAGGCTTGGGGTATACCTCAATGCCGGCGATCTCTTTCAACCTCGGTGGACCCGTAAACCACGGCCCTGGCTTTTACAACTTTGAAAAGTCGGATTTCTCGCCGCGTATCTCCATCGCGTTTTCACCTCGCCCTAAGAGCGGCCTGTTCAAGAAGATCTTCGGCGAGAACGACAAGACCGTCATTCGCGCAGGTTTCAGCCGCGTCTACGACCGCGCGGGGTTCGCTCTGCTGAACACCTCCGATTCAGTCGGTGCGGCTGGTTTGACGACAACCTTGCAGAATCCCTGCTGCACATTTACTCAGACGGGAGCAGAGGACCTGCCGCGAGTGACTGGCATCAACGACATCCCCAAGTTCAACACCCCGCCGATTCCGATAGCCCCCATCCAATTCCTGAACGATCCGCCTCCGGCAGGCTTCCCGCAGGTAGCGGGTTCCTACTCTCAAGCAAACTTGTGGGCTAATGACAACACCCTGAAAACTCCACATGCCTATGCCGTGGACTTTTCCGTCGGCCGCGAACTGCCCAACCGATTCTCGTTGCAAGTGTCCTACGTCGGGCGTTTCGGCCGCCGGCTGCTCACGCAACGCGATCTAGCTCAGCCGCTGGATGTCGTGGACCCCAAAACCGGGATCGACTACTATGCAGCGGCAAGCGCGATGTCAACGCTGGCGAGGAAGTTTGCTGCCGCCAACCGTGCCAACGGTCTTGGCGGTACCGCCAATTTCTACCAGTCGGTCATCACACCGGCCGATATCTCCAGCGTTACTTCTGCGACGCTTGGCCCAACTTCTCAATACTGGGTGGACATGATAGCGCCGCTCCGGCCAGGCGCTACCCAATATGAGGACCTCTTTACTGGATTCCACTCCGCTTCTGGGACAAATGCCACTGATGACCTGCTTCAAAGCGTGTTCGACCTCTACTACAACCCCGCGCTTTCCGTGATCGGCGACGAGATTGTAGGGCTGGCATATATTGATTCCTACGGGGGGTTGGGGGACACCAGCTCATCTACACCCTACTTCTTCTCCGGCCCGCCCAGCCAATTGACTGGCCTGCCCGCTGGATTTGAACAGTCCGGCAAATACTTGAACAACCAGGCGTTCTCCATGTACGGGTGGAGCTCCATAGGCACGTCAGACTATCATGCGCTGCAGGTAAGCCTGAGGAAGCAGTTCAGCCGCGGATTGCAATTTGACTTCAACTATACGTTCTCGAAGTCCATTGATGTCACCTCCGCGGCGTCGCGAGTCGGCTTTTCGGTTTATGGCTATCAGAATATCGGCCTGGTGGGAAGCCGTCTGGCCAATGACTTTTCCCCGAACCTGGCCCGCGCGGTTTCCGATTTTGACCTCACCCACCAGATGAACCTCAACTGGCTTGCTGACCTGCCCATCGGCAAGGGCCACGCCTTGGGCCGCAACGCGGGCGGAGTTCTAAATGCTGTTATCGGAAACTGGCAGCTTTCCGGCTTGGCCCGTTGGACCAGTGGTTTCCCCTTCAGCGTGGATGGCGGCCAGCGCTGGCCTACGAATTGGTTCCTTACGGCCGTCACGCAAATGACAAGCAGGCCGAAGACCGGCGTCTTCAAGCGCAACGGTAGTGTCAGCGTTTTCGCGGACCCTGTTGCTGCGCAAGATGACTTTACCCTGCCGCTACCAGGCCAGGTTGGCTCGCGCAATGTACTTCGTGGGGATGGCTTCGCTAGTTGGGATATGAGCCTTGGCAAACGGTGGAAAATGCCGCGCGAGAGCCAAAGCTTGCAGTTCCGCTGGGAAGTGTTCAACGTGCCGAACCTTACACGCTTTAACGCCCAGGGTGTGGGTTCGTCGCTGCTGACCTCGCTGACGCAGTCCCCCAGCAGCTTTGGCGCGTACACCAGCTTGCTGACGCAGCCGCGGGTGATGCAGTTTGCGCTGCGGTACGAGTTCTAGACGGCTGGGTAAGAATTATTCCGTGAAGGAAACTGCTGTGCAGGGCTGAAGTCCTGCACCTACATCACGAGCGCAAGACCGAAGCCCAGAGCCTATTAATTGCGCCAGGTGACGGTCCAAGTCATGTGCAGGACTGAAGTCCTGCACCTACATCACGAGCGGCTATTTGCTGATCAGGTAGATTCCGGAAAAAATTGCCGCGATTCCGGCCCACTGCCACTTCGCAATATGTTCCCGCAAGAACACCGCTGCCAGCGCCACGGTCACTGCGCCATACAGCGAAGCCAAGACGCTCACCACTGACACCTGCTCCAATTGCAACCCGCGATTGTTCAGCAGGAACGCGCCAGTATCCAATACTCCCATCCCCGCCAGTTGCCAGCTCCCTTTTCCAAGCGGCTGGTGCATCGGCAAACGCTTGCACCAAAGAATAGCGAGGGTAACCACAAAACCCGTCATGCGAATCAACCACACCGCCGCATACGGCCCGGTGCGCGGCACCGTGCGAATCCCTAGCAGCCAGAAGAGCACGCCGAATCCCAGCGCCGCGCCCAGCGCCCAGCCCAGTCCTTTGCCGTTTTGCCGCACCGCTTCCACATCGTTCTCGTCCGGCGCTTTTTCTCCCGCCGCAACCAGGATCACGCCCAGCACGGTAAGCGCTATGCCCACTAAGCGCATCGCCGTCAGTCTTTCGCCCGTGAGCGCCGACAAGAGCACGGTAAGCACCGGAGAGCTGGCCGAAAGCGGGGCCACCACGGACATCTTCCCGATTTCAAAGGAGCGATATAACGAAAGTGTCGCAAGGGCATTGGCCATCCCCGCCAGCAAACCCCAGCCCCAGGGCTGCCAGCCCGATCCGTCAAAAAGGTGTCCCCATGCGTTGAAGTGGTAAAGAAAGAAGGTGAGAAGTAGAAATCCAACCGCTTGCATGTACAACATCGTGCGCAGCGTGCCAATCCGCCGGGTCGCAAAACGCGCGATAAAATCCGAGCCGCCCCAGGTGAGCGCCGTCAACACCCCAAACAAAATTCCCATGCGCCTATTCTGCCATCAAGCAGCCCGAATTCTGAAAGTCGTTGGCCGCGGATTCCATTCCGGCAAGCCGGCTTACCGGGAACTATTCCCGTCATGCGAAGGCCGGGAGCACAATCAGGGTACTTACACTCCGCATAACAGCACGGGAGCCGCACCTGACAAGGCTTCCCACAGTACAGTGTCCGGGAACTCCGTGCAATTTCCCTTTTCTCTTGATTTCTTGCGAACTACGACGAGGATTTGCCCTTCTTCACTTCCAGCCCCAGCTCCGCCATCACCTTCTGCAAGTCCTTCCACACTTCGCTCTTTGCCGCCGGATTTCTCAGCAAGTATGCGGGATGATAGGTCGCCAGCAATTTCCGCCCGCGAAACTCCAGCCACTGCCCGCGAAATTGCGAGATCCCGCGATTCGTCTCCAACAGCGCCTGCGCCGCCGTGCTTCCCAGGCACACAATCACCTTCGGCGCGATCGCATCGATCTGCCGCAGCAGGAATGGGGAGCACGTCCCCACTTCCTCCTTTTCCGGCTGGCGGTTTTCGGGCGGGCGGCACTTCACCACGTTGCAGATGTACACGTCTTTTCGCTGCAAGCCCATGGCCTCAATCATCTGCGTCAGGAGTTTTCCCGCGCGGCCCACAAATGGCAGTCCCTGCGCATCTTCATCCGCGCCCGGGCCTTCTCCAACGAAAACGAGCTGGGCCTTCGGATTGCCGTCGCCGAAAACAATCTTGTTCCTCGTGCGATGCAGTTTGCAGCGCGTGCATTCGCCCAAATCACTCTGAATTACCGGTAGTGTATCGCCCGCAATTCTCTCCACCGATTCGAAAAGGGATGGCCCCGCAGGCACAGGCAGCAAAGCGCTCTTCACGGCCGTGGGCGCAAGAGGCATGTTTTCGGGTGCAGCCTTCTTCATCTCAGGCTTGTATCTGGATTTGGCCAACGTGGTTTCCTCTTCGAGAATCACTGGGGTGGAAGTAATGGCATGCGATTCGGAGCGTGGTACGGCGCTGCGATCCCGGTAAAACAGGCGGATCCCAAGATCGTTGTAAAAGCTCAGTCGTTCAAGAAGTTTTTTCTGAAGAGCTTCCGGAATTTGGTCGGGCATGTCGGATTTAATCCGCGGAATGCTTCGCAGCCTGCTTGCCGCGCGACGCAGCGCGCAGCCGCAGCACTTCGTCCAGAATGCGTTGCGCCACTTCCGCCTTGCTCATCTTTGGCAACGCCACGTCGCGTCCATCGCGGGAAAAGAGCGTGACTATATTTGTATCGTGGTCGAAGCCCGCGCCTTCCGCGGTCACGTCGTTCGCCACAATCAAATCGGCGTTCTTCGCCGCCAGTTTCTTCCGCGCATTCTCCGCCACATGATCGGTCTCCGCGGCAAAGCCCACGATCAGGCGATCACCCTTCTCTCGCGCCACGCTCGCAAGAATATCCGGTGTTGGCTCCAGCCGAATCGTCAGCGCTTCCTTGTTCCTCTTCAACTTCTGCTGATGAGGTTCCGCTGGCCGGTAGTCCGCCACAGCAGCGGCGAAAATCGCTATCGAACAAGCCTTGAAACGCTCCTGCACTGCGCGATGCATCTCTGCCGTCGTCCGCACATCCACGCGTTCCACGCCAGCAGGCGCTTCCAGCACCGTCGGGCCGCTTACCAGCGCCACACGCGCCCCGCGCCGTGCCGCCGCTTCCGCCACGGCATAACCCATTTTTCCCGAGGAACGATTCGTCAAGTAGCGCACCGGGTCCAGGTCTTCACACGTTGGGCCTGCAGTGACGATCACCGCTTCTTCCGCAAGGTCCCGCTGAACGTGCAGCGCCTCGCGCACCGCCAGTACAATCGCTTCCTGCCCCGCTAGTCTCCCGGGCCCCGTCATGCCACAGGCGAGATAGCCTTCATCCGGCGCGACGATCATCACGCCTCGCGCCCGCAACGTCTCCATGTTTTCTTGCGTCGCCGCGTGCTGCCACATGTTCACATTCATCGCTGGGGCAACCACCACCGGCGCGGTCGAAGCCAGATACAAGGTCGTCAAGAAATCATCGGAAATGCCGCGCGCAAACTTCGCGAGGATATCCGCGGTCGCCGGAGCCACCAGCAGCAAATCCGTTCGCTGTGCCACGGCAATGTGTTCGATCGCGCTGTCCAGGTTGGCTTCGCCGCCGGAGGAATCGCCGAAGAGATCGGTGATGACCTTCTGCCCGCTGAGCGCCGCAAAGGTCAGTGGCGTGATGAACTCCCGCGCCCCGCGCGTCATCACCACTTGAACTGCAAACCCCTCTTGTTGGAGACGGCGCACCAGTTCCGCGGCTTTATAGGCCGCTACTCCGCCGGTCACGCCGAGCGTGATTCGCATCATTTGAAAGTATGACCGCGAAGTCGAAGATCCCGGTCTTGACGGGGCGGTCAATGCTCCTGGTGCCCGCGAAGCGGGCAACGCCTCTGCGGCGCTCTACTTCCGCCGCTTGTTGCCGTCTTTGTCTTCGTCAATCGACGAGGGCTCGATAAACTCGAATTCGATCAGGCTGTGTTCGAGTTCTTCGCACGCAATCCTCGTGGCCTTCAGGGTTCTTGGATTTTCGACCAGCGGTGGCGCTCCGGCCATGAGTTGTCGCGCGCGTCGGGCCGCCAGCACCACGTACGCAAACTGGCTCTCGGGAGCTTTCGTTTGCACAGTCATTTCAGTCTTTCCCTCCAAACGATGCCAGAAGTTCTTGTACTCGACCACGGCGCCGCGCGCTGGTGCAGCGCAGCGCTGTTACGATCGCCTGCGCTTCACGTCCCGCGCGTTCCACATCTTCATTCACCACGCAATAATCATAAAATTTCTCAAAAACCGCAATCTCTTCACGCGCCTTGGAAAGCCGCCGCGCAATCTCCTCGTCCGAATCCTGCCCCCGGCTGCGCAACCTGCGCTCCAACTCCTCTCGCGTGGGCGGCAAGATAAAAATCGCAACCGATTCGGGCAGCCTTTGCTTTACCTGCGCCGCGCCCTGGACGTCGATCTCGAGCACCAGATCCAAACCCTTGGCACGCGACTCGGCAAGCCACTTCTTCGGCGTGCCGTAGGAATGATTGCCGAAAACTCGTGCGTACTCCAAAAACTCACCGCGCGCCAACATCGCGTCGAACTCCGCTTCGCTCACAAAATCATAGCACTTCCCGCGGGCCTCGGTCGCCCTGCGCGCCCGCGTAGTACATGAAATCGACGGCATGGTCCCCGGCAGATCCAGTATCCTCTGCACCAATGTCGATTTCCCCGATCCCGAAGGGCCCGATACAATCAGCACCAGCGGCACAATTTCATTCTCCGCGCTCATTCGATGTTCTGTACCTGTTCCCGCAGTTTTTCAATCTCCGCTTTGATCTCTAGAGCCAGCCCGGTGATCGTCAGCGCTTCGCTCTCCACTCCCGGCGTCTTCGAGAGCATGGTATTCGCCTCGCGGTGCATTTCTTGCAGAAGAAAATCCAGTTTCTTTCCCAGTTCGCCCGCGCCCTCCAGCAATTTTGTGAACTGCTGCAGGTGGCTGCGCAGCCGGTCCAATTCTTCACTGATATCGCTGCGTTCCGCAAGCAGCGCCGCTTCTTGCGCCAGCCGCCCCGGGTCCATCGCGACGCCATTCAGCAATTCTTTCAGCCGCAAGTCCAGCCGCCGCGCAAATGCCGGCCGCAGTGTGGTGACCAGCCCCCGGACTTTCTCGGCTTCTTCCCCGATCCGCGCCGCTCTTGCGCGCAATTCTTCGGCAAGATGCCGCCCTTCCGCGCGACGCATATCATCCAGCTTTCCCAGCGCTTCGCGCAAGCAGGCATCCAATGTTTGCCCGAGCTGCTCCTGCTCTTCCTCGCTCTCCGGCAACACCGGGCCCAAGCCACCGATCACCCCGGGCAGCCGCAGCAGCGCCACCACATCCATATCCGTCGCAGCCTTGGTCAGTTGCCGCAACTCTTCCGCGGCGCGCAGGTACGTCTGCACCAATACGTGATTTACCTGCACCGGCGACGCTTTGCCTGGTTCCACGTTCACATGCACATCAATGTGCCCGCGGTGAATCCGCTCGCGGACAATCTGCCGGAGCCGCAGCTCGTACATCTCCAGCGCTTCCGGAATCCGCAGTTTAACGTCTAGAAACCGGTGGTTTACGCTTTTCACGCTGACGCGCACCGCCCATCCGGCCTGCTCCGTGCGCGCCTGCGCGTAGCCGGTCATCGATAAACAATCAAGCCGCTTCACCGCTGCTGCATTTGTTGGCATGGCGTCCTTCTGGGTCATGAAGCTTTAACCGGGCTAGAACTATTCGAAAGCAACTCCTGCGCTGGCGCTAGCATCTCGTCATCGGCAAATTGCAGATCGTGCAGCCGCGCATAGGTTCCGCCACGCGCCATCAATTCCGTGTGCGTTCCGCTCTCCCGGATCTGTCCGTCCTCGAGCACCAAAATCTTGTCCGCCCGGCGGATGGTGCCAAGCCGGTGCGCAATCACAAACGTCGTCCGGCCCACCATCAAGTTGGCCAGCGCCTTTTGAACAAACATCTCCGATTCGGAATCCAGCTCCGAAGTGGCTTCATCCAGAATCAAAATCGGCGAATCTTTCAGAATCGCGCGCGCAATAGCGATGCGTTGCCGCTGCCCGCCGCTAAGCCGCGTTCCGCGCTCGCCAATCATCGTGTCATATCCCTGCGGCAGCTCCATGATGAAATCATGCGCCAATGCCGTTTGCGCCGCCACGGTGACTCGTTCTTTCGGCACATCCGACATTCCATAACAGATGTTGTTCCACACCGTGTCGTAGAACAGTATGTTTTCCTGCGCCACCATGGCGATCTGCTCGCGCAAAGACCGGATCGTCGCTTCGCGAATATCCATTCCGTCAATGCGGATGGCCCCCGAAGTGACTTCATAAAACCTCGGCAGCAGATTCACCAGCGTCGTCTTACCGGCTCCGCTTGATCCCACCAACGCGATCACTTCGCCTTTGCGGGCTCTTAGCCGGATATTCTGCAATATTGCCGCGGACGAACTCTCATACGCGAAACAAACATCATCGAACTCTATTTCTCGCGTGATCGGCGGCAGCACCCTGGCGCCGGGCTGTTCGTTCTTTTCCTCTTTGCAATCAAGATAAGCGAAAACCTGCGTGCTTGCTCCCTGCGCCGCCTGAAATTGCTGGTAGACATTTCCCATTCGCTTCAGTGGCATGTAGGCGTTAAACATGGCATAAATAAAAGCGAAAAACTGCCCGATGGTCATCCCTTGATGCCGGATCTGATCCCGCGCGTATAGCAGCAACAACGGAATCACGATGGCCCCCAGCAGATCCATCAGCGGAGAGGTGATTACCGCTGCCCGTACCCAGCGCATGTTTTCGCGCAACAGCCGCCGGGAAGATTCCCGGAACTTGCGGATCTCAAACGCCTCCATGCCAAACGCCTTGACCACGCGGTTCCCGCTTACCGTCTCCTGCAGAATCTGGGTGAGGTCCCCCAGCCGCGTCTGGCTGTTCTCCGAGGAACGCAGGATTTTTCTTCCGAATTTGTTTACCGGCAGGATCACCAGCGGCAAGAGCACCGCGGCGCCCAGCGCCATTTTCCAATTCAAATAAAACAAAACGCCTACAAACACGAGAAACGTAAAGCCCTTTTGAAATAGGTCGGCCAGGTAATCGCTCAGCGCGATGCGCGTTCTCTCCACGTCATTGATCACCGTGGAAATCAGCCGCCCGGTCGGATTGTGTTGGAAAAAACCAATCGGCTGCCGGATCAAACGCTCATACACCTGGTTGCGCAGGTCCGTCACCGCCGCTTGCCCTACATGCTGAATCTCGATGATTCCCAAATATTCCGCGAAAGCCTTGGCCATGTACAGCGTCAACAGGGAGATCGCAAAAACCGTCCAAACGTTATGAATCCGTGGCGGGAAAAACTGATTCAGATAGATCGCCCGGCCACCCGGCAGCGTCAGCAACGGCAGGCTGGTGACATTTACCGACGGATTCAGCACGAAATCCACCGCAAGCTTCAGCATCAGCGCCACGACGCCTTCCGCCAGCGCCACGAAGGCCACCAACGTCACGCCCATTGCCAGCCGCACAATGTACGGCCGGACGTAACTCAACAACCGTCTCAATTGCGGTGAAAATAACGAGGCCACGCCTCAGACTCCCCTGACATTCTCACTTGCTACGCTATTCGCCGCGTCGCGGCCTGTCAAGTTTAGGCAGGGTTGCTTTTCGCGGTTTATTCCGCCCACTACTTCTCGATGTCGCGGTGAAGGACTTTGCTCGAATATCCGCGCTTCTCCGAGGCCGCCGAACTCGAACTTCGCAATGATCACGGATCGAGAAGGGCGGACTTTTCAGAACTGGAAACGGAGAGAAGCGCTGCCCACTGGGCAGGAGATATGCGCTTGCGGGGGACAAACGAACGATTTAGTTTGAAAGCCATCTTTCGCAGACCTGTTGGGGAAGCCCCGTGAGCCACGAAGGGCAGAAGGCGAGAGGCGCGGCTTTCCAGTTTCTTGCGCAGCTTGCGAAAGCGAGCGCCATCAGCCGGGCAAAACTGGCTCCATGCGATGGAGTTGACGAAACCCGACGGGCCGAAGCGATCGGAGCGGAGAACCTCTTCGACAAAGACACGAATGGGTCCCTCGAAGGCACTTAGAGAATCGTGGAGAGCGATCACTGCGCCGTCGGCAAAATGGGGCGAGAAGAGATCGAAGTCTTCCTTGCAACCGCGGTAGGAATGATCGCCGTCGATCCAGAGCAGGCGGATGGGACGGTTCCACCCGCTGGCCGCATCGCGGGAGAAGGCGCGGCGGACTTCGACGTTTTCTTCGACGCCGGCGGATTTGATGGATGCGAGAAATTCGTTGAAAGTAGGATCTTGATCGGGCACGTGTGTGCCGAGATAGGAGAGACCGGCATGTGGATCGATGGCGACAACCGGCCCTCGGCCATATCTGCCGGCGACGGAAGCAAGCATGACCGTAGATTTACCTTTAAAGCTGCCAATTTCCACGATGGCCCCTTGCGCGGGAGTGCAAGCGGCCAGGGTGCCGAGGAACCGAACCTCATTTTCGACCATAAACCCGGGGATGTGGTGAGCACGTTGCCAAGCGTCTTCTATGGTTTGATCGACGTCGTCGGGCAGTTGCATCACGAATCTAATCCTATCGTGGACTGAACACGGATTTTATATTTGAATTGCGCCCCGCGCGCAGCCTGCAGCCTACTTTTCGATATCCCGGTGGAACACTTTCGAGGAAAATCCGCGCTTCTCGAGCGCTTTCTTCATCTCTTCCCCGAGCATCACCGAACGGTGTTTCCCGCCGGTGCATCCAAAGGCGATCGTCAGGTAGCTCTTTCCTTCGCGGATGTAATGCGGAATCAGATAGGTCAGCAAGCCCTCGATGCGCCGCAGAAATTCTCCAGTCTGCGAAAACGACCGGATGTACCGCCGCACCTTGATATCTTTTCCGGTGAAACGCCGCAGCCGCGAAACAAAATAAGGATTCGGCAGGAAACGCACGTCAAACACCAGATCGGCGTCCGTCGGCACTCCGTACTTGTACCCGAAACTCACCACCGACACCAGAATCGGGCGCTTGTCGGGATTCTTGAACCGCGCCGTCACAAAGTGCCGCAATTCGTGCATATTGAATTGCGAACTGTCGATCACCACATCCGCCAGTTTGCGGATGGGCTCCATCAGGGCGCGCTCGTGCCGCAGGTTTTCGCGCACCGAAAAATCTTTCCCGAGCGGATGCGGGCGTCGCGTCTCGCTGTAGCGCCGCAGGAGCGCATCCTCGTTCGCTTCGATATAGACAAGGGTGATCGGATGATCGTTGCGCAAATGCCTCAGCAGCGGGGGCAGCTTTTCAAGCTGCGCACCCTCGCGGGCATCCACCAGCAAGGCCGCGCGCGCAAAGTCCCCCTCGCCCGCCGCATGCAGCTCCGCAAAAATAGGGATGAGTTCCACGGGCAGGTTGTCCACGCAATAAAAGCCCATGTCTTCAAGGGCTTTTAGAACGGTACTTTTCCCGGAGCCGGAAAGACCCGTCAAGATGACGAGCTGGCGTCCTTCGTGTCTGGTGGGCCGCTTCACAGGAGTCGCCGGCTCAGCTCTTCACCCGGCGCTGGTGGGTGCTGGGAATGCGCATGTCTTCGCGGTACTTTGCGACCGTGCGCCGCGTCACGTGAATGCCCGCGTCATCCAGTTTATGGGCGATTTGCTCGTCCGTCAGCGGCTTTGCGGAATCCTCTTCCTCAATCATCTTCTTCACCACCCGCTTCAGAGTCAGCAGCGACATCCCGCCGCCCTCCGGACCGTTCACCGATTCGCTGAAGAACGACCGCAGCTCGATCACCCCCTGCGGGGTATGCGCGTACTTGCTGGCTACCGCGCGGCTCACCGTCGAAGGGTGCACGCCCACTTCTTCCGCCACTTCCTTGATCATCATCGGCTTCAGCGCATCCGGCCCCAGTCTTAGAAAATCGCCTTGCCGCGCGATGATGGACTGGCACACGCGCAAAATCGTGTGCTTCCGCTGCTCGATGTTCTTCATCAGCTGAATCGCGGCCGTGAAGCGCTCCTTGACGTAATTCCGCACGTCCTTGTCCGCCGCATCCCGCGCCAGCAGGCGCCGGTAGGTCGGGCTCAGGCGCAGTTGCGGCATATCATCTTCATTCAGAAAGACGTCCCACTGGTCGTCCACTTTCCGGAAGTACACATCCGGCTCGACCAGCCGCGGCTCCGTTTTGTTGTAGCGCAGCCCCGGCCGCGGATCCAGCTTCTTGATCACCTCGATCGAGCGCTTCACCACTTCCAGCGGACGGTTCAGCGCCCGCGCAACTTCCTTCAGTTGATTGGACTGCACCTGCTTCAGGTGCTCGGAGACAATCTGGTGCGCCAGGGTATTCTGTGGATCAAACGCCTTCAATTGCAGCAGCAAGCATTCGCGCAGGTCTTTCGCACCCACACCGATGGGATCAAAATCCTGCACCACCGCCAGCGCGTCTTCCAGATCATCCTGCGAATATTTCCCTTCTTGCGCCAGTTCTTCCGGAGAGGCCATCAGATACCCATTCTCATCCAGGTTTCCGATGATGCTCTCCGCAATCTCCTTGACCGTCTCGGAGCAGATGGTGACGCTCAATTGCCACGCCAGGTGGTCGCTGAGTCCGCTCGGTGAGGAGAGAAATTTCTCGAAAGAAGGCCGCTCGGAAACTTCCCGCTCCTGCGATTTTCCGCCGTCTCCGCCGGAATCCAGATACTGGTTGAAGAAACTTCCCACATCGAACTCATCGAACGGATTCGGCTCAGGCTTCTCCGGAACCTTTTCGGTCTCCGCCTTCAAAAATGTTTCGTCGCTGTAGTTGTCGGTCGCGGTGGGCTCTTCGCTCTGCTCTTCGAGGACGGGATTCGCAATCATCTCCTGGTTGATCATCTCGCGCAGTTCCAGCCGGTTCAGCGCCAGCACGCTGACCATTTGCACCAGGCCCGGCGTCAGAATCTGCTTCTGCGCCACCCTGAGGTTTAGTTTGAGTCCCTGCCAGGCCATTTCCGTCCCGTTCTTCCCTTGGCTACCCTGATTCTAACGCCTCAGTTCAGGCGAAAGCTATCGCCCAGGTACACCCGGCGGACTTCAGGATCGTTGCTCAGCTCTTCTGGTGTTCCCTTCTTCATTATCTTGCCATGATTCACGATGTATGCGCGGTCCGTGACGTTTAGTGTTTCCCGCACGTTATGATCGGTAATCAGCACGCCGATCCCGGAGCGGCTCAACTCGCGAATAATGTCTTGCAAATCCTTGACCGTAAGAGGATCAATCCCGGAGAACGGCTCATCCAGCAACATAAACGATGGTTGGAGCGTCAGCGAGCGCGCAATTTCCAGCCGCCGCCGCTCTCCGCCGGAAAGCGTATAAGCTTTGCTCTGCCGCACGGTCTCCAGTCCCATCTGCACGAGCAGCTCTTCCAGCCGGTCGCGCTGCTGTTCGGGCGTCAATGGGAGCGTTTCCAGCACCGCTAGTAAGTTCTCTTCGCTGGTCAGTTGGCGAAAAACCGAGGGTTCCTGGGGAAGGTAGCTGATTCCACTGCGGGCCCGGAGGTACATCGGGAGGTCGGTGATCTCTTCGCCGTTCAGCAGAACTCGGCCGGAATCGGGTCGCGCGAGACCAACCAATATATAGAACGTGGTCGTCTTTCCCGCGCCGTTGGGACCCAGGAGCCCCACCACTTCACCCTGGCCGATCTCCAGCTCAACGTCGTCAACGACCCTGCGCCCGCGATACGATTTGCTTAACTCGACGGCCTGGAGCTTCAGCATACCTCTTCACTGGTGACCGCAATGCGGTCAGATCATTTCTCAACTTTGTGTCTCGTCAACGTCCGCGAACCATTTTCTGAGTCAACGATGATCGTATCATCCGCTAAAAAGAAGGTCAATTGACGCCCCGTCGTCGTGCCGTTCGAAGCGTCATAGAGCGTTGGATTTCCGCCGCTTAATACAAATTTTCCGTCCGCCGCGGTGTACTCGCCGCGTTCCCCGGTCCCCCGCCGTTCGCCCTGCTCCACGACCACCCCGCCCGTGCCCGTCGCCCGGCTGATCTGTTGCGCCCCGCCGCCGGTGTTCTGTCCACTCACGCCGCCGCGCATGAAGTACAGATCCAGCGCGGCCCCGCGCATCCTTTGTTCTGCAGACTGCACCACCACATTGCGCTCCAGGTGTGCTCGATTCTCCACCTCCTGGTAGTTCAGTGTTCCCGCTGATACGTGCCACAGCATCGGTCCTTTCCGTGTGCCCTGCGAGCCAGGCGCCTGCGCCGCCGTTTCCACCATCACTTGCGGAAACACCGCTCGCACGTTTCCGGAAGCAGTCAGCACCCGAGAATCCCGATGCAACTCAATGGACTCCGCTTCCAGTACCGAATCGCCCTGCCACAGCCGCGCATGCCCGGTGTACACGGCCCGCCCGGCCTTGGAATTCGCCTGCATTCCATCCGAGCTGATATTCGCCGGCGCTGCTGCCAGATGCACCGTGCTTCCCCTCTGCGCAAAATCTGTTGAGCGCACTGAGCCTTCCGCACGAATGTCACCCGTTCCCTGAAGAAAAGTAATCCGAGCGGCATGCGTCTCGGTCGAGGCGTCGCGGACTACAGCTTGCCCCGTCAAAGCCGCGGACTGTGCCGCGCGTAGAAATACGGCGTGCTCCGCCTGCGCGCTGCGCTCGCCTTCCCTAAGCTTTACTGCGCCTTGCAAATCCATTTGCGACCAGCCGCCGCCCGCTGCAAGTTGCGCCACGCCGCTCTGCGCCGTAGCCGTTTGTGCCGCACGCCCCGCCGCGGTTCTCTCCGTCTGCACATTCCCGGTCGCCACGAGTTGCCTGGCTTTTCCTAGCGCGCCAAAATCCACTGCCAGTTTGTCTGCCGCTAATCGTGTCTGCGCCCCTGTGCCGCCTGGTTGCGTCCCAGCTTCGGTCCACTCCATGCTCCCCGCGCCCCGCGTCTCCGCTTTAACCGGGCGGCTCGCCTCTCCTTCCTTGCCCCCGCTGAAATCCACATGCAGTGCGCTGGTCTGCAGCGTCCGGCCTTCGCCCGTCTTACTATTTTGCGTTTGCAAATGAACATTCCCGTTCAAGTCCAGCGTCTTTGGCTGACTCACGCGCGCCCACATCTCCACTCCCCCGCTATCCGCCGTCATCTCGTCTTTTTCTAAGGCACCCTGCAGCGAGCCTTGCACCGCGCCGCTCGCTTCGACCCGCGCCACCCACCCTTCCGGGGCAAATTGCGCCCTCAGCTCATCGGCGCTCAACGCCATCGTTCCGCGGCCTCCCAGCGACGCCAATTCCGGCCGCTTTCCTGACCCACCCGCTCGCGCTACGAGTCTTTCCGCATGAAATCCAGCATCGAGCACCAGCGATATTTCCCCCGCTGTTAATTTCTGCGTCCCGGTTTCTGCTTCCGCCGGACCCTGCAGATTCATCGTTCGCGTATTCCGGCCAATTTCCAGGCTGCTGCCCGACACCCGGACTTCTTCCCCCGCAGCATTCGCGGCTTTCTTTTTCCCATTGCTACCCGTGGGCTGCGCCAGCGCTAGCCGAACGTCCCGCAGCAGCCGCAACGTTCCTTCCTCGGAGCGATAATCCGCTCCCACCGCTTCGCCTTTCCCATTCGGAAACACAAACTTCACGGGTTGCTCGGTCCGCGCCAGGCCGCTGGCTCGTTCAAAAGTTACGCCGCGCGTTTCCACCGTCATGCCCGGCGCCGCACCGCGCTCCACATCGGCCGCGCTCTGCAATTCCATCCGCACGTCCCCGCTGCAGGTAATGCTCCCGTTCTCTTTTCCATACTGGCAGCTCTGCGTGTGCAGTACATCGTGCCGCTCGCCGGTCTTCCCGAAGATGGTGATCCGCACATCCTCCAGCAAGCTAGCCTCTTTGCCCTTGAAATCAACCGACTTCGAGGCCTGCACCGTGAAGATCGTCCGGTTTCCATCCACTTTCGAAAACGTCAACCCGCTGGACTGCCGTTCCACATCGTGCGGGGCGGGAGCGGGCGCGGCCTTCCTCTCCCTATGCGCCACCCATCCGCGCTCCAGGTACACCACGCCCGTCACGCCCGCAAGCGCCAGCGCCACGGCCGCCGACCATCGCGCATACTTCGCCGCTTCGCTTCTCTTCATACTTTCAGTTAAGCAAAATTTCGGATGGGTGTATAGAACAGGAAAAGAGCTTGTGGGTCGAAATAGAGTTTCTAGGAACGGTCATCCTGTGCGTCTCGGCTCCTGCCGGGGCGCGATGGAAGATTCCGGCCCTGCCGGAAAGGATCTCAATGTAAAGTGCTGGCACGAAGAAAAATGAGAGAACAGCTGCCGAGCTAAGCTACTCCGCCGATTCCGCGCCCGCCGGCCACGGCGGTAAAATTCCAATATTCGCCGCCGCCACGCTGTCCCGGTTCGTATTCTTCACCAGGTACATCGCTTCATCCGCCAGGTGCAGCAAGCCCTCTTTGGTCCGCGAATCCAGCGGGTAGGACGCTACCCCCAAACTTGCCGTTATCTTTATGTTCAGGCCTTCCGCCTCCAGCCAGGGCGTCTCGCGGATCAACTTGTGTAATCTCCGGGCCACGTTCAACGCATTGTCCTTGGAAGTCTGCGGCAGCAAGATCACAAATTCATCCCCGCCATAACGAAACGCAAAATCGATCAACCGGCAACGTATTTTCATCGCGTTGCCGATTTCCGCCAGCAGCCGCGACCCGACCAGATGGCCGTGCGTGTCGTTCACCTGCTTGAAATAGTCAAGATCGATGAACACCAGCGAAAATTCGTAGTTATACCGCTGCGACCGGTAGATCTCTGTATCCAGGATAGATCCCATGTGCCGCGCGTTATACAGCGTCGTGCAATCGTCGGTGATGGTCAGCTCGTGAATTCGTTTCACGTGCCGCGCGTTCTCCAGCGCGATGGCTGCAAAGTCAGAAAGCGCTTCCAGCAGCTTCAAGTCCCGCGGATCGAATCCCTCCGGCCCCACGCAATTGATCAGCTCGATCACGCCCAGACAGGTGTCGCGAAATTTCACCGGAACGGCCACGATCGAGCGCGTCTCCATCTTCGTTTTCTCGTCTACCTTCCCGAAAAAACGCGTGTCCTTGGAGGTATCCGGCACGATCACCACTTCGCCGTGCTCCGCCACCCACCCGGCAATCCCTTGTCCCATCTTTACGCGCACATCCTTCAACGCCTGCGAAGCTTTGCCGACCGCCAGCTCAAAATACAATTCTTGTTTCGCTTCATCCAGCAGCAGCAGCGACCAGTTATCCGGGCGCAGAAATTCGTCGATCTTCTCCATGATCGTGCGGAGAACCTGATCGAGCTGCAGCGACGATGTCAGCGCCTTCCCTAACTCCTGGAAGACGGCGACTTCTCCCGCCTCCCGCTGTTCGAATGGAACACCGGGATTGCGGCGGCGCTCTACGGCCGGAAACTGCTTGGCTTCCTCCACGTTTCGATGGACCTGATTCTATGAATTTTAGCTGACTTGGCGCATCCCAGGTTCAGAACACGCCCCGGCAAATACACTTCTCCCAGCTCCGTTTATCTTTGGTCAGTATAGGCCCCTCGCAAAAAAAGGTGCAACCCGCTCGTGGTACAGGCGTTCCCATCTTGCCATCCATATCACAAGCGGCGACACTTTCCACGGCAGCAAGACGCCCCAACCCCTTTGTTTGACAGCCCATGTTTCACCCGCCTATAGTGCCGTCGAGGGGATTCCACAGCACCTTTCGTTAACCGCTTGCGGTTACACTTGGAGTCGTCGGGCACAGGTTTCCATTCATGGCCATGGGAAATTTCGGAGAACGCCTGAAGCGCGAACGCGAGATGCGCGAAGTCACCCTCGCGGAAATTACCGCTGCCACACGCATCGGCACGCGCTTCCTTGAAGCTTTGGAAAACGAAGACTGGCGGAAACTTCCCGGCGGCGTATTCAACCGCGGGTTCGTCCGCGCCGTGGCCCATTACCTCGGACTGGACGAAGAGAGCCTCCTCGGCGAATACGATCTTGCCCGCGCCGATCAGGCCGCTGCTGCTCCGCCGCCGGTTGAAAACCGTATCCCGCCCTTACCTAGATGGCTCCCGGCCCTTGCTGTTCTTGGCATCCTCATTGTTCTTGCAGGATTGTTCGCCGCCGGACGTTATGGCTGGCGCCGTTACTCCGCTCACCGCGCGGCAAGACATGCGGCCGCCGCGACATTGCACGTTCCGCCGCAATCCCCGCCCCCACTGGCCGCCGCAAGCGCCCCCGCTGCGGCTCCGATTCCCCTCTCCGCCGCAACTTCTACACCTCTCCAACTCTCCATTTCCACCTCCGCCGCCGCCCGCGTCCGCATCCTCGCCGATGATAAGGTCATCCTCGATGCGGAACTTGGCGCAGGCGAGAATCGCCATTTCTCCGCATCGCGGCAGTTTGAAATCTTCGCCACGGACTCCAGCGCCGTGTTGCTGGAATTGAACGGCCAAGCTATGCCGCCCATCGGCGCTCCCGGCTCATCCGGTACAATAGTGCTTAGCCAGAAGGATTTGAGGCAGGCACCCAATGGAAACACTCAGCCCTGAAGTCTTGGAAGATTTGCGTCACGGACGCGCCCCGCGCGAGCGCAAAATGGCCGTGTGTACTGGTGGCGCGCATCTCCTTCCCCCGGACCGCGCCGAGATTCTTTCCGTCCTCGCGAACGATCCCGATGAAATGGTGGCGAACCGCGCGCAGGATGCCCTGCTCTCACAGCCCGTGGAATCTTTCCTCGAAGCCCTCAAGCGCGAGAAGGCCCTGCCCGCGCTCTTCTCTTATGCCGCGAAAAATCTCGCCGACAAACCCGGCATTTGCGACGCGCTGGTGCAGAACAAAAATTGTTCCGCCGAGAATCTCTTGCCCGTCGCCCGCCATCTCTCCACCCTGGGCATTCAGGCGCTCATGGAAGACTTGGATCGCGTTAGCGATTCCCCTTCGCTCGCCGCCGCACTCCAGCATTCCACCTCCATCACCGCGGAGCAGAAGAATCTGCTCCACGAACTCCTCGGCTCTGGCGCCGCCATCGACGAAGCCGCTCTGGCCGAAGCCGCCGCGGAAGCCGAACCCGACATCTCTCGCCGCCAGACTCTCTTGCAGAAGCTGGCCACCATGACCGTCTCCCAGCGCGTTCAGTTCGCCATCAAGGGCGGTTCCGAAGCGCGCCGTACCCTTATTCGTGACTCCAATAAAGTTGTTCAGCGCGCCGTCCTGCAATCCCCGCGTCTCACCGACCAGGAAGTGGAAGCCTTCGCTTCCATGTCCAGCCTCACCGACGAAATTCTTCGCCTCATCGCCAACAATCGCAACTTCCGCAAAAACTATTCCGTGGTCCGCAATCTCTTGAACAATCCGAAAACGCCGCTAGATGTCACGTTGCACATGCTTCCCATGCTGAATGCCATGGACCTAAAAAAGCTCACGACGAACAAAAATGTGCCCGAAACCCTACGCACCACCGCCAACAAGCTGCAGCGCCAACGGCTGGAATTCAAGAAGTAGACCGCTCTTTTCTCGCGTTGTCTCCATCTCGGTCCTTGCATCCTCGGTCTTTTCTCTTTTCTCTCGTCGTCTTCCTGTAGAATCCCCATGGAGCTCCATCATGAAAATGAAGATTTACGTCTACGGAAGATTGTCTGGAGAAAAAACACGGCTAGAGTGAGCTAGCGTTCTTGCGATGAATGATTGCGATCCCTCACTTACGGGGATCGAACACCACGGATACTTCCATGGTCGTATCCGCTGCACCTTGTGAAAACCGCCACTGATTGACGGCCGCCACGGCAGAATCCGCCAATATCGCGCTCCCGCCGATAATTTCCACGCCCTTCACCGCTCCATCTGGTTTGATGACCACCTTCAAGCGCACCGTCCCGCCAATGCCCCGGCTCTTCAAGATGGCCGGATACTGCGCTTCCACCCGCTTCAATAGCTTTCGGCTATTTTCTTGGGCGTGGCTCAGGAACATGCAGGAAAGCATCATCAAAGAGCAGGTTAAGAATCCGCGGCAGTATTTGCGATGGCGTTGTTTTTTCATCGTGCGACCTTTGAGCAGCTGTGCGAGGACTTGCCTTTGCGACAATCCTCTTCCGGTTACTCACCCGCCTTTAGAAATGGTGCATGCTCGCGGCCATCGCTCCATCCATTTCACCACCACGTTCCTTGAACACAAACACCCCTCCGGGCCCGTCTAACTGCTTGCATCCACTAGACATGCGCCCCACACCGGCCCGCGACGAAGCACTCGTAGGTCCCAGGTAAACCTGGGCGCAACAAGCCCATTCTCAATTCACGTTTCAGATTGAGAAGAACTCTTGCCCTTGCCCGCATCCTCTGAGAATCACTTCATCTTCTCGGGGCAGCCTCGCGCCCCCATATTCCCCGGAAAAGCCCGATTGGCCTCTTCCTTCCTCTGTTGTAAGTTATGCTTTCGCCAGCTTTCCCTCGATCAACACATTCACATCGACCGGAGGCGCCACATGCCGCGAAATTCCTCGCTGAAAATCTGGGTCGGTACCCGCAAGGGCGCCTTCGCATTTTCTTCCAAGGACCGCAAGAAGTGGAGCGCCGACGGCCCCTTCTTTGCCGGTCAGGAAGTTCATCACGTCGCGCAGGATCCGCGCGATCCCAAGCGCCACTATGCCGCTGTGGGAACGGCCTGGTTTGGCTCGCATCTTGAGGTCAGCACCGACCACGGCAAGACCTGGCAAGTCTCCGAAAAAGGCCTCGAAGTCAAAGACATTCCCGACGCTACGCTGAAGCGCATCTGGCATATCGCACCCGGCGCCGATGACGAGCCCGGTGTTGTGTACCTCGGCGCCGATAACGGCGCAAACTGGGAAATGGTGCGCGGCCTGAGCCTTCATGCAACGCGCGCAAAGTGGAACGCCGGCGCTGGTGGCATGATGGTCCACTCCATCCAATGCCTCGGCCGGGGGCGCCTGATCGCTGGGATCTCCGCTGCGGGAGCGTTTCGCTCCACCGACGCCGGAAAAACCTGGTCTCCGTTCAACGGCAATGTCCGCGCTGATTTTCAACCGGACAAATTTCCCGAAGTCGGCCAATGCGTCCACAAATTAAAAGCGCATCCGAGGAATCCCAGCGCTCTCTACCAGCAGAACCACTGCGGCATCTACCGCGGGGAGTTCACTGCGGACAAATGGATCGATATCTCAAAAGGCTTGCCCACCCGATTCGGCTTTGCTCTGGCCGTCCCCGCCGCGGAAAAGCAGACACTCTTCACCATTCCCATTGATTCCGCCGAACAGCGCTACGTTCCAGCAGGAAAACTTCGCGTCGCTCGCAGCCGCAATGCCGGCCGTACCTGGAAGCTTTTGAGCAAAGGCCTGCCGCAGTCTGATGCCTATGTGCTCGTTCTGCGCGAAGCCATGACTTCCGACGACCGCGATCCCGCGGGAATTTACTTTGGCACCTCCACCGGAACGTTGTTCTACACCCGCGACGCCGGCGATTCCTGGCATATCCTGGCCGAGCACCTTCCGCCAATCTACTCCGTCTCCGCGGCCCTGCGCTGATCGCCAACTGTTACAAGCGGGCATCCTTGGTTCTATGTAGCGGCGGGGCTTCAGACCCGCCGTCACGAGACGCGAAAAGCCGGACTGAAGTCCGGCTTCTACAAAAAGCGAAAACCAGCCGCTCGAAATAATCTTCATGACGGCTTCTTGCTCGGGTCGGGCTCGGGGATGGAGGGATCCCAAGTGGTAGCGGAGTCGGAAGGGATCTGCTGTTCGCTAGCCTCTTCACCCCCTTGACGTCATGTCCCAGATATGAGACACTCCACTTGTGAAGGTGGCGATCTTCCATCCCGGCGCCAGCGCTGCCATCCGCGCGTTCCCGAAAGATGTTCGGCGGGAGCTTGGCAAGGCCATCTTCGACTTGCAGAAGGGCGCGGTTCTGGCGATGCCTCTCTCCCGGCCCATGCCTTCCATCGAGCCTGGCGCCGCGGAGTTGAGAATCCGCGACCGGTCTGGAATCTACCGCGCCTTCTATTACACCCGCTCGCTGCGGGGCATTCTGATATTTCACGCCTTCGTGAAAAAGAGCCAGGCGACACCGCTACGTGGGCTGATCTTGGGAAAGAAACGCCTGAAGGAGCTGCTCCATGAAGAAGACTAAAGCCACCGTCACACGCAACGCCGCGGAACTCGCGAAAGTGCTTGGCCTCACTCCGGCGGACGGAGCGGAAATTGCGCTTCGTAGCGATCTCAACTCCAAGATCGTCGAAGTCGTTCAGCGCAAGGGCTTCACTCACGCTCAGGTCGCGCGCCTCGCGCGTACCTCGCGTACCCGCCTCACCGCCATCATGAACCGCAACACCAAAGACATCTCCACCGATCTGCTTCTCCGCGTCCTGTACTCCCTGGGTTACACCGCCAAAATCAAATTCCAAAAAGCCGCGTGAGCTTGAGAGCATAGTGGGTGATTCGGTAGTACGATCCACTCTAATAGGCAACGACGAATGGAAAATCCTCGGGGAAGCTGCCACACGCTGTTAGCTTTCTCCGAAGGACCGGAGACAACCTCATGTTCGACAAAGGAGACATAATCGACGGAAAGTATCGAGTAGATAGCCTCTGCAGCGACAGCGGAGGCATGGGCGTAATCCTATTTGTGACGCCGCTCAAAGCAAAACTACTGTTCAATGTCGTCCTCAAGTATTGCAAGGGCAACAACGAGGAACAACTTAAGAGATTTCGCCGCGAGGTTCGTCTCCTTGCGTCGTTCCAGGGCAACTCAAAAATCGTTCAAATTGTGGACCGAAACCTAGATCACGATCCTCCCTACTTTGTGATGAAACATTATCCCGATGGTGATCTATCTGGGCGGGTCGGACAGCTCCAAACATCCCTCGAAGCTCAGGAGCAATGCTTTTTGCAGATGATCGATTGCGTCCAGGAACTTCACTCAAGAAACGAATTTCACCGCGATATCAAGCCACAGAACTTTCTGCTTGAAGGCGACCAAATGGTCGTGTCTGATTTCGGGCTAACTACTGAACTTGGCTCAGGTACAGCCTTTACGCGTAGTTCAATGTGGTGGGGAACGCATGGATATATACCACCGGAGTTCTTGGTCGGGGGTTTTAAGCATGCGGATGCTGCGGGCGATATATTCATGATCGGCAAGACGGCGTATGCACTGCTCACCGGCAGGGAGCCGATGTACCTCGTGGGAGACGGCGTGCCACCGCCCCTCTTCCACATTATCGAGCGCTGTTGCAGCATCTCTAAGGTCAATCGCTATCAAACGCTTGCGGAGCTTAAGCAGTCTCTCGTAGCGGCATACGATGTCTTACTTGGGAGAGGCGGAGGCTTCGGCAAAGTAAAGCAACTTCTTTCTGCCATTGAAGGGCAGCTTCAGCAGGAACGCAAATACATAGCGGGTGAAGTGTCAGAATTCATCGAACAGCTATCGCTGCTTGGCGAGAGTGATCAGATCCTAGTCTGCAAGGAACTCTCTCACTCTTTCTTTTCCGTCATCGGGCAGGAGCCAGTAGTTCTTCATCTCCCCGGATTTCTCGCCATCTACGAAAAGCTCGTAGAACGCTACGACTATTCATGGAGTTATGCTGAGACAATTGCGACCAACATGCGGGCTGTGTTTGACAGCGACGCTGTTCAGGCTGGCGAGAAGGCTCACGCGCTAGACCTTGCTATCCACGCAGCCCACCACATGAATCGTTTTGCCGCGATGGCCACTTGTCGTTCGATGGTCACTTCGATACGGGATGAAGCGCTCGGTCTTTCCGTAGCCTCCGTGCTGCTGAAAAACGCTGGGACTTTCGTTTCGGATATAGAACTAAGCGAGTGCCAGAGTGAATCTGTTCGCAACGCAATAAGTCAAATTCGGAAGCAATAACTGCGCAGATAGCCGCTAGGTCGCCCGCCTTCGCGGGTGGCACACCCTCAATCCAGCAGAAACCTCCTGGGTGGCCTACCCTTTCGGGTTTTGAAAGGGTGGGCGGCGCTTCGCCGATTTTTCCACATCCCGTTCGAACACATAGGATACTGTTAAGATAAGGTATTTATAACGATACCAGTTCGTGCTATCATGCCGCGTGAACGTCGCGCTTAACTCCCGCCCGGCCCCCTGTAACCTCGGCGCAAAAGGGCCTGCCCTCTGCAGCTTCGGTGTCGAAGGGCCTACTCTCGCACGTTCTTTTCAGGTATCTCCTGTCTTTTCAAATTCTTGCGCACTCTTTTGTTATTCCCAAAAACTCAACTCTTTTATTTTCAAGCGATTCCGCACTCTTTGCGCAAAACACCCGGGTGGGGGAAGGGGTACATCTCTTCCCATTTTGGTTCACCCAGAGCGGTTTCTGCGAAGGGAACTCGCCACTCCTTTACCCCGCTTGCCCCGAGCTTCGAGCGGAGCAGTGTATGCAAAAGGCCACTTCTTACTTTCCCCCCAAAGCTACTCTACAATTCCTCATTGGGCATCTGCCATGAACCTCGACTGGCTCCGCGAACTTTGTCTCTCCTTTCCGCGCACTACCGAACAGGTGCAGTGGAAGGACGATCTCCTATTCAAAATTGGCGGAAAGATGTTTGCCGTTGCCGCGCTCGAACCTGGCGGACATTGGCTCTCCTTCAAAGCTTCCCCGGATAACTTTGCGGAACTCACCGAACGCGTCGGCATCATCCCTGCACCCTACCTCGCCCGCGCTCAGTGGGTCGCTTTGGAAAGCAAAGATGCAATAGGCAGAGACGAACTGGCGGCTTTGTTGCGGAACTCTTACGACCTCGTCTTCGCCAAGCTTCCCAAGAAAACCCGCGATTCTCTATCGCAAGTTTGGCATTTAACAGCGAAGCAATCAGCGAAGAAAACTGCGCGCACGAAACACCGGTCGAAACGCCGCTAAGGAGCTACAATTTACCTGCACCTGTTAGGTTGCGGTTTCACTCGATCTCGAATGCCCGGAGTTGTAAATGTCCGTTCCTCAGCTGAGCGAAGCGGAAATTACGCAGCTGGTGCAGCAAAGCTTCGCGTTTGCTTGCCAGCAGCGCGATCATTTCCTTCCGCGCGGCGTTGCTCTCTCTGCGGTGACGACAGACATGATGCGGCCTTTTTTCCCCGCGGAAGTTCTCGCGAGCGCCCGCATTGTCGCTCTGGAGAACGAGCGGCTATCCAATCCATCCTTCGTGACCGCGCTCAAAGCGCGCGGCTTCCCAATCTCTTTCGATATGAGCCACATCCACGGAGCCGCGTATTTCGACGTCGTGGTTATCCAGAGCGACGTCACCAACCGCCTCTTGTTCCACAATCTCGTACACCTCGTTCAGCATCGCGCGTTGGGAATGGATGGCTGGGTCGGGCTATATGTCCGGAGCATGCTCAAGGTTGGCATGGCCCCTGCCGTACCGATGGAAGCGCAGGCCTATGAGCTGGATCACCGCTTCGCAACAAATCCTCTAGTTGGATTTTCCGTGGAGGAAGAAGTGAACTCCTGGAAGGTGAAGGGGCGATACGCGTAATGATTCGCAGCGTTTTTCCCTGGAACGCAGGGACGCCTCAAGCAGGAAAAGTACCGGCAAACTGGATTTACGGGTGGCTCAGGAGATTCTTACGCCAGCGCTCTTTCTCTCAGCGGCCGGCGGAGAGGTCTTGCTCCCGGCATGGGAAACGTCATATGCCAGAAGTTGGCGTCGCCGGACATGAATTCCACGCCAACAAAGGTCTTGCTTTCTCGGTCGCGGCGGATGGAAACCACGCGGCACTCCGCGGTGCGATTGCTGCTTTCATTCACGAGAAGCAACGTCTGCCCAACGACTACAGTTTGATCCATAACCAGCAGAGCGCCATTCCGGCTCACAGTATGGGTGAGAGCGTGCGCGCAGAATTTCGTCTCGCACTCATCCTGCCCATGCACGGCAACCGGAACCGTCAGCGTAACCCGCAGCGTGCGCCGTCGTTCTTTGGAGCGGAAATGAAGTAAAGCCATGGGGACAACCTCGTAAGCAAAATCTTGAATTCTGCGAGCTCGGGCTTATCCTCTATCTACTTTCGTACACATCGGCGCGTCTGAAAGCACCACGCTAAAACGCACCGTGGGAAAAAGCGAAGAGACCATTACAAATGATGACCACACTGCTGAAGAGTTTGCCTGCGGCCTCTCCCGAGGGCAATAGCTTGCCGGTACCAAATCACATGCTGGGTAACCAGTACGCTAGTACTTCCCCGCGCGAACTACAACGAAAATTGTGAATCTTTGGGAAATCGGTGCAATTTTAACAGTGCTGCAAACTGGAGGGTAGCAATCTCTCCTCTACCTCTCCATCATCTCTATCTCTTTTGTTTTCAGCGTTTTGCAAAACCTGGCCTGCTGACGCTCCCGGCCATCAGAATCCCAGATGTAGTTGCAGGCTAGGCACGACCACTAAATTGAAAATTTGTGCCCGACCTGTTCACCGCCGTTAGTTCAGCAGCTTCACAATCTCCAGCGGATTCACGCGCGCCCGCTCCACCGTCAATCCCCAGTGCAGATGCGGCCCGGTCACGCGCCCTGTCGCGCCCACTTTCCCCAGCACCGCGCCCGCCTCCACGGCGTCTCCCACCTTCACCGCAATGGCCGATAAGTGCCCGTAAAAAGTATAAATCCCCAGGCCATGATCCACCACCACCGTATTCCCTGAAAAAAACAATTCCTCTGCCATCGCCACTCGCCCGCGCTGCGCTGCCAGCACCGGCGTGCCCGTCACCGCCGGAAAATCCACTCCGCTGTGCGGCGATCCCGCGTGGCCGTTCAAAACCCGCCGCCGCCCGAAGTTTCCGCCCGTGTTCACTCCATCCAGCGGCACGCGGAAAGCCCCTCGCCACAATTTTTCCTTTGTCACTCCATCGAAAATCGCCCGCAGCCGTTGCCGCTCTTCTTCCGCTTTTTTCAATTGTTCAGGATTCGGCTCCACAAATTGCTTTTCCACGCGCAAATTCTCGGTGGCAAACTTTCCCGCCTTTACCTCCACCACCGCGCTGCAATTCACGCGATCGCCGCTCTGTTCCAACACGGTCACCTGAAGCGCAAACTTCCCGGCCGCCTGCTCCAGATCCACTCCCAGCAATCCCCGACGAACATCTTCGTTCCCCTCTTCTACCTTCCAGAAAGGCACCGCGTGCTCGTTCCACTCTCCTTTCACCTCCTGCAGCGGATTCGTGCCATGAATTTCGGCCAGAAGCAATTGTCCCTGGCTGGACTCCGCCGCACTCAGGCGCAGCTCAACATCGTTACTGCACGCTTGTTTACTCTGCGCCAGAGTGGCAGATGCCATCGCCATCATTGTGAGCAGACCCATCACTGCCGCTGCAAACAAGTTATTTCTCCATCTCCAAGGAAGCCGCGACCTTGGCCTTGTATTCCCGCGCCTTGGCGATTACTTCCGTTTCGTTCACGGTCAAGAGCTTCCTCTCGCGCATCACTACGCGCCCGCCGATGACCACCGTCTCCACGTCATTGCCCTTCAACGCGTAGGCCAATTGCGCGTACACGTCATACATGGGCACGGCATTCGGCGCATCGAGGCCGATCAAAATGATGTCCGCCTTCTTCCCGGATTCCAGCGAACCGATCTGCTTTTCCATGTGCAGAGCCCTGGCGCCCTCGATGGTCGCCATCTCGACCACCGCCTTCGCCCCCAGCGCGCGCGGATCGTTTCGCGTAATCTTCTGCAGTTTCGCCGCCAGGTCCATCTCTTCCATCAAGTCCAGGTCATTGTTGCTCCCCGCCACGCCATCTGTACCCAGCCCGACGGCCACTCCTGCCGCGCGCAGATCCACGACCGGAGAGACACCACTCGCCAGCATCATATTGCTCGATGGATTGTGCACGCAGCCCACCTGTTTTTCCGCCAGAATCCTCTCGTCCGCGTCGTCCACAAAAATGCAATGCGCCGCTATCACATCCGGCCCGAGAATCCCGATGCGGTTGAGGTATTGCACCGGAGTCGTGCCGTTCTGCGCGCGGCTATCATCCAGCTCCTTCTTCATTTCGGCCACGTGGATCAGGATTGGCGCATGATATTTGCGCGCAAGATTCGCGGCATCCTGCAGCGTTTTTTGCGAGCAGGTGTAGATCGAATGCGGGGCCGGCGCGGCGGTAATCAAGGCATCGCCTTGCCACCTCTTCAGAAACTTCTCGGTGTACGCGAGCATGGCCGGTTCGCTCTTATTGTCCGGCGCGGGGAAATCGATGAACGTTTCGCCCAACACGCCGCGCATCCCGGCGGCTTTGGTCTCTTCCGCCACGGCGTCCTCGAAGTAATACATGTCCGCAAAGGTCGTCACACCGCCGCGGATCATCTCCGCCGCGGCCAGCCGAGTTCCCCAGCGCACAAATTCCTCGGTCACGTTTTTTGCTTCAGCGGGAAAGATATACTTGCGCAGCCACTCGTCCAGCGTCACATCATCGTGTAACCCGCGAAAAAGATTCATCGCCGCGTGCGTGTGCCCGTTGACAAAACCCGGCAGCACCAGCTTCCCACTGGCGTTGATGGTCTGCACGGCCAGGTATTTCGCTTCGATCTCCGCGCGCGTTCCCACGGCCACAATCGTGTCGCCCTTCACCGCGACTCCGCCATCCTCAATCAGCCGGCGTTCACCATTCATGGTGACCAGGGTTCCTCCGCTCACGATCAAATGCACTTGTTCGCGTTTGGCCTGCGCCCCCGCCGGGCCGGGCCGGGCCGCGACGAAAAGTAGCGTCGCACAGATAGACACCGTCAGCATCTTCATGCTGGTCATTTTATTCTTTTTCATCGTTCGCGTCCCGCTGTTAGAGGTGGGTGGAATCAAACGGCTTCGGAAATAATACCTTCATCTGGATCACTTCGCTCTTGCCCTTCAGGTTCGACAGGATCACAGGTATGTCGCCGCAAAATTCCCAGATCAGCTGGCGGCACGCTCCACAGGGCGGAGTAAGTGTATCGGTGTCCGTAACCACCGATATCGCGTCGAAGCCGCGCTCGCCTTCGGAGATGGCTTTGAAGATCGCCACGCGCTCCGCGCACACCGTCAGCCCGTACGTCGCGTTCTCCACATTGCAGCCACCAAAAATTCTGCCCGACGTGGCCCGCAGTGCCGCTCCCACGCGAAAATTGGAGTACGGGGCGTGCGCATTCGCACGTGCCTGCTTCGCCGCGGTAATCAATACATCGTGCGCACTCACGATAGCGCCTCCGCGATTCTTGGAATCACGGCTCTAAGCAATGCAATGAATTGCCCCTTCACGCGTTCCGCCGTTTCCAGGACTTCTCTGTGATCCAGCGGCTGGCCGAGAATCCCCGCGGCGGCGTTGGTCACGCAGGAGATTCCCAGCACACGCATGCCGGTGTGCCGCGCGGCAATTACCTCCGGCACCGTGGACATGCCGACCAGGTCTGCGCCAATCGTTTGAAGATAGCGAATCTCGGCAGGAGTCTCGTAGCTCGGCCCGGGAAGCGCGGCATACACACCCACGGGCATGGTGATGCCTAGGCGATTGCCTTCGCTGACGGTGATCGCCCGGAATCGTTTATCGTATGCGCTGGACATATCCGGAAAGCGCGCTCCGAATCGTTCGTCGTTTGGCCCGGTCAAAGGATTCGCACCCTGCAGATTGATGTGGTCCTCGATCACCACCAGCCGCCCTTGGGAGAGCTCTCTCTTGATCCCGCCGGCGGCATTCGTGAGGATTACGGCCTTCACGCCCATGCGCGCGAACACACGGATGGGAAACGAAACGTCTTTGGCAGAATACCCCTCGTAAAGATGGACGCGGCCTTGCATTCCGGCGACCTCCACGCCGTCTACTTCTCCGATGACGAGTTTTCCAGCGTGACCTATTGCCGTGGATTGCGGAAAATGAGGAATTCTGGCGTAGGGAATTCTTGTCGCGCTGTCAAATTCATCGGCGAAGGCTCCGAGGCCGGAGCCAAGTACGAGAGCGATGCGCGGGCGAAGTCTAGTTTTCGAGAAGATGTATTTCGCGGCTTGCTCGGCGCGAGCGAATTCACTTCTCTTCCCTGTGGATTTTCTGGAGTAGGCCGCCTTGCGTTTGGCGCTCATGCAAACATTCCCACGATGGCAGCGGACATCAAATTGGCCATGGTTCCGGCAATCATGGCGCGGAAGCCCAACTTCGCGAGTTGCCCGCGCTGCTCGGGAGCCAGCGCTCCGATGCCGCCGATTTGAATCCCGATGGAGCTGAAATTCGCGAAACCACAGAGCGCGAAGGTCGCGATGGTGAAAGAGCGCGGATCGAGCGTGCTTTTGAGGGTAGCAAGCTGCTGGAAGGCGACGAGTTCGTTGACGACCATGCGAGTGCCAAGAAGATCGCCGATGGCCCGGGAATCGTGCCACGGAATGCCGATGAGCCAGGCCACGGGAGCGAACAGCCAGCCAAAAATTTGATTGAGGCTCGAAGGAAACCATGCGATGTGATGCGCGGCGAGCCAGTTGTGCGTGCCGCCCATCAGGCCGTTGACGAGGTAGAGCAAGGCGATAAATGAAATCAACATGGCCCCGACGTTGAGTGCGAGGTGCAAACCATCCACTGTGCCGCGAGAAATAGCGCCAAAAATATTTGGTTCTTTTTCCATGGGCGGCATCTCGACACGCCCTGCGGTCAAGGGCACCTCAGTCTCCGGAACCAGCATTTTTGCCATCAGCAGCGTTCCCGGAGCGGTCATGATGACGGCGGTCAGAAGATGCTTCGCCTCGATGCCAATCCCGATATAGGCGGCGAGCATGCCGCCGGAAACATGCGCCATGCCGCACGTCATCACACACATGAGTTCGGACTTTGTGAGTTTATTCAGGAAGGGGCGTATGGTGAGCGGGGCTTCCGTCTGGCCCATGAAAATACTGGCGGCGATGTCCAGAGATTCCGCGCCGCTGGCGCCCATCACGCGGGTCATGACCCAAGCAAAGGCACGGATGAGAATCTGCATCACACCGATGTGATATAGAAACGCAAAAAAGGCGGCAATGAAGATGATCGTTGGCAGTACTTGAAGGGCAAAAATGAAATGCTCCGGGGAACGGACAAAATCTGGAACGTCCTTATTGGCCGGCAAGCCCAATTCGCCGAATACAAATCTAGAACCATAGAACGAATACTCGAGCAACCGATTTACCTTGTTTCCGGCATACTCGAATATTGCCCGGCCAGTTTCAAAATGCAGCACGAAGAACGCGAAAGCCACCTGCAGGCCAAGGCCCCAGGCCACTGTTTTGAGGCGGATCGCTTTGCGATCCGTGGAGAATAAGTACGCCAACCCGATCATGGCGGCTAATCCAAGCAATCCTACGAATCGTCCCATGAGCAGTCCTCCGCAGCGAAAGAATTAAACACCAACGAGGCGGCGCACGAGAGGCCGCGGCGGTGGCTGGGTAGTACCGATCCGAAAGCTGTCCGCAATTTTCGCCCGCGCTTCCGCGAGCTTGGCGTCGGAATTGTAGTGCATCGTGACCAAAGATTCGCCGGCTTTTACTGGGTCGCCGATGCGCTTGTGAAATTCCAGACCGACGGCGTGATCGATCTTGTCTTCTTTCTTTTCACGGCCGCCGCCGATCATGGCGAGGGCCATGCCAAACTCCTGGCAATTCGTTCCGGTCACGAAGCCGGCCCCAGTGCTTTTCACATCGCAGCGAAAGCGCGCCGTGGGAAGCCGTGACGCATCGTCCACAACGCGGTCATCGCCACCCTGCAGCCGAATTCCCTGCTTGAACTTCTGCGCTGCCTGGCCACTTGCGATCAAGCTTTCGGCCAGGCGGCGGCCTTCGTCGAGCGACTTTGTTCTCTCGGCGAGGGTGAACATCCAGGCGGAAAGCTCGATGCTGAGTTCACGTACATCGGCCGGGCCTTGGCCATGAAGAACTTCGATGCACTCTTTCACTTCGTTGGCGTGCCCTGCCATGCGTCCCAGAGGCTGGTCCATGCCGGTGATGAGCGCAACGATTTTCTTGCCCATGCGCTGCCCTGTTTCGACCATGATCTCGGCAAGGCAAACCGCATCTTCTTCACTCTTCATGAACGCGCCGGAACCAGTCTTCACGTCCAGAACGAGAGCGTCAATGCCTTCGGCAAGTTTCTTGCTCATGATCGAAGCGCAGATCAGCCCAATGTTCTCGATGGTGGAGGTAGCGTCGCGCAAAGCATAAATCTTCTTGTCCGCCGGAGCGATTTCCGCGGTCTGCCCGATAAGCCCCATGCCGCACTCGGCGAGTACTTTGCGTAATTCGCCGAGTGAAAGATTAATGTTGAATCCCGGAATGGATTCGAGTTTATCCAGCGTGCCACCAGTATGGCCGAGGCCGCGCCCGCTGATCATCGGCACGATCAATCCTGCCGCGGCAACGATGGGCGCCAGCACCAGCGATGTTTTGTCTCCCACGCCGCCCGTGGAATGTTTATCCACCTTCTTTCCAGGGAGATCGGAGAGATCGAGTACCTCGCCAGAAAACAGCATGGCCTGCGTCAGCGCCGCAGATTCGGCGCGAGACATGCCGCGAATCCACGTGGCCATGAGCCACGCCGCCATTTGGTAATCGGGGATATCGCCGCGAGTGTAACCAGCGATGAGAAAATCAATTTCTTCGCGGGTGAGTTCCCCGGAATCTCGTTTTTTGCGGATCAGGTCGACGGCGCGCATGCGTTTTTGCAGAGTGTCGCGCGAGCGTAGCATTGGCGTTCGGCTACGTCAACGCGAGGGGCAGCAACTCCGGTTGAACAGCCGCCAATTGCGGCTAGCGCCCCGCTCCTGGCAGCGGAGTCTCCTGGCTGGCCACCGCCTGCCAGCCACGGGGACCATTGATGTAAACATGCAGGATGCGCGACTGATTGCTGAAGACTTGTCCGCGGAGCTTGCCGCGCTCCGTCCACAGGCAATTTACGACGGCGGTATCCTGGTAGAAACGCACGCGAATGTCGGTCGCGATGAAGGAATCAAACTTGGCGTCGGAATACTGCACTGAGTTCACAAAGGTTGCTTTGTCCATCACCAGACCGCTAGCGGAGGTGGCAATAAAGTCTTCACTGTACACACGCTTGAAGAAAGTGGCGTTGTTGAGCTGTAGAGCCCGCGCGGTTTCATTCTCGAGATTGACGACTTCCTGCCGGTCAATCTCCAGTTCGTCGGTGGGCTTCCCTTGCGGGCGCCAGAAGGGTAAGAGTGCGAATCCGAGTGCAAGCAGCGAGATGATTTTATACATGCGGAGTGGTCTCCTGCGTGAAAATCCCTTGCCAGGCGAACAATCTTACCGGAAAGATTGCCCGCGAGACACGGAACTTAGACATAACGGATCATTTCATGAAAAGCATACCTCAAAATGAGATTGCTGCTACTAAGGCTCTTGCACCAGAGCGGAGAATTTTTCACTTCGGCTTTGGAGGCTCCCACAATTCAATGCGGTTGCCTTCAGGGTCCATGATCCAGGCGAAGCGGCCGTAGTCGTAGTCCTCGCGATGCGGGTCGATTTGCACACCCTCGTTCTTCAGAATTTCCAGCAGCGCGTCCAGATTATCTACGCGGTAGTTGATCATAAATCCACTCTTGCCGGGATCGAAGTACTTGGTATCGCGAGGGAAGATGGACCAGACGGTCATCCCGGTGGAGTTACTCTGCGCGTCGCGCCACTCGAAGATGGCCCCGGTTCCATCGGGGGTACGATGGATGCCCAGGTGTTCCTCGTACCACTTGTAGAGCCCTCTGGGGTTATCGGATTTGAAGAAGATGCCGCCGATTCCGGTTACGCGCTTCATTTTCACCTCGCTAACCTCTTGCCGGGAGAGTATAGCTGGAAGGAAGCGTGGGTTGCACTGCAATCGCCAGGTCGACGGGTGATTCGCTGGCGCTGGCCAAGTTATCCCGCTCCAACGAGAACCAACGGAAATTCTACCCTGCGCAAAAAATATGGATTCAGAAAGAAAGCGTTCCGGCTGAGCCGGGGCGCTTTCTTTTGTCGCAAACTAGAGTTTGACAAGGATGGCGAGGTTGAGGCGGTTCTCGATCTTGCGGAGATCCGGTGTGAAGCCAGGCACGACGGAGCCGGGCGCCCCGGTATTCCCGCCATCAGGTGTAACGCCGCCCGGGCCGGAGAAGTACGGAACGTTTGCCGCGCGATGATTGAATTCCCAACGAAAGGTGATGAACTGCTTGGGCATCCAGTCGAATGTGGCGGTAGCATCCCAGGCCTTAAATGGGTCGCCGGGATTCTCTGTGAAATAAGACGTCCCGGAAGCTGCGGTGGCTCCGTTGATGGGCGGCATGAGCACAAGATAGCGCCCCGGATTGTTCATTTTTCCGCCGCCGAGAGTGAGACCGTATTGATCTTTGTCGAACCAGAAGCGGTTGTAAACCATGTAGCCAAGGAAACTTTGCTTGGGGCCGCCTTTGCGGCTACCGAAGCAGCTCACACCACCGCCGCTTTCGCAGCCGATATCGCCGGTCAGAGAAAAAGCGGCTTTATCCAAGAATCTCGAAGGGTTGTCGTAATACTTGAACTCTATGCTGCTATCGCTGTGCATGCGAGTACGGCCGGGAGTGTTGAGCGTGTCCTGGCCGACGCCATAATTGTTGGTGAGAATGGAGATGGAGCCGGTGGGGCGCCACAGGATTTGCATCCCGAGCCCTGGACGGCCGTTGAAGCGGCCGTAGGACTGCCAGCCGTTGATAAACCACGGCTCGATCTTCAATTTTTCCGTGGGGAAAATTTGCACGCGGACGCCATTGAAGAACCACGGCGTATTGGAGGAAACGTACGATGGCTGATAAGCCCAGTTGTCGAAATTGTAGTAGCTGAACAGGCCAACGTAGGACATGAAGATGCCCGCGTCAACGTTGATGCCGTGCATGACATCGAAGTGATACCCGCCGTAGGCTTCCGAGAGGTACCGATAAGCATCGGAAAGATTCCACTGGCCACGCGAGGTACTGGCATCGTTGCGGGGAGTCATCGTGGAGAACATGCCGAATTGGGTCATGAGGCGGCCGCGGACGTGGTCTACGTGGAAATCGCCGCCGATACCAAGTTGCTGAACCTGGAATTCTTGCGTCCGGCCGCTCTCGGAGGTACCCACGAGGGTGTCATCTTTAGGATGGTTAAAATCGTAGATGTAAGAACTGTCGGCGCGGAATTCACCGGTGAAATATTTTGAATCGAGCGGCGATTCCTTGGTACGGCTGTTGCCGTTGAGCCAGGTGAAATCGGCGAAGGCGAAAGGCTCGGACTTGGGTGTTTTTCCTCCGTGAAGACTGTCTTGGACAGCGGCCGGAGCCGATACGCCGGCGATTGATTTTTCACGGGGGATAATGTTTAAGGTGGCTTCAGAAGCTGCTGGTACTGGAGCGACGGCCGGTGCGGGCTCCGCGTTAGATGGAGGGGTCTCCTTAGATGACGCAGGTGGGTTGCCCTTCGATTCGAGTTCAGCGACGCGCTTTTCGAGTTCCTCCAAGCGGCCGAGAAGCATTCGCTCGCGCTCGGTCAATCCGGGAGATGGGGTATCCAGCATTACTCCCGCAGCTTTCGCTGGTGGGTTGTTGTCGCTTTTGTCGTCTGCGAAGGAACGATTGGGAAAGCTGACTGCATAGATGACTGCCGCCATCATGAGCGTGGCGAGTTTTCGTGATTGAGCGAGCGGGCGCATTTCTATCTCCCTACACAAAGCTTGGCAACGGAATTGAAGTTTTGGAATGATCTTGCGTCTTTGACGGGCGCAGGGGCTTCTTCGTTGCCATAAGATTTTAGCAGGCCGAGCGGGAGGAATCCAGAAAAGGCCAGCCAACTGTAAGTGCAAGATAACAATATACTTAGATTGGACCTGGACAGACTACGGCTGAAGAGGAGTGGCGAGATTGCGGTTGGCGATGTCGGCGGCGATGCGCACCATTTCATTATGAATCAATGCATTGGATGCGAGAATTGTAGCACCGCCTAGAGCGTAGGAACGACCTTGCAGATCGCTGATTTTTCCGCCGGCTTCTTCGACGAGGAGGACGCCCGCGGCGGTATCCCAGGGTTTGAGCCCAAATTCCCAGAAGCCATCGAAGCGCCCAGCGGCAACGTAGGCGAGATCAAGAGCGGCGGAGCCGTCGCGGCGGACACCATGAGAACGCAGCGTGAAATCCCAGTAGTAGTGAATATTCGGATGAGCCTGGCGCTTGTGATTGGGGAAGCCGGTGCAGAGCAAGCTGGTTTTCAGAGTGGCGTTTTTGGAGGCGTGTATTTTCTTGCTGTTGAAGGTGGCGCCTTCACCGCGCGCGGCGCAGAAGAGTTCTTCGTAGATGGGATTGTAGACCACGCCGGCGATGAGTTTTTCGTTTTGCGCGAGCGCGATGGACACGCAAAAGCACGGATAGCCGTGCGCGAAATTTGTTGTGCCGTCGAGCGGGTCCACGTGCCAGCGAAATTCAGAGCTGGTTTCACGCCCGGTGCCTTCCTCGGCAGCCACCGCGTGGCCCGGGAACTGTTCTTGCAGCCGCGAGACGATTACCTTTTCCGCGCGCTTGTCGGCTTGCGTCACCAGGTCAAAATCCCCTTTGTAGGCGATGTCCGGCGGACGGGTGAATTCCTCGCGCAGGACTTGGCCGGCTTCGCGGGCGATTTCGATGGCGGCGTCGAGGTAGTGTTTGGTCATCTTGAATTGCATCGCCGAACCGGGCGAACGCGCCTCCACTCTACCATTAGCCGCAAGCCGGGTGCGCTTGGTGAGAGAACGATTGAGAGGTACCCCGCTCCGTTCTTTAACCAATGCGACCACTACACGGACGGGCCCCGAGCGGGCCGGGGTAAAAAAGCCCGGCGCTACAAGAGCAGGACAAAGGCGAAGATGCCCGCCTCAGAAGGCGGCCGCTACAAAAGCAAGGAAGGGATGGCAAGATGAACTCGCCTCTACAAAGGCCGGATGCGGGCCAGTGAAAGTCAGAAGTGGAGGCCGAAGCCGACGGAGATGTTTGCGTTGTTTGTAGTGCCGAGGTAAACCAAGCGTCCCGAGGAATTGGTGACGCTGCCGGAACCGTACGTGATGATGGTTTCACCAAGATCGAAACGCACATAGGTGTGATTGGGGAAATAGCGGAGCAGCACGAAACCAGTATCCAGAGCGAAGTGGTTGAGTTGGGTCAGGCCGCGGGTTTGCAATTCGCCATTGCGCGGGAAATGAACCAAGCCAGGGCGCACTTTGAAGTAAAGGCCGCCTTTCGGGATGGTAACGCCCGCGCGGACGCCGGCGAAACCCATGAGCGTGCCGGAGTGTTGCGCAGGGGTTTCGCCGAAGGAAAAGTGGTTGAGGTCTGCGTCGAGACTGACGTAGTGGGAGAGATTGTAGCCGGCGTGCGCGCCGAACCCGATGCTGCCCCTGGTGACCGGGGCGGAGAGCGCGAGGCCTATGAATTGCACGCCAAATTCTGCGCGCGGGATGCGCGTGGCGGAGATGCCTTGCGCCTGGGAAATGCTGGTTTGCAGAAAGAAGAACAAGCCAGTCAGCAGAACTCTGCGCCATGTGGATCGATGCATGAATCACCCCAATGTTGCTGGGGCTGAGGAAAGGCAGGCGAAGTGCCAGAAAAATAAGAAAAGAATGTTGCAAGGGAAGAGTTTAGGTCGAGCGAGAGTGGATGGGGTGCCGCAACGGGACGACAGATGCCAGCAGAACCGTTGAAATAGGAAAAGCTGGGCCTCAGAGGCTAAAGCCCACGAGCTACAGGGGGAAGCGGTTATTTCGGAGCTAAGGCTCCGACCTCCAAATGCAAGAACTGAAGATGCCGGGCTTCCCGACATGAACCATCGGGACCCCCGGTACACATCACCGGGACGCAGAAGGCGCGCCCCAGAAACCGGGGGAAAGCCCGGCGCTACAAGAGCAGGACAAAGGCGAAGATGCCCGCCTCAGAAGGCGGCCGCTACAAAAGCAAGGAAGGGATGGCGAGATAAACTCGCCGCTACAGAAGAGGAATTATTGCGGGCCGGTGAGGTAGATTTTGCGGTGGCGCACCTGGTAGTCGCCACTGAGGACTTTTACTTCGATGCCGCGGTAGGTGTTGGCGGGGCCGCGAGGGTTGGGGTAGTAGGCGAGGCGGTACTGGGTGCGGAGTTCGCGGTCGATGCGATCGAAGATGATGTCGAGGTCCTGGGCGGAGTCCGGAAAGAACATGGCGCCACCGGTGGTGTCGGTGATGGTCTCCAGCGCGTGTTCTCCTGCGGTGTTGCGGCCGCTTTCACTTTTTACCGGACGGACGACGATGGTGTAGAGCAATATGCCCGCGTGCAGCGCGGCCTTGCGTGCGGCGTCGAAGTCAGCGCGGCTGGTGGTTTCGCCGGCATCGGTGACCATGATGATGACACGGCGGTGGTCATCGGGGCGTTTTTCCAGCGCACGGGAGCCGAACACCACGGCGTCGTAGATGGAGGTGCCGGCGCCATCGACAATTTTACGCACGGCTTCCTGCAACGTGGCCACACTGTCCGAAAAATTGGCGATCTGCCTGACCGATTCGTCGAAAGAGAATACCGAGAGGTGGTCGCCGGGGCGCAACACCTGGCGGATAAAATGCGCGGAGGCTTCGCGCTCGAAGGCGATCTCCTTGTGCGCGCTGAGGCTGGAATCGATCATGAGGGCGAGGTCCAGCGGCTGCTGGGTTTCCGCTTCGAAGATTTCGATTTTTTGCAGAACGCCTTCTTCATAGAGCTGGAAGGCTTCGCGGGGCAAATCGGGCGCGGGACGATTGTGGTCGTCCAGGACGCTGACGAGAACGCTGACGAGGTTTACGTTGACGGTGATTTTGGGGCCGCCGCCAGCGTCTTTCTGCGTTTTGGTTTTTGGCTTTTCCTGAGCGGGTTCGGCAGGCTTCGCGGGACTCGCAGCCTCAGGCTGCGCCCAGGGAGGACGGTCCGGCTTTTCCTGCGCCGCTGCGACGCCGCTGAAGAAAAAAGCAGCGAAGAGGCTTAGAAAAGCGGCGCGGGCTGAGGGTCGAGTAAGAATCATCAAGGGTTAAGATGCCGTCTTCGCCGCGGGGGTCGTCCCAGGTATGGTAGCGGGCACGGGAGGCAGTTCGCCGTCGGCCCAGACCGCGCCGTCGGCGAAATATTCTTTTTTCCAGATGGGGACGGTGCGCTTGAGGGTGTCGATAGCATAGCGGCAGGCATCGAAGGCCGCGGAGCGATGCGCGGCGCTGACGGCGATGAACACGCTGGTTTCGCCGATTTCCAAGCGGCCCAGGCGATGAACGATGGCCACGCGATGGATGGAAAATTTTGCGTGGATGTGCGCGGCGATTTCTGCCATTTTCGCAAGGGCCATGGATTCGTAGGCTTCATATTCGAGATAGAGCGTGCGGCGGCCACGGGATTCGTTGCGGACAAAGCCGTCGAAGGTGACGATGGCGCCGTCTTCGGCGGCGCGTACCTGGCGGACGAGGGCCGCGGGATCGATGGGGCCGCGGACGAGTTGGAAAAGATCAGAATGGGGTGGCGTGGTCATTTGTAGCGGCTCAGCCTCCGCTGACCGGGGGAATGAAAGCGACCTCGTCACCGGAATGGAGTAGCGTGGTCCACTCGACGAATTCCTGGTTACAAGACGCGACCAGCGATGGCCGATACTTGGCGAGTTCAGAATGGAGGGCGGTGTATTGCGCGAACAGCCGCTCGATGGACGCGCCCGCGGGCAGGTCGGCGGAATCCTCGGCGCGGCCGATGAGCTCTTTGATGCGTCCAAAGAAGAGGACCTTGACGCGGATGGATTGGGAGACAGTAGCCACATTAGAATTGTAGCGCGTGCGGCAAGAAAGAGAGAGCGATGAAAATTCTGGTGACGGGTTCGAGCGGACTGGTGGGGACGGCGCTGGTCGGCGCATTGGCGCGGGAGGGGCACACGGTCTGCCGGCTGGTGCGGCCCGGCACTACTCAGCCGCAGACGGCGAACGGTTTTGAAGTGATGTGGAATCCCGCGACAGGAGAGTTGGGCGGAGCCGCGGTGGGCGCGGATGCGGTGGTGAATCTGGCGGGGGCGTCGATCGCGGATGGGCGATGGACGGTGGAGCGTAAGGAATTACTGCGAACAAGCCGCGTGGATAAGACACGCGCGCTGGTGAAAGCGCTGGCGCAGATGAATGCTCGGCCGAGGGTGCTGGTGTCGGCTTCGGCAATCGGGATTTATGGGAATCGCGGAGAAGAATTGCTGACGGAGGAAAGCGCGCCAGGATCAGATTTTCTTTCCGGGTTGGCAAGCGAATGGGAAGCGGAAGCGGTGAAAGCCGAGGCGTTGGGGATTCGCGTGGTGCTGGCGCGGTTTGGAATTATTCTGGCGAGGCATGGCGGGGCGCTGCCGAAGATGATGCTGCCGTTCAAGTTTGGCGCAGGCGGAAGGATCGGAAGCGGGCGACAGTGGATGTCCTGGGTGAGGCTCGAAGATGTGGTTGGCATCCTGCATTTCGCTTTGGAGAACGGAGCAGTACGCGGCGCGATCAATGTGGTAGCGCCACAACCGGTACGCAACACGGAGTTCACCAAGGAGTTGGCGCGCGCCATGCACTGCCCAGCGCTCTTCCCTGCTCCGGCGTTTGCGTTGCGGCTGGCGCTCGGAGAAATGGCGGACGCGCTGCTGTTATCCAGCCAGCGCGTCGCGCCAGGCGTGTTGAAGAAGCTGGGATTTCACTTTGCGTATTCTGATCTGCCCGCGGCGATAGCCGCTCTCATTTCAGCACGTTGAGAGTGATCGAAAGACGAAGCACGTGGCCGTTGAGAGGGTCGGTGGACAGAACACTCTCTGAAGTTTGACCGTCTTTGAGAATGATCCTCTCGGAACTTCTGAACTGCCGGACGATTGGGTGGCCGGCCGTGGGAACGACTTCCGGCCGTGCCGCACCGGAATCGGCATTGGGATATAAGGCGGAGCGCTCAAAGGTGAGGTAGACATTATAGCGGCCATCGTCTTCGATGTGCACGCCACAATCAATATTCGAGCCTACGTCGAGATATTGCATTTTCTGGTCTTTGCCCTCAATTTCGATGGGTACACGCACACCGGTGCGAAGGCTTGTCGAGGTCGAGTAAGGTCCGCCTAGTTTGTCGTCGACGATGGCGACGAAGGAGTACGGCAAGCTTGAAATTTTCTTGTCGCCGTCATTTTCAGTGAGAACAACCTGAATTTTAACCGGGATTGGGGGTTTCGCGCGCTCTTCTGTTTTGGGCTTTTCCTGTTGTTTTTCCTGCGCGATGCTTTGCGGCACGGCTCCGCACAGCGAAAGAAGCAGAATCAAACCGAAGATTTTGTTCACAGAACTCCTCCTAAATGGATCGTAGTTTTCATAATGCTGAATGGCTTGGCGGCGCTCATTGCGAGTAATTGTCCGCTAAGGGCTTGACGTCAAGCTCGGCAATTTGGATCAACTCAATTTTCAAGGGTTGGAAAGCTGATTCCGGCGCATCCACCACAACGACGGGTAGTCCTTGACGGCGCAAATATTGCGCATAGCTAGCCAGGATTAACTCCTGATCGGGGGGCACGATGATTTCTGTTTCGGCAATGTCGAGTGGCGGCGTTTTTTGATGAGTTTTTGTAGTAGCCCCGCTGCGCCTCTTTTCGACAATCGAGGGGGATACCGATGCGGAACCAGAACGAAGCACGCCCCTGGGAGCGGCAGGTGCGACGACATCCGATGCTAGCTCTCGGTTAGCCGGCGCTTTTCTTTGCTGGTCGATTCTTGCGTGTCGTGCAACCTGCACGGCGAGAATAACTACGCTTGCAGCTACGGCGACTGCAAAAACCATCCGGGCGGGCGCCCACGTGCGAGGCAGAACGGATTGCTCAGTGATGAGGGCGCGGACACGGGGAACGAAAGATGGGGGGATTTCGGCGTTGGCGGTAACGCACAGGCCGGCATCGATGGAGGCGAAGAGGGATTGTTCTTCCGCAAAGGCGGCGCGGCAGGCGGCGCAATCGGCCAAATGCGCAGCTGCAGCCCCAACAGACACCGTCCCGGCGGCTGCCGATTCGATTAACGCTCCTCTGTAGTCTTCACAGGTCATCGCAATTTCTCCGCTAACTGCTTCCTGGCGAAAAATAATCTCGATTTCACGGTGCCGGCGGGAATGCCGAGCATTTCTGAAACCTCATCGATGGTGCGACCTTCGATGGCCGCAAGCAGAAGGACCAGTCGCAATTTTTCAGGCAATTCATCCATGGCGCGATCGAGACGCGCCTGAAATTCACTCGACGCGGCTGCGTCTTCCGCGGTCGGCGGAGAGGGCCGCCGCTCTGGCCGCGACCAGAGCGTTTCGCGCAGTTCGCGGCGCTTCGACGAGCGGGCACGGTCGAGCGCCAGGCGAAACGCAATGCGCACCAGCCAGGCGCGAAACCGCGTGCGGTCGCGCAAACGGTCAAAGCGCCGGTACGCGCGCAGCAAGGCTTCTTGAGCGACGTCTTCGGCGTCGGCGGTGTTGCGCAAGACACCGCGCGCGACGCGGAAAGCCAGCGGCCCGCATTCGGTTAGGCGCTCTTCGAATTCGCGGCGGACGGCGGCCTGTTCAGCTTCCCGTGACAGAACCGTCTGCGCTGTGCGACCCGGCTGGATCAGAACCAGCTCCTGCATGCATCCTCATTCATATGCGAACGCGAAGTGCTCGACCCCGCACACTTACCAGACGCCGTGGTCTGAGAATTGGTTCACACGAAGAATGAGTTAACCACCCCGACCAAATCGGGGCAAGCGCCGGGGGCAGAGTACCCAGAAAAGATAAGAACAGGATATACAGAGGCGCGGGCGGCAAGTTCCAATATGAAATGGAAGTACTCCCTATGAGTGCCAAATCGGAATTGTGGAGTCCGATTTCGTCTTCGGGGATCGAGCGCCCCGCGAAATCTGCGAGCCGTAATTGCCATATGTGGATGGCTCTAACTAATTGTAAAATAAAGACTTACGCGGTTTGTGAGGATTTACCAAACTCCTTTTCCCCCTGACCCTCAGCTCCTCTTCTTTCGCTGGCCCTTCGCCTGCATTCCTGTGCGGCATGCGGTCCCTTCCGCAAGAGAGAAGCGCGAGATTCACGAAGACAAATTTCCTAATGGCGGCGTCTGGGGCGTTGCCGATGGCCGTGCTCCTCACGACGGGTGCGTGGACGCTGGGCTGCGGCGGGGGAGGCGCAGGCTCTGTTACACCTCCGCCGCCCCACCTCCCTCCATTCAAGTGAGTATCTCGCCGAAAAGCGCTTCGTTGATTTTGGGGAACACGCAAACCTTCATGGCGACAGTCACCAACACAAGCGACACCAGTGTTTCCTGGAGCGTCTCCGGCGTGCCCGGAGGAAATTCCACGGTGGGAACAATCACGACGGACGGTGTGTATACGGCGCCCGCCGACTTGCCCTCGCCTGCAAACGTGCAGGTGACCGCGACAAGCCATGCCGATGCGACAAAATCCACAGCGGCGCCCGTGACCATCACCAGCGATATCACCGTGGGACTAACACCGGGAGCGGCCAGCGTGGAGTTGGGCGCATCGCAAAATTTTCATGCTTCGATAAGCAGCGCGGGGCATCCGGACAATTCGCTGCGGTGGAGCCTTTCCGGCGCGGCGTGCCCGAGCGCTTGTGGAACGGTGGATGCCAATGGCAACTACACCGCGCCGCAAATCCTGCCTGGTGCGGCAAGCGTGACGCTAATGGCAGTGAGCGTCGCGGACCCGTCCAAGCAAAATTTAGCATCACTGACGATCACCAGCAACTTTACATTGCAGCTTGCGGCACCAGCGAGCGTGCCCGCGGGAGGCACGGCGACGATTGTGGCCACGTTCACGCCGGTGCCGGGTTCGAACCCGAGTAATGCTCTGTCCTGGTCGCTCTCGGGAGCGGGTTGCAGCGGCGCAAGCTGCGGGATATTGACGGCGGTGACCACGCAGTTGGCGGGTGGAACCGCCACGGCAGATTCGGCGACCTACACCGCGCCGAGCAGCGCCCCCCAGCCGAATAACGTGAACGTCACGGTAACGCCGCAAGCCGACACCTCAAAAAAGGCGCAAGCAACGATAGCCATTCAGCCCGGCGTGAGCGTAAACGTTTCTCCAGGTACGGCCACGCGCGCCGCGAATCATCGCGTGACCCTGACGGCGCAGGTGAATGGAACAGCAAATACCAGTGTGACCTGGAGCGTCAACGGATTGCCCGGCGGCAACGTGGCCCTGGGCCAGATATGCGCCGTGGGATCGAATCCGTGCCAGGCGGTGATCAGCGGAAATGTCCTGCAAGCGGACTATCTCGCGCCGGGGGCTATTCCCACCACGAATCCAGTGACAGTAAAGGTAAGCAGTGCCGCGGATGCCACGAAAAGCGCGTCCGCGCAGATCACCGTGATCAACCACGTGGTGGTCAGCGTGTTGCCAGCAAACGCAACGCTGGCGCCGCTGGCGGTGCAAGGATTCACGGCCACGGTGCTGGGTACGGACAACCAGAGCGTCGTCTGGCAAGTGCAAGGAACGGCGTGTACGGGAGGCGCGGTGTGCGGTTTGATCACATCGAATGGCGCGTATACCGCGCCTGCCGCGGCGCCTTCGCCGGACAATTTGCAGGTCGTGGCCATCAGTCAAGACGACACGTCGCAAACGGGAACCGCCAGCGTCACCATCTCCACGGGCGCGAACATATTGTCGCTGCATCCGGCGAGCGTGTACGCGGGCGGCGCAAACGGTTTCACACTGCGCGTGGATGGCAGCGGGTTCGTGGCTTCGGCTCCGGGACCCGGCTCGGCAATACTGATTGGCGGAACTTCGCGTACGACCACGTGCAACTCCGCGACGGAATGCACCGCGCCGGTAACTCCAGCAGACGTGGCCGCAGCGGGAAGCTTGAGCGTACAGATCAAGAACCCCGACGGAAGCAGTTCGAATGTGGTGTCCGTCATCATTGTTACACCCGGAAGCTCGGACGCGTTGATTTCGCTGACGAGCAGCGCGCCAGTGGCCAGCGGCAAAGACATTGTTGTGGTGCAACCAACGACGGCTGGGCTGGACGTGGGCGGAGCCAGCCTGGACTTGAATGTGGCCGCGCTGGGAACGTTCGTTACCGCGACGACGACCTGCAACCTGGGGGGAAATCCCCTTCCGCTGCAGCGACCCGCGAGTGGCGCGGTGGCGGCGGACGTCTGCATTTTTTCGCAGAGCGGACTGGACACCAGCATGGCCTACACGGTCTCGGGTCCTGGCGACGTGCTGGTCATCGCGAAACAGCCAGCGGGGCTGGGGATTATTCACCTGACGCTGCAGATTCCTGCCAACGCCATCCCTGGCGCGCGCACGATTTTCATTCAAAACAACAATCTGGACAAGACCGCCGCGACCGGCGTTCTGGAGGTCGACTGAATGACAGGAGGTAGCGGAGTATGAGTTATTTGCAACGCAGGCGTTTTCTCTGGGCGGTGCTGCTGGCGGGGATACTGCTGATCGCGCTGGTGGCCAACGCCACCACGCTTGTAAAGCTGCGCTTCGAAGAATTGGCGCAGGAATCCACGGCCGTGGCGCGGCTGCGCTGCCTGAGCGCGGAAAGTCACTGGGAAAAGGGCGAGATCTGGACGGAAACGCGCTTCGAAGTGCTGGAGCGCAACAAAGGGCTGCTGCCGGGAATCGTCACGGTGCGAGTGCTGGGCGGCATCGCCGGGCCCTTGCACTCGCATGTGGATGGCGTGCCGGCGTTCCGCCCGGGCGAGGAGGTGTACCTGTTCTTGTGGGGAACGCCCGGCGAACCCTACCGCGTCCTCGGGTGGAGCCAGGGAACATTCCGGATTCGGCGCGATACGCAAAACAGCGCGGAAACAGTGACGCAGGATTCGGCGGAGAAGCCGGTGTTTGACCCACAAACGCGCGAGTTCCTGCGGAGCGGCATACGGAATATGCCGGTAGCGGTTTTTCAAGAGAAGCTACGCAAGGAACTTGCCAAGTAACTGCGCCGGCCGTTGCCGCGAGCCATGGTTCGAACAGTGGCAAAGAAGGGTGCAACACCGAAGCTCCAGCAGGGAGCTGAAAAAGTCCTTTATTGTCATCCCGAGCGCAGCGAGGGATCTGCTTCCCACGAAAAAGCCAAGAAAAAGCAGATTCCTCGTCGCCCGCCACGGCGGGCTCCTCGGAATGACACCAATGGAACTTTTTCAGCAACCTGCTAGTGAGCGCAAAGGATGCAGAGGAGAAATGCAATGAAAGAAAGAGCGCGAAAGATTTGTTCGGCAGTTCTTGCGGTGATCTATGGGGCATGCATGGTGACCGGGGCGCAAGGATACACATTCAATGAGATTGTGCCGGATGTGCGGCAGCCAGCGGCGGTTTCCGGCGGCTCGGCGTGTCCGGTGCACTCGCACCAGTTGACTGCGGCAGGAAGTATTGCCGTGCGGTGGAGCACGGCGCTCAGTAGCAACCCGGTGACAATCATTACCCAGGATCAGACGGCAAATGGCCGGCTCAATGAGATCGAGCAAGCAATCATGCAGTCCCTGGCGGTGTGGACTGGCGTGAGCGGCACCACACTGACCCCGGGTTCCCTGGCGCCGCTGACGCGCGTGGCTGCAGCAAACCCCTGCGGGTCCGATGGCGTGAATTCGATCTGCTTGGACCAGGCGGACATGGCGTTTACACCGGGAGTGCTGGCATTTACGCGGGTGATTACCGCAGACCGCATTGGGATACAGGTCGGGAGCGGCGCGCTCTCGACCCAGGTCGGCCAGATTCTGGACGCGGACATCTACTTTAATCCCAGCGATTCGCGCACCACGTATGCGACACCAGG